>JAHFBP010000009.1 GCA_023249975.1 bacterium
AGTTGAGTGTCTGAGCCATTTTTTTATTGCGAGGGTAATTACAAAAATCTTCAAAATTAACTTCGTGCGCTAATTTTTCGATAATTGGCCCACCGGGATAATCAAGGCCCATTAGTTTGGCTACTTTATCAAGCGCCTCTCCGGCTGCATCGTCAATCGTTCCGCCGACACATTCGTAACTATCAAAGCTTCTGACGATGAAAAACGAAGTGTGTCCACCTGAGACAGAAAGACACAAAAAGGGAAAAGGGATGCGGTTGCTGAAATATCCTTGGTCATCTAAAAATGATGAAAAAATATGCCCTTCATTGTGGTCGATAGCCAAAAACTTTTTGTTTTGTGCCCAGGCAACGGTTTTGGCAAAACAAAAGCCGACAAGTAGTGATCCGGCAAGTCCGGGCTTGCTTGTTGCGCCAATGGCATCAATATCTTCCAATTTTACGCCAGCGGCATCAAGGGCTTCATTGATAATCAAGTCAATTTTTTCCAAATGTGAGCGTGAGGCGACTTCGGGAACTACACCCCCGTATATGGTATGAGCATCAACTTGGGAGTAGAGCTTATTGGACAAGATTTTTTGTTGTTCAATATCAAAAACGGCTGCGGCTGTTTCATCGCACGATGACTCAATACCAAGGATAAATTTTAAGGGTTTTGTGTTCATGATAAGGCCTGTGTTAAAGATTTTTTGCACAACAAGGGCGGGGTTTTAATTTTATCATGCTTTGGAGGAATGGCTATCAAATTGACTTTGAGAGTAGGGTAGTGTTGGCTGGCCCAGGCTTACTGGAAAATCATCCTCGTCATTATGGTGTACGGTTGAAGCAGTACTTGCAAAAGAGCTTGATGTACTTAAAACATCCTTATGTTCTTTTTGAGCAATTACCTCAACCCATGGGACTTCTTGGAATTCCACGAACTTTTCTTGATGGCTTTGAAAATGAGAGCGGATCCAATTGTTAATAACGATGACAATAAAATTATTACAAAGGTCCTCATGATGCATATTATTGATGGGCAGCAGAAATTCATCATCGTTCGGATCTTGAATGTTGGAATTTATGGTTTTTATGTGAATATTTTCACCAGAATAGCCCAGGATTTGCAAGGTTCCATCAAAATTTAAAGATTCTGATTTTACAGCATAAATTCTACCTACTTCATAACATTTTGAGCACCACCGCACGGAGAGATCTTCATCTGAAAAATCTGACTTAGTCGTGAGTTTTCGTTTTTTTGAACAGAGAAAAGGATCAAAAGTAACTCTTTTGGGTTTAGGTCGACAAGAGTTACAATAATCAGAAGAGAGAGAGTAATCACACCCGATATACTTAAAGGCATATTCTACGATGAGTGTATCGTTGGCATTGCAGTTGACTATGAAAAAAAACGTAGCTAAAAAACTGAGTAAATTGATCTGTGATTTCATAGAAAACTTTGGGTTTTGAGTTGATAAATTTAACCCAGATTGCTGCTTTATTTGGGATAGATCAATTTAATTTTATAAAGCGTTATTTTTGTTAAATTTCTGAACATGAGCACACCAATACTCAACTCTCTATGTGTATTTAAAACCTATATTATTCCAAAATTCATCTGTGCGAATGTCGCCTCGAACAAACATGTCGTTACGGTCTAAATAGCAGACTGGTTCAAAGAATACACAAATGACCATGCCTTCTGGGTTACGGTCTTTGTAGCGACCGACCACTCCTTGATAGTCAAAATCCAAGCCAAAACAGATGAGCGCTTGAGTCGCACCAAGATCAGGGGCATCGGGACCATTAAAGAGGTCATGAGTAACGCGGCGAGCATTGTGGCCTGTCTGTTGGTGTCCAATGTCATAATTGTCCGTGATTATTGGTACATTGTGTTTATTTGCCAATTCACCTAATACCCTCTGTCCAGGAGTAGGTTGTGCGCTGGCGCAACGGTCCATAAATTTACCTATTGCTTCGGCATATTCATGGGGGCTGGTCAAGGCAAGATTGAGCAAATAAGCGAGACGGCGTTCGCCATTCCATTCAGGATTATTGCAAAAGCCAAGTTCATCGCGAAAGTTGTTCAATTGGGCAGGTTTGCTGGTCATCCATGATCCCGTGTAAAAGATAGAGCGTTTGGCTGCCATTACACACGCAAGATCAAAAAATGATCCACGTGCAGGATTGCGTAAGTCTCCTGGAACAATTCGAGGACTGCCAAGGGGAACGTTGTTTCCATCCCAGTTGGTCAATCCGACTCTTGGGATTGCAATGTCGGCATACTGAAAAACCCAGGCAGGTTGGCCATTGATGCTAGTTATTTCAAAAAGTTCTTTTTGTTCTGGGGTAAGTGAGGCTGGCAGTTCGTCGAGAACAACAATTGAAAATCCTGTTTGGCCGCTTGCTGATTTACCCACAGCCATAATCCACTTGGGTGCCTGTTGCATGCGGGGAAAGGTAATTTCCCACGGTTCAGATCTTCTTTGGGTAATAAGTTGCTGTATTTCTTCAGGGGTTACGGCATTGATTGTGGCGCATGCAAAGCCGAGGATGGCGAGTGTTGCGTGACGTAAGAGATTTTTGTGAAAAAGCATGGTGCTTTTATCCTGTAATTGATGACTGTTTTGGCTTGAAAATTATAACAATTAAATAAAAAAGGCCCAACTTTTTATGGTTGAGCCCTTTTGAAGTTATAAAAATCTCAGAAATTACTGAATAATTTCTTTTGATGTAATGAGTTTGTCGTATTTTTTACCAACCCACATAGCGACCATGAGCCACATGCCAACTACACCAAGCGAAATCATGCTTGTGTAAAGAAGGAATGCGCCAGCAGCGCCACCAGCAGCCAAGGTTTGGCTGAGCGAAATTACGCCAGCGCCAATAGCCTTGGATCCTTTTCCACCAATAGTGTCTGTAACACTCTTGACCTTGAACTTCACGTCTTTGCTCGTAGGAATGAACATCATTTCCTTAACAGGGCTGTTGAGCGTGTAAGCAAGGGTCTTGAAGATAATCATTCCGAAGAAGAAAATGTTCAAGATAGGATTGAATTTGATGTAAGAAATGATGAGTGCAACGGTAGCTGGGAAAACCAGCAAACACCAACGCACGCCAAGTTTTCTGATCACAAAGCTGGTTCCAGCAAATGAGAAGACGATGGCAACCACAGCACCAGTTTTGGCGTATTGTGATAGGTATGATGCCAAATCAACGCCATTGTAGGTGGTTCCGGCCATGAGTTTGAATTGCATATCAAGTACAACAGCTACGATTTCATAGACAGTTGAAACGACAGCAAGTCCAACAAGGTATGGGTGTTGTGCAAGAAGACGTAATCCTTCAAACACGCCCGTCTTTTTCTTGTCACCAGCTTGTGAGTCACTGGTTCTCATTGACTCTGAAACAAATGCTACGTAAGCAGCAATGGTCACAGGGATCATCATGACAACGGCAGCAACGCCATAGAACAAGTTTGCAAAACCAATAGTGCTCAAGAAATAGTCACCAATAGTAGGTCCAGCATATTGACCGATTTGTGCAGCAAAGAAGATCAAGCCAAGGCCACGTTTTGCAGCAGCAGTGGTGGTGGTAAATGTTACGTATGAAAAGAACATAGTAACCACAATACCGCCGTATGATTCAATACCGTTGAAGATGATCCAACCAAGCATGCGGCCTGGAATAAGATCAAAAAACGGTCCGGTCATTGGAGCGAATGGGTGGCTGTAGAAGTAGCCGATAGCTACAAACATTGCAGCATAAGCACCAGACACAACCCAGAATAATTGTTCACGATTAACTCTGTTGAGGAGCAAGTTGTAGATAAATACAAGCCCAATAACAATAGGGAAGGTAATTATTTTTGCAGGACCATAGTAGTTTTTGCCAACAAGTTCAAAGAATAATGATTCTTTAAGAACACGCACAGACCAGTATGAACCAAGCACAATCACAGAAGCGACAGAAAGAATGCCGAACTTGAGCATTTCTTCGCTGTTAATATCGCCCCAAACAACTTTTTTTGCAGCATCGAGTTTTCCGATAAGCCACAAAAATATGCCAATTCCGAAAGCTGCGGCCAAGAGCACATCAGCACGGGTAGCAAAGATAAGCATTTCCCACGGTGTCATCATAATAGTAAACCTTTCTGTTTTATGATGAAAATTGAAGATATAGAATCTACGCTAGATTGTTGTTTTGTCATTAGTTTTATTTCTAAATGCCGTTCCAACTCCGAACGAAATAATCCCCCAAACTAAAGCAATCCCAATAGTAACAGGCCCTATAAGCGATACGGTCGTGCCTATAATTATATTAATTGTGGCACCAGATGCCTTTGAAAATCGATTTCCAAAAACGTCAATCCATCCCTTAGCTTTATACTTGACGGCGTCATCTGTCGGGATGTACAAAATTTCTTTGGTTGGCTGACTTAGTGCATAATTGAGCGCTTTGGCGATAATCATGACAATCGTTACAATTCCGAGCGTTGGATTGGTTAGGTAAATAACCGCAGATATACCAAGAAGTGTAGGGTACAAGACTAGGCATGCACGAATTCCAAGCCAGCGATGAAATACTGATGTGCCAAAGAGGCCAAAAATACAGGCAAGAGCTTGCATAGCTACGGTATAATCATACAAGAATACCTGGCGTGCAGCAGGAAGTGCATAGGTTGATTCAACAAGCGAGGTGAGTTGTTGATCGAAAATGGTTGAAAAGATTTCTTGGAAGAAAACAATTCCAAAAATACCCATAACATAAGGGCGTGAGAAGATGACATAAAGTCCATCAAGGAACATTGATGCTGATAAAACTTTTTTAACCCCACCCTTTTTTTCAAGAACAGCTGGGTTTTCAGCTTCAATAACGCGTGTTGTCATCCACATAACCAAGGCAAATACCACAAGCATCATGAATGATGAAAATGCGATTATAGGGGCACTTTGGGTATAAGGAATTTGCTGAGAAAGGATTTTGCCAAGTATTACGAATATTAATGCGCCAGACTGTGATCCAAAAATCAAAAGGCCATAACCTCTTTTGGCTGATTCTGGTGTGGTGACATCGTTAACAAATGCCCAATAGAGAACATAAATAATGGTGATGTAACTTTCAAGGAAGATGTAAAAACACCAGCCCATTAATCTCCATTTGTCGGGAGTTGTGTTGGCTACCCCAATAACAGGGTGCGCGATCAAGTATGAAAAGAAAACGCCAAGTGTTGCGTAAAATCCTGAAACACTCAAAACCAATTGTTTTTTGGTAAAGACTTCAACAAGGATTGAATACAGCAAAATTACCGGAATAAAGGTGAGCAAAGAAAACAGTTTGGCTTGTGGCAAATATGCTGAGCCGACCGTGTTAATAAATACGCTAGATTTGAGCACTTTGAGTGATTGGTAGGAGCCGATCATCAAAAAGCTTCCTAGTCCGAGCAATGAAAATCTTCGAAACTCAAGTGGACTCATTTCGCCCCAGAGGGCCTTTTTGATTTGTTCAAACATTTTGAAGAAAAACCTACCTATCACAGTTGAAAGCACTGCCGAAAAAACAAAACCGTCCGCCAGCTTACCTAAGCTGCGGACGCTACAACACGTGAAGCCGCGAGCAAGAATACTATTGCCGGCGCTTCATAATATACAAATAATTGTACGATACATACTAGCTTTTTCCATTCTGCACGTCAAGGTTGTCGCGCGGCGCCTTTGTTTCAAATAAGAAAATATTAATCCCATTTTGACTGATGGTGATCAGGCCCCCAAGAACATCAAATGAGGCCATAGTGTTTTCCTGTGTTTCGTAGGTGATGCGGCTCTTGGGACTAATGAGCGAAATAAGTGGCTTGTGCCCATAGCCTACAACAAAATCTCCTGTGGGTGATGAAATTTCTATCCACAGGAGATTGAGAGTTTGTTCGCTGGCTGACGAGATGACGTTGACCGCAAAGGGCTGTTTAAGTGACATGTTTGTGTTCTTTGGTGATTTTGATAACGGTGTCACTCATAACGTCGGCAAGAGTGCCCTTCATGTAAAAAGCTTGGTCAGAGACATTGTCGCAATTTCCTAAGATAATTTGTTCAACGTCATCGAGTGTTTGTTCGCGTTTTACAAATACTCCTGGAATATTAACGTATCGTTCGGCTACAAACAGAGGTTGCGTTAAAAACTTTTGTATTTTGCGCGCACGACTGACGGTGATGCGATCAGCCTCGGAAAGTTCATTAAATCCGATAATAGCAATCATGTCTTGAAGGTCACGGTTTTTTTGTAGAACTTTTTTCACGGCGCGAGCGATGCGGCAATGCCGTTCACCTACCACATCAGGCTTGAGACCTTTTGAATATGATTCAATGGGATCAATGGCTGGGTAGAGTCCTGTTTGGAACAATTTGCGCGAAAGTACCGTGTTGGCATCCAAGTGTTGAAATGCTGTGGCTGGAGCTGGGTCAGTGTAATCGTCAGCAGGAACATACACGGCTTGCACCGAGGTAATCGATCCATTGTGTGTACTGGTGATGCGTTCTTGCAATAATCCCATTTCTGAGCCGAGCGTTGGTTGATATCCCACCGCAGATGGCATGCGTCCGAGCAATGCAGAAACTTCTGATCCTGCTTGCACATAGCGGAAAATGTTATCAATAAAGAGCAAGGTATCGCGTTTTTCCTGATCCCTAAAATATTCAGCCATAGTCAGACCTGTCAGTCCAACGCGAAATCGTGCACCGGGAACATCGCCCATTTGACCAAATACGAGAGCAGTATTTTTCAGAACGCCTGTTTCTTCCATTTCATTCCAAAGATCAGCGCCCTCGCGGGTTCTTTCGCCGATTCCTACAAAAACAGAATTGCCGCTGTGTTCAATGGCAACATTGCGAATCAATTCTTGCACTAGAACAGTTTTTCCTACGCCGGCACCGCCGAAAAGACCAATCTTTGATCCTTTAACATACGGGCAGATGAGATCAATAACTTTAATTCCGGTCTCAAGAACTTCATTGGAAACTTTTTGTTCAGCCAAGCTTGGCGGTGCAACGTGAATTGAGTTACGTTGAATTCCGACCAGTTCGCCTTTTCCGTCAATTGGGTTGCCCAAAACGTCAAAAATTCTCCCCAAGGTTGCTGGTCCGACCGGGGCCGTTAGTGGGCCTTGGGTATTGAATACCAAAATTCCGCGTGAAAGCATTTCAACAGGTTCAAGAGCTATGCAGCGCACAACGCTATCATTCAAATGCTGAGCAACTTCCAGGTGAATGTATGAAAAATGAGAATCTTGAGGTCTGGGGCAAAGTGCTATGATGAGTGTGTTAATCGTAGGCGCATATTTGTGTGCGAATTTGACATCGATAATTGTTCCGTGGACACGGAGTATGGATCCGATGAGTGTTTCGTCCGTAATGTCATTAATAGTTTGTGGTTTAAAAAAGGGCTTTGTTGCAAAACCATCTTTGTTTTTTTTGCTTGAAATCACAACCTCTTTCTTTCTGGATCGCCATGAATTACAGCTCATACCTTCTATGGTATGAAACGCAGCGATTGTTGTAAAGGTGTGTTGTTTTTTTTTACAAAGATGACGAAAAGTCATGGTAGTTCTTTTGGTCACCTAATTCCTATGTTATTATAAGATATACAAGGATGTGAGAGGTTGTTTGCCTTGGATATGGTTTTTCGATAATTGAGAGATAGGAAAGAATGATAACAACTTTATTGGCAAAAATTTTTGGTAACAAAAATGAACGAGCAATACGACGGATTCGCCCGATTGTTACTCGAATTAATGAGCTTGAAAGAGGTGTGGTATCACTTGAAGATCATCAAATTGCAGAAAAAACTAATCAGTTGAGAGAGCGTGTTGCCAAGGGCGAATCGCTAGACAGTATTCTTCCTGAAGCATTTGCTTTGGTTCGTGAAGCTACCAAGCGCACCATTAACGAACGTCATTATGATGTTCAAATGATGGGTGGAATTATTCTTCATGGTGGCAATATTGCTGAAATGAGAACGGGTGAGGGTAAGACACTTGTTGCAACTTTGCCCCTTTATCTCAATTCTTTGTCAGGCAAAGGCGCACACCTGGTCACCGTTAATGATTACCTTGTAAAACGTGATGCCGAATGGATGACGCCAGCATACAATATGCTCGGATGTGATGTTGGAATTATTCAACATGGCTTGACCGACGCAGAACGTCAAAAAGCTTATGGTGCGCACATTACGTACGGCACCAATAACGAACTTGGATTTGATTATCTTCGCGACAACATGAAGTTCAATCTTGAAGATTACGTTCAACGCGACCTTAATTTTGCCATTGTGGATGAAGCAGACTCAATTTTGATTGATGAAGGCAGAACTCCTCACATTATTTCTGGCGCTGCTGATGGTGGCAGTAATTTGTATATTCTGGCCGATCGCGCGGTTTCTGGCCTGCAAAAAGACCAAGATTACGAAATTGATGAAAAACGCCGTGATGTGTATTTAACCGAATCAGGTGTTGATAAAGTTGAAGCTGCTTTTGGTATACAAAATCTGTATGCATCAGAAAACTTGCTCGCACTGCACCATGCTCAACAAGCACTCAAAGCACATGCAACGTTCAAACGCGATGTTGATTATGTGGTTCATGAAGGTGAAGTTTTGATTGTTGACGAATTTACCGGCCGAATTTTGGCAGGACGTCGTTATAGTGATGGACTTCATCAGGCTCTTGAAGCTAAAGAAAAAGTTAAAATTGAACGTGAAAATCAAACGCTTGCCACTATTACTTTGCAAAACTACTTCCGCATGTACACCAAAATTGCAGGTATGACCGGTACGGCTGACACGGAAGAATTAGAATTTCATAAAATTTACAAACTTGGCGTTACGGTGGTTCCAACGCATCGCCCAATTGCTCGTATTGATGAGCCAGATGCCATTTACCTTAATCGTGATGACAAATTTAATGCAGTTATCGATGATATTTTGCTCTGTCATGCAAAGGGACAGCCCGTTTTGGTTGGTACTGTTTCGATTGAAGTTTCTGAATACTTAAGTCACTTGCTCAATCAGCGTGGCATTCAACACAATGTGCTTAATGCAAAACAACATGAGCGAGAAGCTGAGATTATTAAAACCGCGGGTGAATTGGGTCACATTACCATTGCTACAAACATGGCTGGTCGTGGAACTGACATCAAGCTGGGCAAGGGTGTTCGTGAAGTTGGTGGATTGCGCATTATTGGTACTGAACGACATGAAGCTCGTCGAATTGATAATCAATTGCGAGGACGTGCTGGCCGTCAGGGAGATCCAGGTTCGACCAAATTCTATCTTTCACTTGATGATGATCTGATCCGTGTATTTGCGGGCGACAAAATCAAAAAGACCATGGAATGGATTGGGATGGAGCCAGGCGAGTGCATTGAAGACGCTACCGTGACCAATAGTATTACCGGGGCTCAGGAACGCGTTGAAAAGCAAAACTTTGACATACGCAAGACCTTGATCGAATACGATGATGTCATGAATCATCAGCGAAATGTCATTTATCAATATCGTCGTGAAATTCTTGAGGGCGCAGAAGCGTCCAAAGAATTGGTTAAAGAGTTGATTGTTGATGTGGTCTATGACATTGTTGAAGTGATTAATCCAGCTCGAAGTTGGGGACAACCTGAGGTTTCTGAGTTATATGATCGCCTTGCCCATTTAATGGGTGTTGATCGTAATGTTCTTGAAAAACAACAATTTGAAAGCCGCACATCAGATGGTATCGAAAAAGAAATCATCGATTATTTGTGGTACAGCTATGATCTTCAATCAGGTCAGGCTGATCCAGAAATGCTGCAACTTGCGCAAAAATGGTTATTGCTTGAAACTGTCGATTTTGCCTGGAAGATCCATCTGCAGAACCTTGATCACCTGAAAGAAGGGATCAATTTGCGCAGTTATGGCCAAAAAAACCCATTGATTGAATACAAAAACGAAGCGTTTGCTGAATTTAAGAACATGATGCAGCAAATCAAGTGGGATATCGTCAACGGGGTCTTCAAGATGCGTCCAGCAGAAGCTTCGGTCGAAGAACTGGCAAAAATTGAAGAAAAGCGCAAAAAAGAGCTCACAACTATCACGATGACCAAAGAAAATCCTGATGAAACCAGTGCAGATGACTCAGTCACCGTCAAGCGCATTGAGCCTAAAACGGGGCGGAATGACGTGTGCCCTTGTGGCAGCGGCAAGAAGTTCAAACAATGCTGTGGACGTTAATTTGAAGAAATAATCGATTATTAGCGGGTTTTTACAGATCTTGTTTGACAAGGTCTGTAAAACTGTTAAGGTTAGAACGTGGTGAATGAAACGGCTGTTTTGTTTGCCACGTCTTTTACATGGTGTCGCGGGGTAGAGCAGCCTGGTAGCTCGTTGGGCTCATAACCCAAAGGTCGCTGGTTCAAATCCGGCCCCCGCAACCAAATTCTTAAAAGATTCTTCGAATAATAAAAAAGAAAAAATTAAAGCCCCAAAGTCAAAAACTTTGGGGCTTTTTGCATTTTTGACCATAAAAAACTTCGCGTCTGTTATCCTGTTTTTTCGGGATGTGGTATTCTTAAAATAGAGCAATTAAATTGTTTTCCAGAGACATTTTTTCATGATTCCACCCAAGCTTTTTAATCTATGTGGCGATGTGAGCATTAATACTTACGGATTATTTATTGTTCTAGGAATTCTCACATTTTTGTATTTTTTACACCAACATTCTCGTCGGCCTGATTTAATCGACACGGACACTTTGTTTAATCTGACGAGCATTGGGATTATTGCGGCAGTTTTTGGGGCACGACTATTTTTTGTCATTGAGCATTACGACCGCTTTGTATCCAGCCCGATGAGTACGTTGTTTTTGTGGCAGGGTGGTTACTCGGTTCTCGGTTCATTGGTCGTTGCACCCTTGGTTCTCATGGTGTATTTGTGGTGGAAGCGGATTGCCGTCATTCAACTTGTTGATCTGGTTATGGTTCATGTCCCACTTTTGCAGGCCATTGCGCGATTGGGGTGCTTTTTTGCCGGATGTTGCTATGGAATTGCCGCTTCAGCATCGTCCTGGTGGTCGGTTACGTACACGCATCCTGATTCATTGGCGCCACTTTGTGTTGCTTTGCATCCAACCCAACTTTATTCGGCAGTGCTCTCTTTTGCGATTTTTGTGGCTTTAAAAAGTCTTTCTCGCCGGTTATTTGTTATTCATGGTATGCTATTTTCACTGTACTTTGTATTAGAAGGCAGTGCCCGATTTGCTGTTGATTTTTTGCGCGGTGGTCGTGGTAATGAACTTGAATTTTCAAAAATGAGCATTTTTGAGATTATAAAATATACGACAGGCTATCAAATGGTAGCGGTTATGCTGGTGATTGGTGGAATTGTTGGCTGTTGCGTAAGTTATTGTGCGTACAAACAAAAACAAAATGGTGGTGATGCGTGACGCTTTTCGAGTGGGTTAAAAATCAAGTAAGTATTCATGCCATAATTGGTGGCTATGTGCGTCTCAATCGAGCCGGAACGTATTGGAAGGGGTGTTGCCCTTTTCATAATGAGACTACTCCATCGTTTACGGTGAGTCCCGACAAACAGATATTTTATTGTTTTGGGTGCCATGCGGGCGGTGATGTGGTGGCATTTATTGCCAAAGTTGAATCACTCGATCCTTCACAAGCATTGAATCACATTATTGAAAATAATGGCTTGGAGATTCCTCCACAGTTGCGCGGTAAATTAACTGATGATGGCCAGACTATCAAGCGGCGTCGACGTTACACGGACGTATGCCGTGAAATTAAAATGTGGATGAACAGCAAGTTGCTTAGCTCCAATTTGGCCATGTCATATTTAATTGATCGAAAAATTAAAAAAGAAGCGATTGAGCATTTTTCCATCGGGTATGTGCCGGGTGGACTTGATTCGATGAATAGCTTTGCTAACGAAATGGTACGCAAGGGTTTTTTGCGTGAAGACTTGGTGGAAGCTGGATTTTTACAAAAAGCGGGCCATATGTTCCGGTCTCCTTACGAAGAACGGATTGTGTTTCCGATTCACGATATTCTCGGTCGATGCGTTGGGTTTGGCGGTCGCGTTTTCCGGCAGGGTGACACACGAGCCAAATATTATAATTCTCGAGAATCTGATTTTTTCCATAAACGGAAATTGTTATTTGGTCTTGATTTGGCCAAAAATGCCATGCAAAAAAGTTCAACGGCATTTGTTGTTGAAGGATATGTTGACTGTGTTGCCATGGTTGATGCGGGATATGAAGAAACAGTTGCGGTTTTGGGAACGGCTTTTACGCATGAGCATCTTGAAGTACTCGCTCGTTTTGTAAAGCGCATTTATGTGGTCTATGACGGTGACAAAGCCGGGCAAGTTGCCTCGCTCAAGTTGGCTGAAATGTGTTGGGACGTGAATGTTGACCTTTTTGTGGTGCGCATTCCTGGTGGACAAGACCCTGCCTCCTTTTTGCAAAATGGCGGTGACATTAAACCCTTAATTACTCACGCTCCCGATATTTTTACGTTTTTCGTCAAAACATTGGGCGAGACTTTTTTTGAGCAGGCGCTCTCTGATAAATTGGCGATAAGTAAAAAAATGGCCGAGGTTTTGGGTAAAATTAAGGATTATTTTAAGCGAGATTTACTCATTGCTCAGGCCGCTCAGGCCTTGCAAGTTCCATTTGATTCATTCAAAGGATTGGTCAAAAAACATCAAGCTCAATCTGAAAATGGGGAGCAGGATGACCAGGTTGCTGAAGAGCAGGGTGGAAATTTGAACAAAATAAGCGATGATTCTACACAAATTTTGGAAGAGCGGCTTTTTTCTGCCATACTCAGCATGGGCAGCGATGATGCGCTTTTGGAAATATTTGATGAAGATGTAATCAATTGTATTTCCCCCAAGATAAGAAATTTGCTTTTCTTATGGAAAAAGATTTGCTCAGAAGAAAATAGAGAAAAAACTGCATTCGACCGGTTTATTGATGCTGTGGAAGATAGTCAGCGTTCGTGGGTGCTTAAGTGTTGTGTGGAAGGGGAACAAAGTGATTCTTCTCAAAATATTAAACAAATACTTTCTCGGCTGTGCCGCCTTCATTGGCGTCAAGAGGTCGTGCGACTGAAAAGTGACATTGAAAAAGCTCGGCATGAAAATGATCATGGCCGACTTGGGGAATTACTTGAATCGTTTACGCTTCTGAGACGTAAAATGCAAATTAAAGGGTTGATATGAGTGTTCGATCTAAAACAGCACAACGCACCACAGCTCGCACAAAAGTAAAATCAGCATCAGTTAAGACGGTGAAAAAAGTTGTCTCAAAAAAAGCTGTAGTTAAAAAACCTACAGTTAAAAAAATTGTAAAAAAAGCGGGAACGGCAAAAATTGCACCAAAAAAAGCTGTAGCAAAAAAAGCTGTAGCAAAAAAAGCTGTAGTGAAAAAAGCTGTCCCAGCTAAAAAAATTATTAAAAAAGTAGCGGTTGCAAAAAAAATAGCTGTAAAAAAAGTGGTGGTCGTAAAAAAAGTAGCCCCAAAGAAAATAATTTCAGCAAAAGTTGCACCTACTAAGACTGTGGTTAAAAAAGCAGCTCCTGCAAAGGTGGCTGTAACTAAAGTTGCTCCAAAAAAAGCAGCTCCTATAAAAAAAGTAGTCTCGACTAAAGTTGCACCAACCAAAGTTGTTGCAAAAACAGCTCCGGCTAAAACGGTTCCCGTAAAAGCCGTTGTGGTTAAAAAAATTGCACCAACTAAAGTTGTTGCTAAGAGTCCAGCCACTTCTGTTAAAAAAGTTGTGGCAAAGATTGCGGCGCCGACGGAGAAAGTAATAAGTAAAAAAATAGTGGCAAAAACTGTGTCTGCAAATCCGATTGAAAAGGTAGTAGCGAAGACCGTGCCTACTCAAAAAAATGTACATGAAAAAGTTTCGGTTCAACTACCCGAATTCAGGAAAACATCTGTGAATGCATCAGGCGCAAAACTGAAGTCTTTGGCTTCAGTACCAAAAAAATCAAGTGTTGCCGAGCGTATTGCACGCTTTGGCAAAGCAATGAAAACGTTGACTCAAAAAAAGGTGCCGGGTATTTCTCTTATAAACAAAGATGAAAAGCGCGGCCAAATGCTCAAGGATATTGAAAAACCTGTTGAGATCCTTATTGAAAAAGGTCTTGATGAAGGTCTTTTGACCTATGAAGAAGTGGCCACTTTTATTGTTAAACATCATTTGGCAGAAGAAGAAGCTTCAGAGCTTTTCCGTATGCTTGAAAAAGCGAACATTAATCTTATTTCGCAAAAAGAGTTGAATGAGAGTGATGACGATTTACAGTTGGCCGATGTTGAAGATGGAACGGCAACGGGTGGAAGTCGCTACAAAAAAGTGATTGAAACCTCTCTTGAAGAGCTTGAACCATCGTCTGAAGAAGATGATGATGATGGTGGACAAGAAAAGGAACTTGATCGTTTGCGTAGTCTAGCCGAACCAGGTCAATTGAATGATCCGGTTAAACAGTATCTTAAAGATATTGGTAAGATTCCATTGCTCAACAAAGTGACTGAAAAAGTCATTGCCGAAAAAATTGCAAAGAGTAAGCGTGCATCATTGGAAGCAATCAGTCGCTTTCCATTTGTGACCAAGGAACTTTTGGCATTGTGTGAACGTCTTGAGCGCGATCCTATGATTTTGAAAGACTTGATTCAGTTTTCAGATTTTGATGAAGATAATTCGCCAAAGTTTGAAGAAGAACGCAAAAAACTTCTGGTCAAAATTGCTGAAATTAAAAAATTGGTTGATAACGAAGATAAGATTTATCGTTCGTATCGATCTGAACTTGGCAAAGAAGGCAAAAAAGAAGAGATGTTGGCCGAAGTTGAAAAAAACCGTGAAAAGGTTGCCGAAGCGGTTCGCTCAATTCGATTTGCTAATCGTCAAATCAGAAAGTTTGGCCGCAAGATTGAAAAATTTGTGAGCAAACTTAAAGAAAAAGATCGTGATATTGCCAGCAGCGAAGAAAAATTGAAGTTTTATGAATCTATCAAAAATCCTCGCGCAGCTGATCTCGAGCAAATTGAAGAGCTTGGTAAAATCGTTCGCTCTGGCGCCAAGATTACGAAGAAGATTGAAGTTGAAGCAGGATTGTCCCACGAAGACATTACTGAACTTTACAAGCAATTTAGCAAAGCTCAACAGTTGGATAAAGAAACCAAAGATGATCTTGCTCTTGCCAACTTACGTCTTGTGGTTAATATTGCCAAAAAATATATCAACCGTGGACTTCACTTCCTTGATCTGATTCAAGAGGGGAATATCGGATTGCTCAAAGCAGTTGAAAAGTTTGAATTCGAACGTGGATTTAAATTCTCGACGTATGCAACATGGTGGATTCGTCAGGCTATTACGCGAGCAATTGCGGATCAGTCACGTACTATTCGTGTGCCGGTTCACATGGTTGAAACATTGAACAAAATTAATAAGATTACACGTACTTTTGTTCAAGACACGGGTCGAGAACCTTCATATGCCCAATTGGCCAAAGAACTTGGAATTGATGAGAAAAAGATTAAAAATATCATCAAAATTTCCAAGGAACCTGTTTCGCTCGAAACACCTGTGGGTGAAGGTAACGATACCTACTTGAAGGACTTTATTGAAGACGAAAGTGATTACACGCCCGTAGATGCGGTTGTGAACGATGACTTGAAAGAACGTGTTCGTGAAGTACTCAAGACTCTTGCACCACGAGAAGAAAAAGTGCTTAAAATGCGCTTTGGAATCGACGTTGCTTCTGAGCACACACTTGAAGAAGTGGGGAAGGATTTTGCAGTTACTCGTGAGCGGATTCGTCAGATTGAAGTGAAGGCACTTCGTAAATTGCGACATCCATCACGATGCAAAAAACTTAAGTCATTCTTAGAAAAAGAAGTCACACTTCTCAATGCTGAGGGTGGCATTGATGACGACGGTGGAGACGACACTTCGGAAGAATAGGAGAAGTTGATGCGCATCCTTCACGTGATAACGAGTTTAGAGTGTGGAGGTGCCCAAGCTATGCTTCGTGACCTGATTTCGGGTTGGAAGCAGGGTGATGAGCATCAAATTTTATACTTTCATGACGGATCATATGTGGATCAGTTACGAGCCAGTGGCATTCAGGTGCTGCGCGTGCGCGGGTTGGTCTGTACCTATGATCCGTTTTTTTTTATTAATTTAGCGATCAAAACTTTACGATTCAAACCAGATTGCATACATGCTTTGTTGTGGTCATCCAATTTGATTATGTCATTCTTGGGTCGAATCTTCAAAATCCCTGTGGTGTGTGACTTGCATTGCAATGCCGCGCACTTGGGTTCACGCCGAGCGTTTTTTGAACGCGTCACCATTTCATGCGCATCTCGTTTGGTCGCGGTTTCGCACAGTGTCAAAAATTCATATGAAAAAACATTTCTTCCGGCAAGCAGCGTGGTGACTCGAGAGCCAAAATTTGAAAAACTGGTTCTTGTTGAAAATGGCATAAATGCCGATCGTCTTGTGTGTGCTGACGAAGATGCGATGCAATTGCGCCGTATTTGTGGGTTTGGTGAAAGCGATTTTGTAGTTGGGGCTGTTGGTCGATTAGTTCATGTCAAACGATATGACGTGTTGTTACGTGCGTGTGCAGATTCAGTCTTGCGCAATTCTGCAAAAACTCAAAAACGTCCGCTTCGTGTTTGTATTGTGGGTGATGGCCCCGAGGGTGAAAAGTTACAGCAATTGGCCAAAGATTTAAAAATAGAATCATATGTTTTTTTTGCCGGTACCAGTTATAATTTGGCGCCTTTTTATCGTATGTTCAATTGCATGGCAATTACATCTGAATACGAAGGATTGTCGATGGTTTTGCTCGAAGCTTTGTCATGTGGAGTTGCCGTTATCTCAACGCCGACTAAACGACAAAATGGAAGTGTGGCTCATGATGTCATTACACATAACAAAACGGGATTTCTTGTTGACGTGGCCGATCCAGTTGGTCTTGCGTGTCAGCTGTTTACCCTTTTGCATGATCAGAGCTTAGTGAGCTTTGTGGGCGCTAAAGCCAAACAATTGGTCAAGGACCGCTATTCCGTGGGTGGAATGATTGAACATCACCGCAAAGTATACCAATCCGTGTGCTTGAAATAGGGCCATCGTTTTTGTAAAAAATTTGATTTTCCATAATCTTGACCCTATAATAAAAATCGATAGGAGCCTTGGCTGCTGTCATTAAAGATTGATAACCTCCATTTCCCCTGTCCGTGACGTAAGTCTGGGCGGGGGTTTTTTTATGGACAAAATTGTTCAGTAAAAAGTTGCTAACTTACGAGCTGCACGCCAAAAAGCATAAGAATACAAAGATTTAAGGAGCTTTTTGAGGTAAATTGGTTGAATTTTTGACCCTGTGATACACTGAAAAAAATGAGACTTCTACGACTGTTTTTGTATAAAAAAAGAAGAGCCCATGTTGAAAAAATTAGTATTATCGCTTGTGTTGATTGGGTCTTTCGGAAGCGTAACAGGACTAAGCGCTTGGAGCTTGTGGCAAACTAAAGAAGAAAAAGCTCAGGCTGAGCTTAAAAAACAAGAAGCAGAGCGTCTTGAAATGGCCCAATTTGAGGCTGAAGTTGGACTATGCATTGATAAAATCAAGCAATCTGAGGCCAATCCAGCTGAATATTGGCAGTGGTTTTCAAAGTTGTCTAATACTCAACGTTCACTGATTATAGCTGCTTATCCAGGATTTCTACCTGCTATTATAGTCAATACCCCAGAAATATTTAAACAAGCATTGAAGGACAATGCTCCGATGATTCTGTATGTTGGATCAGATCCATTAGGCGTCTTAGGTATGATTCCAAATAAAAACAAAAAAAATATAGTGGGGTTGGTTGCGGGTAATTGTAAAATAACTGATAAGCAACTTGTGACATTGGTAGAGCAATTGTCTCCTGTGAATCTACAAACTCTTTATCTCAATGGGGGTTGTTTTACGGAAACTACACTATTAGAAAGCTTCATAAATCTTAAAACATTGAGTCTTGATAATAACAAAATCACTGATTTTGACTTTTTAAGTAAGTTTAAGTATCTAAAAAAACTATATCTGGGCGAAAATTCAATAAAAGATATTTCATTTTTGCGTGGAGTAGAAAATCTTGAAATACTTGATCTTAGTCAGAACGCAATTGAGGACATTTCCTCATTGGTAGGATTGGCACAGCTTAAAGTTCTACATCTTGAAAATAATTTGATAAAAACCATTGATGCATTGGGAGTGCTTCTGCAACTTGAACAGCTTAATCTTGATAATAATAAAATTACTGAATTTGCTTCTTTGTCTCAATTGGGGCAACTAAAACATCTTTTTCTTAATGAATGTTCGTTGAGAGACCTGACGCCATTGGCAAGTTTGAAGCAACTTGTGGTTCTTGCTGCAGGGGGAAATCAACTCGTAAATATTGAGCCATTGAGACATTTAGATTCACTTGAGGTACTTGGGCTTAATAATAATGAAATAAGAGATGTTTCGCCTTTGGCAAGTTTGACGAAGCTTAAGAAATTGTATCTCATGGCTAATCCACACATAACTAATTTTTCACCATTGGGAAATTTGATTAGGCTTGAACATTTGAGTTTTCAAAGAAGGCAGGCCGCTAGTATTAAATTTATGGAAAAATTAGTTAATTTAACTCCAAATTTTGATGATATTTATTTTGATTCTAGTTTTATAAATTGGAACGCAAAAGTTGGAAAAAATTTTATTATCACAGGCAAGAATATTCTTTTCAGAAATTCAACAATAACTACCGGCGGCAATGTAGAGATTACTATAGTTGGGAGTGAAAAAGGGTTAATGGTTGTTGATAATAGTGTGATCAAAGGACCGATTAACCTTGTTAGTGGTGAATTAGAGATCATTTGTATAAATGGCGGCAGAATCGAAAATAACGCATAATAAAAACTAGAACTAAAAACAGAGGATCAGTGATGTTGAAAAGATTGTTTTTGAGCAAACACACAGGTCTCCTGATACAATGATAAATCGCTACAAAATTGTGATTGCTTACGACGGAACTGATTTTGCCGGATGGCAGATTCAGGCACATGATGTGACCGTTGCAGGGCAGCTGCAAAAAACTTTTAAATCAGTTTTTGGTCAAGATATAAAAATCTTGGGAGCCTCGCGCACTGATACAGGAGTTCATGCTCTTGGTCAGGTGGCAACATTTTTGACTGATGTAAATGTGTTGGTTGATGACATGCTGAGAGCATGGAACAGTGCTTTGCCGACGAGCATCAAAATTAGATCGCTCGAGCAAGTTGATGAAAGTTTTCATCCGTTTGGCAACGTTGATTATAAAATTTATCAGTACCATTTGTTTCTGCGGTCTCCATTACCGCATGTGGCGCGATACGGCTGGTACTATTGTTTTGTCAATCAGGTTAATTGGTCAGTGTTTGAACAATGTTTGAAGTTGGCAGTTGGCACTCATGATTTTGCATCATTTTGCAAACAAGATGCTGAAGACCCCAAGCCAACGATTCGAACTATTTTCAAGATTAAAATAGAACACGTCAAAGCTCTGTGTGCCAAACGAGTAACGATTAAAGGTCCAGGGTTTGGGCGTTATCAAATTAGGCGTATGATTGGTTATGCGCTTGATATTGCGCGTCGACCAGACAAATCTATAGCAGATTTTAAGGCATTGCTCAACAATCCTCAGCCTCGACAAGAACTTGTGCGTGCCGAGGCTCAAGGTTTGTGTTTGCGTAAGATTGTGTATCTGCGGATAATTTAAACAAGCCTCTATGGGAGCTTGTTTATAGTTACTTTAAAACAGAGCACAGCTTAATGGGCTTGTTGTGTTTTCATGGCGTGAGCAAACATTTCCATCGCATCGGCAAGAGCCTTGGCATTTTCAGCATTCTTTTTGCGTTCTTCAGGGGTCATGTTTTCATTATCTTGATTAATCATGGCCATGATGTCGTCCATGCTCATTTCTTCCTCATCAAAATCCTCATAATTTGGCATAGGAGCCGCGTCAGTATTTGATGGTCCAGTTGACTGCGGCATGAGCTCAACTTTCCCTGTTGGGGATGTTTGAGCTGCTTGTGGTGTTACGGTAGGCTTGGTCTGTTGCTCGATAAATTTAGCAATAGGTGGCTTTTCTGATGTATCAATTTTTTTCAAAGGAGTGTCGCCAGCTTTAACTATTTCTTTGGTGACCTTTGCCTCTTCTTTGTTTTGACGCTTTTGATCTTTCATTCTCATGCGATTAATGCGCAGATTGATTTCACGACGTTCTCTTTCTTCTTCTTCTTCGATCAGTTTCCGCTTGGTATCTGCCAGTTGCTTGTTTTGGGACTTAAGGTCATCTATTTTTTTTTGGTCTTCAGTGTCCATCTCTGTTGCTTTGGTCAGCTGGGATTTAATCTCTTTTTGGGCGTCTAGCGATTGTTGGACTTTTTGCTCTTGTTCGTGTTGTTTGCTGCGAGCCTGTTCAAGGTCGCTTGAAAGTTGGGACTTTTGGGTTTCAAGAGCCGTTTTTTCGGTGAGCGTTGCTTGGTACTGTGTTTTTAGTTGATCCAAAGCAGTTTGGGCCTGCAGCGCCTGATCGAGCTTGGCTTGAGTTTCCTTTTGCCCTTTTTCCATATCTTTCAATTGTTTTTCAAGGGCATCTTTGGCCGCTTGTGCTATGTCAGCAGCCGTCTGTGCTTTGGTAGCTTCTTCAGTTTTTTGGCGTAGAGCGTTGGTGTTGCGTTCAAGTTCAACTTCCAGCTCAAATGTTTTTCCTGTTTTTTCTTCCAATAGGTGCTCAGCCTGATTAAATTTTTCTTCTAATTGAGTAGGTTTTGACTGAGTAACTTCATCGGTCTGTTCAGCTTGATCAAGTGCGCTATTGACCGCATCAAGAACTTGTTCGAGTGTTGGGGTTTGACCATTCCACCCAAGGTTGTCGTGGTAACGGGCATTAATTTCGTAAAGAAGTTTGGTGCGAGCGCTGTCATAATACTTTTTGCTCACTTTGTTCAGATCAAGTTTGTCTTTCAGGTGTTTTTCAGCTTGTCCGAATATTGAAGTTACGGCTGCGAGTTTATCTGTTTTTTCGGTAAGGGATTGGTAGTGCTTGTCACCGACAAAGGTGGTTTGTGTCATGGTTTTGTCGAACCACTGTTTTTGAGTTTCTAATAATCCAAGAATATCTTGACGTTCTTGTTCGTCAGTTTCGCCTTCATTGATCGTGTTTTTCATGGTTTGGGACATCTCATCAAACTTGGCTGTTTGAGTCAGACGCCAGTCTTTAGTTACTAATTCTTTGTCAGAGGCTGGGATTTGGCTGGCTGAAATTTGATTTACAAAAAGTGGTGCTGTGGTTGAAGATCGTGCGGTTGAATGTATCCGTACGCCTTTTTGCTGGAGGTCTTGTTGAAGTTGGGCTTGCTTGAGTTCAAGTTCGCGTTTTCTGTTTTCAAGCTCTTCAAGATGAGCTTTGGTTTGAATGATGGCTGTTTGTTCTTGAACTTCTAATCGCAACTGTTCGGCTGCTTGTGCAGCTTGTTCATTAATGGCGGCAATTTGTTGCGAGAGGGTGCGCTGCAGTTGGGTAATCTCTGGGCTGCCAAACTGTTCGGATTCTTTTCTTATTTTACGATCCGTTAAGGACTGCTCCTTTTCGGACTTATTTTTTTGAATGTCCTCTTTTGAGGTTCGAATGATGCGTGCGTGGCAGACATCGGAAGTCAGGGCCAATATAGTAAAAGACCAGTACAAGAGTGCTTTCTTTATCATCTTAAAGCTCCATTGCAGAAGGCCTTTTTATAGAGGCCAAGTGAGCATTAGCCCCATTGTAGTGAGAGGGTTGTCAATTTTGCAAGGAGAATGTTCTGGTTTTTTGACTTTTCGCTATAACCCTTCTTCTTCGGGAAGAAATCCACTCATTTGAAGATTCCATAAATGAGCATAGTGTCTATTTTGAGCTAAAAGTTCTTCATGTGTACCATCTTCAGTGATGGCTCCATTTTTCAAGACAATAATACGGTTCATTTTTGATAATATTGAAAGTTTGTGGGAGATAACAAGTGAGGTTTTACCTTCTATGAGAGAAAAAAGACTTTTTTGTATACGTTGTTCAACAAATGAGTCTAGCGCAGAGGTCGCTTCGTCGAGAATGAAAATAGGCGCATTTTTCAGATAGGCTCGAGCAATGGCAATACGTTGCCGTTGCCCTCCGGAAAGTTTGGTTCCTCGTTCACCTACGATAAAGTCATAGCTGCCAGGTAATTTATTAATCCATTCATGACATCCAGCTTTTTTGGATGACGAAATAACTTCTTGGTCGGTTGCCTGAAGATTACCATATCGAATATTTTCTATAATAGAGCGATTAAATAGGATGGTGTCTTGAGGGATCAGGGATATTGCATTATGAAGAGATTCTAATGAGACCTCTGAAATGTTTTGATCATCAATGGCAATTGAACCAGATGTTGTATTAAAATTACGCAAAATAAGATTAATGAGGGTTGTTTTCCCAGAACCAGAAGATCCAACAATTCCAACACATGACCCTGGAGCAATAGTAAGTGAAAGGTTCTTGACTAGGAAAGAATCAGGTTTATACCCAAAAAAAACATTTTTAAACTCTATATTCCCTTTGCTTACAATAAGTTTGTGGGCATTTGAGAGGTCTGTAATTTCATGTTCTTTGGCCAATAAAGCTAACGATTGCTGTGCTGTGCCAAGTTCTTTGATGATGGTAATGATGTTTTCATGTTGCTCCCATGTGTCGTTCATGATACTGAATGTTATCATCGGGACAAATGCAAAGTCTCCAAATGAGGCATGGAGATTGTGATTAATAATGAGAGTGGCAAACATATAGATAATTAAGCCTATGCAAAAGAGTGTAGTTACAAAATTTATTTTGATCATTGCCCATTTGCTTGCTTGCTCTTTTTTGACAGCAATTTGTCGGTAAAAATCGAGGTAGTCATTTTCGTATTTTGTTTGAGCAAACATTTTCGTAGTCATGACATTTGATAAAGAATCAACCGTTTTTCCTGCTAGCAGAGTTTTTGCTTGAGCAGATTCTTCCGAGCGCTCAATGCATTGAAGCGCCAATGTGGTAGTAATAATAAATAGACTTATCCACCAAATTCCCATCAACATTGAAAATGTAGGGTTTATTTGCCATAAAGCTATTATCCCAAATATGAATGAAAGGATAGATGGATATAGCCCTAAGTTAATCGCTTTGAAGATATCCTCAAAGCTGTCTCCAATATCTCTAATTTTGTTGGAAATGCTTCCAGATAAGTTTTCTTGAAAGTATTGATAGGAACTTTCACCTACATATTCAGATAATGTTTTGTGCATGTCTCCTTTTATCACAGGAATGGTTTTAAGATAAAGAATGTCATGCTCTATAAAAACACCATAAAACACGATCCACAGGGTAATGCATGCGAGCAATTGTGGATAGATGCTCATAAATATTTCACTATGGGAGCTTATTGGGCTATTAACAATTCCATTAATGATAAGTTTGAGCAAATAAGGGCCAAGTGTTTTACTCAGAGGCCATATAATAATGCCTGTAAATAAAAGAATGACATTGTATTTGAGTTTTGAAATGGCAGATAAAAAAAAAGAAGCGACTGTTTTTTCTATGTGTTTCATGATGAACCTTCGCGGAGCCTAGGTGTTTATTTTTTATGACCACATGTTCATCGTAACACTTCATAAATGATAGGCTATTTTTTTAAAAAAACAGCCATATATTTGAAAATTTAGAAGATATTATGTCGTCTTTTGCGAAAAAAATTATTCTTCTTCGGCTATTTCATCATTTAAGGCAAGAGATCCTTTGCTTTGTAAATTCCACAGGTGGGCATAGTGTCCATCTTTTATCAAAAGTTCTTCATGCGAGCCATCTTCAATAATGGCGCCATCCTTAAATACCACAATGCGCTGCATGCTGGAAAGAGTGGAAAGTCGGTGTGCAATAACCAATGATGTTTTTCCTTCCATGAGAGTCGCAAGACTTTTTTGAACTTCTCCCTCAGTGACTGAATCAAGGGAAGAAGTGGCTTCATCAAGAATAAAAATCGGGGCATTTTTCAAAAAGGCTCGAGCAATGGCAATTCGTTGTCGTTGTCCGCCAGAAAGTTTGGTTCCACGTTCACCGACTATTGAACTGTATCCATCTGGTAATTTACAAATCCAATCATGGCAATCAGCTTTTTTTGCTGCTTCTATGATATCAAGATCTGTGGCATGAGGGTTGCCGTATTTGATATTTTCTTTGATGCTGCGATGAAAAAGATTTGTGTCTTGTGGAATGAGAGAAATCGCTTTGCGTAATGAGTGGAGGGTTACGTGAGATATGTCTTGCCCGTCAATGGTTATAGAACCTGATGGGATGTCATATTTACGTAAAATAAGATTAATGAGTGACGTTTTGCCTGCGCCTGAAAAGCCAACAAGTCCAACATGCGAGCCAGGCTGGATGATGAGTGAAATATTGTTGAATAAATATCGCCCAGATGGATATCCAAAAGAGACATTATTAAAGACGATTTCACCTTGGCTTACCAGAAGGTCTGTGGCGTTGGGTTTATCGGTAATTTCATGAGGTTCTGAGATAGAGTGGAGTGCTTGTTTGGCTATACCAGTTTCTTTAAACAAAGAAACAATGTCATCATGTAACGTATAAACGAACCGCATGATATTAAAAACGGTCATGGTAATGAAGGCAAAGTCACCGGCTGAGACGTAGTGCTGATGGTAGCCATAAATGAGGAGAAGGAGCATGCCGAGGATTAATCCCATGCAAAATATTGAGGTGAAAATATGGATGTTAATCATGGCCCATTCGGCAACTTCTTCCTTTTTTGCCGCTATACTTTGATACGACTTTAAGTAAGAAGTTTCATATTCAGCTTGAGTAAACATTTGCACCGTTGAAGAATTGCTCAGAGAATCTACGATTTTTCCTACCAAAACGGTTTGTCCTTCTGCGGCGTCTTCAGAGGCTATAACGCATTTGATGGCCAAATAAATAGTACCTATTGTGAGCAGAAGCCCCCAGATACCTATGAATATTGAAAATGAGGGGTGAGTTTGCCACAAAAACGCCATTGCAAGAAAAAACGAAATGGCCGTTGGATAGATTCCGTGATGAATCGCCTTGAAGATAGCGTCAAAGCTATCACCAATGTCTTTAATTTTATTGGAGATGCTGCCGGCAAGGTGTTCTTGGAAGTACCGAGACGAGTGGTCTTGAACATATTCGAATAATGTTTGGCGCATTTGGCCTTTCATGACAGGAATTGTTTTAAGCAAAATAATATCGCTTCCAGTCAGAATAATGTAGTAGGCAAGCCATAATACAATGAAGCCTGCCAAGGGGAGTGCTACCACTAAAAAAATTTGGTCATGAGGTCCTTGGTGCTTAACGATGCCATCAATAATAAGCCCTAACAAATAGGGTCCGAAAGTTTCACCAATTGGCCACATAAGAATGCATGAGAACATGGCCGCAAAGTTCCATTTCCATTGCCAAATAAAATGCCCAAAAAACGAGATAATATTTGAGGGAATACGTTTCATAATTGTTCCTTTCTAGCGTCTAAAATTTGATCTTTGTCAGGGAGTGTGCCATTGGTTTGCATGTTCCAAAGCTGTGAATAAAACCCTTTTTGTTTCAATAATTCAGTATGGGTTCCGTTTTCAATCACCTTGCCTTCTTTAAACACTAAAATGCGATCCATATTGCGCAATGTTGCCAAGTGGTGTGCAATAACGAGGGAGGTTTTCCCTTCCATCAATTGGTAAAAACTTTCCAAAATTTGCAGTTCTGTGGCTGAGTCGAGCGCAGAGGTTGCTTCATCGAGGATGATGATTTTTGAATTTTTTAAAATAGCACGTGCGATGGCAACACGTTGACGCTGCCCTCCGGAAAGTCGGCTGCCGTGTTCGCCAACTTCAAAATCATAACCTTCTTCATTTTCTTTGATAAAATCATGGCACATTGCTTGCTTTGAGGCTTTGATAACATCACGATCACTTGCCTGAGGGTTGCCATAGCGCAAGTTGTCCATAATGGTTCGGTTGAACAACATAGAATCCTGCGGAATGACTGAAATTTGATTGCGTAATGAATCTTGTGTGACTTTGCTGATATCCTGGCCATCGATTAAAATTTGTCCTTCATCGACATCAAAATAGCGCAAAATAAGGTTAATAAATGATGTTTTGCCGCTTCCTGAATATCCAACGAGACCAACTTTTTCGCCTGGATGAATAATCATATTTTTGTTTTTAAAGAGATTTTTGTCGGCAACATAGTTAAAAGAAACATGTTTGAAGCAAATTTCACCCTTGGTAATGTTGATATCCGGGGCTCCGGGAACATCCATAAGGTCGTATGGATCAGTAATTTCACGCAATGATTCGGTAGCAACTCCCCAGTTCTTGAGAAATTCGACCAATCGCGTTCCCATGCGTTCAAGTAATGAGACCATGGTTTGAGTTGCGGTGATGACAAATGCAAAATCTCCGGCGGTGACCAAGTTTCTTTGTTTGGTATAGATCAAAACTAAAAGACTTGTTGCAACCAAAACAACACGGGCTACACCGTAAAAAAACGCTGTGGCTGAGATACGAAATTCTAAGATTTGAGACGCAGATGTTTCTTTTTTTTGAATCTTTTTAATAAAACTTTGCTCAAAAGCATATTCTGCAAAGAGTCTGACGGTTGAAATATTTTTGAGTGAATCGAAAATAGTACCCCCCAAGTTATTGTGGGCTATGTTGTGTTTTTTTGAGGCCGCAAGAACCCATTGGGCAAGCATCACGGAAAAGGGAGTTACGGCAATTATCCATATAATAGAGATGATTGTGAACAAGGGGTGCGCGAACCATAGGACTCCTGCTTCGAGTATGAGGGCCAGGGTCATGGGCGCAAAATAATAAAAAATGGGACGAAGAAGGTCTTCAAGGCTTCTGGTAGCATCGATAATTTTTTTGGCAGCAACTCCGGCAGGAAGTCTGTGAAAAAAGGTATGAGAATGGTGTTGGACGTATGCAATCAGGAGTTTGGTTGTGTGGGCCCGTGATTGGGGATAGGCTTTGGCCATAACTAAATCATGTATAAAAAGTGATACGACAGTTACAGCCCAGACCCCGATAAGAGCCATGGTTGCCACCCCAATTGATGACAAAATTTGGGAGGATGGTCCTTGGTGGCAGGTAACACCATCAACGATTAACTTGGTAAAATACGGAGTAAGGGCCTTGGCAAATGACCAGACACAGACAGTGATCATGGCAAAAGAGAAAGAAAACTTCTTGTTCCAAAGGAGCATGGCAAGAAAACGCCCTACTGTTGAGGGAGGGCGCGTAATAGTGCCAGTTGCGGTTGTGTGCGAATTCATAGCTTTTCCCTTGGTTAGTTTTCTATGTGAATATACCTTTTTTATAGTGTAAAGGTCTTGGGTCTGAAAATAAAGAATAAGAGCTAGTTTTTTGAGTAAATATCCTGAATGAGACGGGCTGTTGTTCCAAACTGCGTGACTTGGTATCATAAATAGAATATCTCTTGGCCGCCGTTAAACTATAAAAAGGGGTTATCTCATGACAGGGAAAAGTCGCAACGCTCTGATTTTTCTTGCCGCCTGCCTTTTGATCGGGGTTGGGGGCTATTATTTTTTTGATGCCGTTAAAAAATATGCTGCGTCAGTTACTTTTTTATCTCGCCTTGCAAAGTCAAAAGAGCCGCGTAGCCATCGGATATTGGTCTTTGTTCACGGTTCTTTTGGCACAACCCTGGGTCTTTTGGATTTACCATCGGTGGTGCGTGATACCATGAGCTCGTCTGGTTACGCTCGCAAAGTTCGTGAAATGCGTAAAGACCCCTATTTTTTCAAAACACAGCCAATTCTTGAGCGAGGTTTGGTTAAAGTTGAACCAACCTTCAATCTTGATGAGATTGGCCGTCGTGGGGCATATCCTATCGCAGGTGCTTTTCAGGAAATGGCTGAATATGCTGAACCTGGGGTAGCCGAAAATCATTATTATATGTTTGGGTGGTCAGGTTTGATGAGCCAGCGTAAACGAAGGCTTGAGTCAATTCGTTTGTATAATGCAATTTCTCAAGAGGTTGAAAAATTCCGTGCTGTAGACATTGAGCCTAAGGTTTATATTTATGCGCATAGTCATGGCGGAAACGTGGTGCTCAATATGGGGGCGCTGCATAGTATTATTTCCGGCGAAGCTTTACCAGATGTTGGTGAAAAAACAGCAAATGAAGGAGTTGCGTTTCTTGGTCAAGTAATAAGTGCGCTTCCTAATCGGGATGAAGCTGAAAAACTTGAGGGACAAAAAATTTTGGATTATAAGCCTGAAAAGCCACTTTCAGCTCTTGAGATGGTGGTAATGATGGGAATGCCGGTGCAACCGGAAACAGATTCATATGTTATGTCGCCTCTGTTTAATAAGGTATATCACTTATATTCAACAGCAGATGTGGTTCAAGTGAGTGATTGGGCAACAACATGCCGTTACTATTCTGACCAGAGATTTGATCGACTGCGTGAGCTTTGTGACACCAATAAATTACGATTTCCGTCTAATTTGACACAAATGCGGATTACGCTCGAAAAAAACCACAATGCTGAATCAGGAAAATCAGTTCTACCAGCAGAAAAAAAAGAAGAATCCTCGTGGTGGCGTTATTTGGTCGGATCAACAGCTTCTTCTGAAAAAGTTATAGATCCGACACACAAAGAATTTTGGTTTGTGGTGAGTCGTGATGAAGGGCATGAAATTAACCCCTTTAAGCCACTTCCTATTGTAGTGTATCTTCCGCTCATTTTGAGTGGCATGCAAGATTATGAAGAATTGACAGATGTTGAAGTTGCAGCGGGAATCAAAGATGAAGATCTTGTCTTTAGTTATTACAGGCGAGGAGGCAAGGAAATGGTGACTACATCACAAGTTCCGCTTGGTTTTATTCATCAGATTCAGGACGCTGTTTATGAGCATCGTCTTGATAAATCGAGTATAGCGGAAGAGTTGAGCATTATCGGCAAGTATGTTCGACTCTGATTAATTCATAGTAATTCGCATAAAACAGGTAGCATTTTTTGATTACCGAGGTATCCTGATGCCTGGTTTCAAGTAATGAATTTATGAATTACAGCCGTAATCATAGGCATTACACGAAATTTCGGCAGCTAAATAATAGCATTTTAGTAAGGACATCTGAGAGGGGTAATCATGATACGCGTTCCTTCACGCACCATTGGGGAAGGCATTTTCTCACGGGTATTGATAGGTTTTTTTGCGGGACTGTGCTTATTTTCATATGCAGAAAAAATTTATGCAGATGATCAAATCGATGATGCACAGGTTGCAATACCTCATAATCGTTTGAAGATTTCACGTATTGTCATTGAAGGCAATAAGTATGTTGGTGAACAAGCAATTTTCAAAAAACTTAAGCCCTACGAAGTGGGGGCGGTATTCGATCCCAAACATTCTTCGGATGTTATCAAAAACATTTATAGTCTTGGTAAATTTTCACACGTCAGAATTGATCGTGAAAATAGCCATAATGGCATAACCATTTTTGTGGTGGTTAAAGAAAAGCTTTTGCTTGAAGAAGCTTCTTTTGAAGGTAATAAAGGCATTCGCAGCCAAAAACTTTATGACAAAAATGCTCTTTCAAAGCTTGATATGATCGACTATGAGCATGCTCTGCGCATTGCAGCCAATATCAAAAAAATGTATAAAAAAGATAACTATCATGATGCCGTGATTACGCCAATATTCAAAGTTAATGAAGAAAATCCAGAAAAAATTTCAGTAGTTTTCAAGATTGATGAGGGTCCTCAGACTCGTGTTCATCAAGTTGATTTTGTCGGATGTGAAAGCATTTCTGAATATCGTTTACGTGCCATGCTCGTAACGCGTGAGTTATGGATTTTGAGCTTTATGGATGGTGCAGGTGTGTACAATACCGATGCTATTGAAGAAGACAAACAGCGGATTGAAACAGTATACAAAGATCAAGGTTACATCAAAGCTCGTGTGGTCGGTGTTGATATTCGAGAAATGGAAAACGATCCAACTCGATTACATGTAACGTTTCATATTGATGAAGGTGCTCGTTACAAAGTTCGCCATATTTTGCCACCTCAAGATGATGAAATTGAAAAAGGAATCATTGATCGTATGATCTTTCTTGAAGAGGGTGACTGGTACACTCAAGCTCGCTTGAGAGCAACGCTCGAGGGATTGCGTCATGTGTGGGGTTCGCGTGGCTATATTTACACCGATGTAGCTCCTCAGATTCAAATTGATGATGAAGCACAAGCGATTGATTGTAGCTTTGTTGTTGAAAAAGGTAATAAAGTAAGAGTTAACCGTATTTTTATTACGGGAAACAAGGTAACGCATGACAAAGTTATTCGTCGTGAAATTACATTGGAAGAAGGCGGGCTTGCAAAAACACCTGAAATGGAAGAATCCAAGCGTGCAATCAGTTATCTTGGGTATTTTGATCGAGCAAATATCACCTGGAAAGAACATAAACTTGCCGACGATTTAATTGATCTTGAATTGAACGTTAAGGAGGTCAAGACAGGCCATGCCAATTGTTATGTTGGATTTGGGGGTCAAAGTGGTACGGTCAGCACTAATGCAAAAATTGGAGTTGATGTTGGTAAAAACAACATTTCCGGCCGCGGTGTTGATTCAAACTTTGCATTCCAGTTTGATGGACAAAGATTAAGTCAGTTTGGGGGAGATATTTACTCGGCATATTTATTAGATGCGAGCATTACCTCTCGTGTGAGTGGTTATATTAAGAACGATGAGCACGATCAGCTTCATCACGTAACCCAGAGTCCCGTTGAAAATGTGAAGGGAATGGTTACTGAATTTGGATTTAGAATTCCTAAATTTGACCGCAATTTTCAGTTTTTATTTGAAATTGGGGGCGAAAGCAACAGTTTTAGTAAGGATAAAGATGGGAATGCCATTACAGCCGTGAATCAGAGGACATCAATAGATACTGATAATTATAATCTTGTTGTTAATCGACATTTGCGTCAAGGTAAGCAAATGTGGATGGGACTTACTGCTGTAAAAGATTTGCGTAATCATCGCTTTAATCCATCTGAAGGTTATCGTGTTGCAGTTAAGATGAAAAATGCATTTCCTCTTGGTGATTTTAACTTTTTTAAGTTTGAAGTTAATGGTAGCATGTATATTCCACTCATTGGTGATGATCGATTAGTTTTTGCAGCACATGGTAAGTTTGGCTTGATGGATAGTCTCAGCTCAAAGGGCATTCCGTTTCGTGAACTCTATCTCATGGGTGGCCAAGATAGTATCCGAGGTTTTTTAACAGGTGGGGCTGGTCCGGCGTGGGCTGCAAATGGTGTTGCTATGGGCGCAAAAAATTCATTACAACTCAATCTTGAGCTTAATTTCCCGATATCAGCTGAACACGGCATGGTGGGAAGATTCTTCTATGATGCAGGTTCTGGTTGGAATACTCCAATGGAAGATATTAGGGACAAATCATTGGTTAATCGCAATGATTTTAATATCCGGCATTCTGTGGGAATTGGTTTAAGTGTGATGTATCCGCAGCCAATTAAAGTTGACTGGGGTTACAAGCTCGACCGCAATAAGAGCCTTAAAGAAAGCGAATGGGAAATGCATTTGGGCATGAACCGCGCGTGGTAGCATAAACGAGTAAATTATAGGGCTTATGAATACGCAAAAGATTAAAGTTCTTCCTCTTGCCGAAGCTCAAAAGATAGCTGCAGGTGAAGTGGTAGAACGTCCAGCCAGTGCCGTTAAAGAATTGATTGAAAATGCACTTGATGCAGGTGCAACCTCAATTACTTTGATCTTGGAAAAATCTGGTAAAGACTTAATTCGCATTATAGACAATGGTTGTGGCATGAATCGTGAGGATGTACGGCTGTGCATTTTGCCTCATGCCACAAGCAAAATAGAAAAACTGTCAGATCTGACAAGCATTACAACATTTGGATTTCGTGGCGAAGCTCTTGCCAGCATGTGTGCTGTTGCAAAAGTGACCATTACCACAGCGCCGCATGATGCTCAGGTTGGCACGATGATTGAAGTTGAAAACAGCGCCATAGTTTCAGAAAAAGAAGCTGCCTGTTCGGGCGGGACGGATATCATTATTCGCGATCTGTTTTACAACACACCTGTTCGCAAAAAATTCCTCAAACATGACGACACCGAGTGGAATCAGATTTATCAAAACATTCAGGCATTTTGTCTGAGCAACCTCAATATTAGTTTTAAAGTATTCAAAGATGACGGCAAATTGGCGCTCAATGCACCAGCTGTTACAACTTTGAAGGATCGCGTGTGCCAGTTGTGGGATTACAATTTGGCTGAAAATATGACCATTCTTGAGCAAGACAAAAAAGCGGCAGTTGCATTAACCGGTATTATTTCACGTCCAGGAGTGCTGCGTTATGGTCGACATAACATTTTTGTGTTCGTTAATGGCCGATTGGTCAAACAATCTCCCCTGACCAGTGCGTTTATTAAAGGGTATGCGCGTTCGATGTCCGATGGAAAATATCCCTGTGGTGTTTTGTTTATTCAAGCCGATCCGTTGACGGTGGACGTGAATGTGCATCCTCGCAAAGAGGAGGTGCAGTTTGCCAAGCCACAGGTCGTTGAGGAAGTAATTAAGCGAGCGGTTCGTGCAACACTTGAAGTTGAAATACCTCGCGAATTAGAAACTCCGGCTGTTTTTCAAAATTTTGATTATCAAAAAAATCTACAAAATCCCCAAATGCCGGTATTTGCAACACAGGTGTCTGTATCATCAGTGCTGCAAACGCTGACAGTTGAACCTGTCATTTCTCCATTTGAGTTAGAAATTGTCAGACCAACGGAGTTTGTGCAAAGGGCTCCGGTTAATTTTCAAGATTTGGCGAGTCGATCTTTTATGCCGCATCCATTTGCTGAACTTGAAGAAGTTATTACTTCGTTCATTCCATTAGTTGAGCAAAAAAAATCACACCATATTATTGTGGGCCAACTTTTGGATACCTATATTCTCATTCAAAAGCCTGATGGCCTTGTGATGATTGATCAACATGCTATTGGTGAACGCATCGTGTACGAAAATATGAAAAAGCGTTTGGATGCACAAGAATCGGTACAGTTACTGTTTCCCATGGTGATTACGGTTGAAAAAGGCGTACTGCCTATTTTAATGCGTGAACAAGACTATTTGGCAGATCATGGCATAGTTTTTGAACAGTTTAGCGATACGAGCATTCGCGTAATAGCTCTTCCGGTTAAATTGGATAAAAATGTTATTGACGATTTATTTGCGGGGATGATGCAATTGACACAAGGCGGAAACCTTGAAGATATTCGTGAAAAAATCTGTGAGCATTTGTACGCACAGGTTGCGTGCAAAGCGGCCGTCAAAGCTGGCGACCGCCTCAGTCTTGAACAAATGCAAAATTTAATAGACCAAATGGAAGTGGTCGACAATCGGCATATGTGTATTCATGGCCGACCAACAACTTGGATGATTGGTCGTGATGAAATTGAAAAGAAATTTCGTCGGCGTTAAATAATGAAATTAATTACCAATGATCTGGTAGCGCAAGATGCGTTCTATTTTGTCTTTATTCAGCTTTAAGTCGCAATATACTTTTGATGAAGGCATAAAAGAGTCTTGGTTTTCTAGTTCATTCAATTGTTCACAAATGCAAAGAAATAATTCTAAAAGTTCATTGGTATTCATTGTATTAAGAACAACAGGCTTAGTATTTTTTGCTTCAATTATTGAGGTTCCAGTTGAGCATAAAATCAAAGTTGCGAGTAAAATTTTATTCATAATCAGTATGTGACTTTCGTAAGGCAAGTGGGCCATTGTTATTGCGAAATAATAAGTTTTCTAAAGTATTATTATAATAATTAGAAATAATAATCTCAAGGGGGGTGGAATCCTTGGTATGATTTTGGTGTTGAGCGAAATTTGTAGTTAAAGGAATTGAAATGGCTTTAAATAAAAATGTATTAAAAACAGCAGTCTTGTTTATTGCGTTAATTGGGTTTTCACAATCATCAACTTCATCACCTCGCCGTCAAGTAGCCGTGGTGGCAGGTGGTGCGACAGCTTTGGTTGGAATGTTTTTGGCGCGCATACAACAGCAACGAAATATTGATGCCAGAATATTGCGAGAAATGGATCGCGAAATGGATGCATTAAGAGAAATGCATAATTTTGAGGCCCAGTTGGCCTGGGAGTGTGATCAATATGGCGATGGCTCTGATAATTATGGTGGAATACTGGACTGAAGAGCTAATTCAAAAATCAGATAGTCTCGGCCAAAGTTTTATGGGAATTCTCGTTTTTTGTGAGGATAACTCATTGAAATTGTTAAAGATTCGTTGAGCTGTTGTCAAAAATCTATAATTTCGTAGGTTTTGATATTAATATCATAATATTCGTTGCGCCGTACAACTTTTCGGAGAATTATGAAAACACTGTTGCCCCCGGGAGCTCAAGCAATAGGATACAAAGCTCTTGTTGATAAATACGACCTCAAGGTAGTTCCTCATCATCGATGGTCATATATCGTGCCCAAGGGCGCTCGAAAAGTTTTGGATGATCAGGTTCCCGCTCTGTATTTATATGATATTGGGTATGCGCTCGAGAATTCTCACGATTTTGAACACCTGGCCTTTGCGCTCAAACATGAGGGATTGAATCTCGATATTATCAATTGTTTTTTCAAGCTTGTTTCGCAGGATGACGTTGCCAATTATATACGTCAGCAACCTTCCGGAAAATATCACCGCATGATGTGGTATTTGTATGAGAGTTTGACGAATCAAATTCTTGATATTCCTGGTTTGGTAAATGGTTCATACGTTAATTTACTTGATTCAGGTGATTATTACACGTGTGAGCCTGTTGCAAAAAAGCGGCAGCGAATAAACGATAATCTTTTGGGGAACATTACTGGTCTGTGTCCATTTGTTCGCAAGACTGAATGTTTACAAAAAGCAGAAGCAACCCAACTTGACCGAGTGGCGCGCGAAATTGTTGAATCATATGATCCGCGCATTCTTGAAAGAGCTAGCACTTTTTTGTACACGCATGAAACGATGTCTTCGTATGAGATTGAACGCGAACGCCCTGACAAAAAACGACTTACACGCTTTATTGATCTTGTGAAAAAAGCGGAAACGACAGCACAATTGACTCATGAAACGCTTTTTCAGCTTCAGGGGAGTGTGGTTGAAGAGCGATTTGCACAGTATGCATATCGAACAACTCAGAATTTTGTGGGCCATGTTACTGATTGGCGACGTCAAAATGTTGATTACATTTCACCGTGTCCCGAGGCCGTTATCCCTATGATGAATGATTTGCTTGATAGTTTGCAGAGAATGCTGGAGTCGAATGTGCACCCGATAGTCATGGCAGCTGCAATATCGTTTGCTTTTGTGTATATTCATCCATTTGATGACGGCAATGGCCGACTGCATCGCTTTTTAATTCACTATATTTTGCACACGACACGTTTTTCTCCCAAAGGGATGATATTTCCTATATCAGCAGTAATTCTTGCCGACATGCAGCGGTATTACAAAGTACTCGAAACATTTTCTCAGCCGCTTATGGAGTGTATAACGGGATATGAAATTAGTGATGATGGTATTTTGACCGTTGAACAAGAAACAACTTATTTGTATCGCTTTGTTGATTACACTGCTCACGCAGAATTTTTAGCCAATTGCATTGAGCAAACTATCGCCACCGATTTTAAAAAAGAGCTGGAATATTTAACGCGTTACGATGCTGCAAAACAAGCAATCAGCCAGATTGTTGATATGCCCGATCACTTGCTTGATTTGTTTATAGTATTGGTGACGCAAAATAACGGTGCACTTTCGAGCAAAAAACGACAACAGCATTTTGCAATGTTGACGGATGATGAAGTTGAAAAAATGGAAGCTGTTGTTCGGGATATGATGTAATTTTGCATACTTCGATTTTCATATCCTTTATGAGTGGAGGTTTAATTCAATGAAATTTTTGGTAACGTTGGTCATGAGTTGCATGATTTTGTTCGGATGTATGTCTGACAAAATAATTGACGAAAATACACCCGCGCCCAAAGGTTTTGCCAAAACATCAGATGGTTTTTTACCAAAATCCCTGAAAAACCATGGGTTGAAGTAGGTTTTCCATTTACTGCACGTCACCCTGTTCAATGTTCACAGGGAAATATGAGTTCATATCCACATTCTCACTTTTTTTGTAATACACTGTACGCACTCGATTTATATTCAGCCTCCCTTGGATCTAAGGGGAAAGTCTACGCTGCATTTGGAGGTACGGCTTTTGTTTCCAACACGTGTGAGCATGGTCAAGGTGAATATAATAATTGCGCATGTGGTGAGGGGTTTGGAAATTTTGTTCGTATTTTGAAATCGGATGGAACCTATGCTTTTTATGCACACCTTTCAGAAGTTTATGTTGAAGATGGCGACATGGTAACAGCGGGTCAGTGTATTGGACTTGAGGGGGCTTCCGGTGCTGCAGGGCACCAGCATTTGCATTTTGCGGTATTTACAACAAATCTATTTGATGATTTGACGCAATGGAGCACTCCTGGAGCGATTGTGCCTTTTGTTATGCGGATTCGGTATGCCGATCGAGCAAGGTCAGAGTTGGTAACATCAGTTGATATCAGATGGTCTGAGGATAGGTCACAGGCGCCTGTTATGTATGGGACTGTTGATTATGATTTTGGTGTTGAGTGAAGTCTGTAGTTCTGATCTTTACAGATTGTTTGTATAGAAGTATGTTGACCGCGCCAATGTGAAATTACTCGAGGCTTTATCCATGAAAATGAAATGTGCTGAGTGCAAAAGAAAAATTAGTGGCACAGAATTTCTTGGGTATGGCGGGGCACTTTTGCTCAAGAAAATTAAAATACCTACCGTGACTCTATCATTTGATCCGTTAATAAATTATTTTTCACCTAAAACTGGAGAAGCGTTGAACATAAAGGCGGATCAATTCCAGACTGAAGCCATGGGGGTTCCTGGTCATGAAAATGAAACCAGAGGTATGTGTGATGATGGAATGACAGGTTTGTCGAATGGGTTTTCTATAAAATGTCCACATTGCAAAAAAGCTGTAGAGTGGATTGCTTGTCCAGATAAAAAAGCAAAAAAATAAAGTTACCAAAGAAAAAGAACTGTTCATGTAATTTTAGATGATTGGAGGGACAAAATGTATTCGCTTAAAATGACACTAGCCTTGCTGTGCATTGTTAATTGTGGATTTGTTTTGGCAGATGAAGCTGGTATTGAGCCTCAATCTTCTTTATCTGAATCTTGCGATGAAAACATATCATCAGAAGAAGTTGATCCAGTTAATCTTCCAATATTTATTCAGTACACATCAGATATCTTTGCTGCTGCAAAGACATTTCAAAAAACTTATCCACGTAAGGTTCCTAAGCTTAAATGTGTTATATGTAAAACTAGAAAATTTAGCTATGCAGAATTTTATGGTTATTTGATTGGCCGTATGCTTGCTATTTTGGGAGACGAAACATTTGACGAGACTCTTAAATCCATAGCCGATGGCCTTATAAAAGTATTGTCAGAAGGAACTCCGGATCAGGTTGCTGATTACATGTTAGCTTCTATGGGCTTTGTAAAAATGGGTTCTAATAGTTCCTGCAAAGGACATGTATGGAAAAAGGTTGCATCACGAGCAAGGTCTCAGCCACAAAATTCATAAATTCATCCCTGAAAAACTAAATTTTTGCTTCCAAACTTTTCACACAATTCTTGCTGAGACAGTGGATCAACAAGTCCGTAACAAACAATTTGGTTGTGGCCATTAGCTCTGATAATGCTCAAAGTTTCACAGAGGTCACTTTCATGATAGCCTCCAAGAACTCTAACTCGAGATAAGAGATTATGTTCTTTGGCAAGATTGAAATCACTTTGATTGAGCAGTTGAATTCTTGCTTGTTGATAGATGAGGTCGTGCATTTCTTGTGATAGAGAGGAAAGGTGGATTGCCGTTTCTATGTCCAAAAGGGCACCCTTGTTAATCTTTTGCATGGTTTTCAACAGGATTGCGTCTTGTGGCACAGAACTTCTGTTCCGAAAATTAAACCCAATCGGCTCAAGCATTGCATGAGTTGAGATTGCACAACTAAATGCTGCACAGACTGCCAGCGCTATTAAATTCTTTTTCATGTGCTCCCTCCCAATTTAATTTGATCAGTTCCCATTTTTGGGCGCTGGTGATGATTGATTCCAGATCAGATTGTTGTGGCCGCCATTGTAACACCGTTTCAGCTTTGCGAGGATCGGCGATCAATGTTTGGGCGTCACCGGCTCGACGTGGTGCGTATACAATTTTCGGTTCAGTTTGCAAAATGCGAGCAGCTGTTTCGACCACCTGCTTGGTGGAATATCCTGTTCCAGTTCCCAAGTTAAAGACATCAGATTTGCCGCCAGCCAAAAGGTAGGTTAACGAATCGGTATGAGCGCGTGCAATATCCAGAACATGAATGTAGTCGCGAATGCAGGTTCCATCGGGCGTGTTGTAATTCGTGCCAAAAATCGTGATCGGTCTGTTCTCGGCTAAAGATTTGAGTACGCGGGGGATCAGGTGTGTTTCGGGGATATGCTGTTCACCCAATAATTTTTCGGGGTATGCGCCCGATGCATTAAAGTACCGTAGACTGGTGTATGAAAATTCATAAGCATGTACATAATCGGCAAGGAGGCGTTCGATGGCTAATTTACTGTTTCCGTACGCGTTGATCGGGTTGAGGGGGTGGAGTTCGTCAATGGGGGTGTATTGAGGTTCCCCATAAACGGCACAACTGGATGAAAAAATAAAATGAGGCACCTTGTATTTGATGGCGGCATTAATCAATTCAACGGACATGGTCAAATTATTGGCATAAAATTCGCGTGGATGCTGAACTGAAAAAGGGATCTCAATCGAGGCGGCGCAGTGAACAATTGCTGTGATGGGGAAAGTGGTAAAAACTTCATCAAAAACTTCGGTGGTACATTTTTTTTTGACGACATAGGCCCACAGGGGGTTAAAAACTTGATTATTGTTAAATGAGTCGATGATAATCGGCAGGTAGCCGCTTTGTGACAACAAGTACGCGATGTGTGATCCGATATATCCGGCTCCGCCGGTGACGAGAATGGCTTTTTTCATTGTGTGCTTTCAAGTAGGTGTTCAAAGCATTGCAAAAATCGCTTAGTTCTTCGGTAGTCACTGGCCATAAATTGGGCATATTGTAATCCAACATCTTTCAATTGTTCAAGTGCGCACGGAATTGCCTGTGTAGTGTCGTGCAATGTTGCCAAAAGAACATCGTCAAGATTTTCAATAATGTGCCCGTGAGCTATCAGGTTGGTCAAAAATAAATTATTGGTAATGATTTGCAGAGCTTGGTGATGATCGATTGTGCTGACAAATGCATGAATAGCGCTGGGGCGAGGAGGGGTTCTGAACAAAATGGTTGAATTATTTTCCGTCTGGTATCCCATGACGTGAATAGTAAAAGTTGTTGCCAAGAATTCAAAAATTTGAGGTTGCTCGCGCTGCAATTGTTCGGGAGTTTTTTGGTAAGCAATGGGAGTTCGGAATGAGTCGGCAGGGGCGGTGGTGATAGTGGTGACAATGCCCAAAAAAGAGTAAGGAGCATTGGTAATCCAAACAAGTGAGCCAAAAGTAGGGGGGGTATTCCATTGCCAACATTGCGCTGTTGCACTCAGAAGGGTGCTGCTCATAACTTCAGCAAATGGGATATCAGTTTTTTGTTGTGGTTGGTCCAAAAAGGCTGGTTTGTTGTGTGTTGGTTCCATTTTCATCACTGCCTTTTTTCAAGAGACCCAAAAAGCTTTCACGGTGAATCAATGATTTTCCGTGTTCTTTCAGGGTTTGAACGTGTTGCGCAGTTGCATAACCTTTGTGAGTAGAAAGTTGATGGCATGCAAATACTGTTTCATGGAGATTAAGTATACGGTCTCGCGTGACCTTTGCAATGATTGATGCAGCAGCAATTGAACTTGACTTGGATTCACCTTGAGTTAAAGAATGCACCGTGATTCCAGATTCAAGGATGAGCGGCATGGCATCAACAGCCACCGTGGTTAATTTGTTTTCTGGGGGAAGTAAAAATTTAATGTGAGAATAGGCTTGGTACATGGCCTGCTTGCTCGCTTGGTAAATATTAATGGAATCGATGATCGTGTGGCCTGCAAATGCGACAGTCCATATGCAATTTTGCACAATCCATTCATATGCAGTTTCGCGTTGTAAGTGCGACATAATTTTTGAATCTTTTAAAAAAGCAGGGGCTTTGCCCAGAGGCAGGATAACGGCGCCCACAACAACTGGGCCGGCCAGACATCCGCGCCCAGCTTCATCGATGCCGCAAACAAGTTGATCAAGCTTCCATGCGGCTTGTTCGATACTATTTTTTTTAAAAGCAGCCATGAAATTTATAACTCTGATATGAAAAAAAGAAATTAACTTAAGATAAATATACTGTTTTTTGAAAATTTGAAACAGTAGCTTTGTGGGTCAATTTAGAGCATAAATAACTTTTCTATTGGACAAACTTGAGATTAATGGCATTATGGGGCGACATAAAATTTTATGAGCTATTTTTTTTAATCATGAAAAGGGAGGGGGCTTCATGACTTCCACCGCTTTACGGGTCAAAGAGCTTCTTAAGGAACATGGCTGGACAACAAAAGTTCTAGCTGAAAAAACTGGTATGTCAGAAAGTTATCTGACACATATAAAAAATGGTACACGTCGTTGGAATGAAGACGCATTACGCAAGATAGCAGAAGCGTTTGAAAAAGTTCCAACAGATCTTTTTGTAATGCGTAAACGCGTTGCAAAAGAACAAGCAAAAAAAACGGAAGTAATTCCTACCCAGACGACGGATCCTATTTCGTTGATGGTGCATAAAGTTCCGATGATGGGCGAAATTCCTTCGTATCCATCTCCATACAATAATAAAACTACACAGATTACCTCTGGGTACCGAGACATGTTTGTTCCGATGATGGGCATTATTGATCAGGGTGCATTTTGCCTCAGTATAGAAAATAACCTTATGATGCCTCGTTTTGCCAAAGGCGACAATTTGGTTATCTCACCAGAAACAGAAGTTAAATCGGGTGACGTTGCTGCGGTTGAATATAAAACTGACAAGCTCATTAAGGCGATCATGCTGGTGACCTATTTGGATGACTTTGTTGTTCTTGAATATGTTAGCCGTAAAACAGCTCCTGTGGCACTGATAAAGGGCAAGGACCATTTTAGAGTTATTGGAAAAGTGGTTAGTCGCTACCAACGCATCTAAAATACGCACTTTTTGGCGAAGTTTATTAAAAAACATCAAAAAAACGTGGTTTTTGGGTAATTGGGATGGGGGTGTGTTGACTGGCTGTCATATTTAATTATAGTCAATACATGTTGCGATAAAATAACGTTTGTAATAATAGCAGACGTTTTAAAGTGTATGATTGGAGTTATCAAAAATGGTTTCTACACGACTACGTGTTAAAGAATTATTGAGAGAGCGTCGTTGGACGACTAAGGTTCTTGCCGAAAAAACTGGTATGTCAGAAAGTTATTTGACACATATCAAGAATGGAACTCGTCGTTGGAATGAAGATGCGCTCAGAAAGTTGTCTGAGGCCTTTGAGCTCGATCCAAGTGATCTTTTTGCTTTCCGCCCACAAGGATTTGTACCTTCACAAAGTGAAATTACGGTCACTCAAGAGACTCCTGGGATTCTAGAAGAAGACCTTAAACTCAAAGTTGTACCAGTTGTTGGACAAATTCCTGATGAGCCAACAGCTTATCACAACCAAATGGCTCAGATTGCGACGGGCTATAAAGGCCAATATGTACCCGTATTTGGTAGCGATGACGAAGATATGTTCTGCTTGCACCTTGAAGACAATGTGATGGCACCAAATTTTGTAAAGGGCGACTATCTTCTTGTTTCTCCTGCAGTTTGGACGCGATCTGGTGATGTTGTTGTAGTTGAATATGGCAATGGAGAGCCTGTTAAGGCTATCGTGCAAGTTAATTACATGGACGATTTCATCGTACTTGAATCAGTTAATCAAAAAAAATCACCGGTTGCCTTGGTTAAGGGTAAGGACTCATTTAGAATTATTGGTAAAGTAATTTTCCGCTATCAAAAGATGACATAAAGCCTTTTGCAGGGGTATTTCTTGCAAATAGACCATTTTTTGATAAGCTCGAATTAACTGTAATTTCCAGGAGTATCCCGTTTGGGGTATTCCTGGATTTTGTGGTTTTAGTATAAAGTTCCGCTGAAATCCCCTCATTGGAGGGTGGTTTCATCTCCTTTTTTTATGTATAAGTTTGGAGAACCTTACATATTATGGCCCGCTACGAAACACTCGTGCTCGTTCGAACAGAGGCAACTCCTGACGAACTAGCATTCTTGGAAAAATCATTCCAAGACCTTGTTGCTAAGGCAAAAGGTACAATTACGTCGTTTGACAAATGGGGTAAGCATCGTCTTGCTTACACCGTTCAAAAACAAGATTTTGGGATTTACATTCTCGTCAGATATGAAGTTGATCTTTCAGCTTCAGACGCGCTTATGCAAGATCTTAAGATGTTCTTTAGAGTTAAGGTAAGTGATTTTGTTATGCGTCACGTCAACATCAGAATTGCTGATGATGCGACAAGTAACTATCTCAAACCTGAACCTGTTGAATCTGGTCGTTTGGTTGGACAAGCTGATGCATTCTTGAAAGAAAACAAGATGCGTTCTGGCTTCAAACAAGCACGCGGAATCAGCATCGGGATTGAAGGTGATCAATCAGCACACGGTCCACGCTTAGCCTCAGTTGAGGGTATTGAAACCATGGGCGCTGCTGAACGAGCATCAGAAGAATGGTCAGCTATTGAATCAGCGACAGAATCGCCGGTTAATTCTCAAGCACAGGCGTAAGGAGTACCATGGGTAAAAAAACAAAACTAAAGATGAGTGCACGCTTGCTCAGAAAAAAACTGCGCAAGAAGTCTTTCCAAGTCAAAAAACAATGTCGTTTTGAAGCAGATCCAGCTCTTGCAGCCACAATTGACTACAAGAATACTGACTTGCTCAAGCACTTTTTGACACTACGCGGTAAAATTTTACCTACACGTGTTTCTGGCAACAGCGCACGTTATCAACGTGAAGTTTCAAAGCACATTAAACTTGCACGCACTATGGCACTCTTGCCATATTGCTTAACGCAGCAAGCCTAAGTTAATTAAATATGAGGCCCTTCTTTCAAAGAGGGGCCTTCTTTTGGTAAAGAATATTTTTGTCTTGTTGAATGAGTGATGAAGTGAAAAGAACCGATATTCGTAATATTGCTATCATCGCACACGTTGACCATGGCAAAACTACGCTTGTTGATCAAATCTTGAAGCAGTCAGGGACATTTATCCCTAAAGATTCAGGTGCTGGTGAAAATCACGAGCGTGTCATGGATGCGGGCGATCTAGAAAAAGAGCGTGGAATTACTATTCTCGCAAAAAATACTTCTATTCGACTTCCAGGTTGCAAAGTAAATATCGTAGACACTCCAGGTCACATGGACTTTGGTGGTGAAGTAGAACGAACATTGCAAATGGTTGAAGGATTTCTGTTGTTGGTTGATGCGGCTGAGGGCCCGCTTCCAGGAACACGTTTTGTGTTGAGCAAAGCGCTTGAACTTAACCTTAAACCAATGGTGCTCATTAACAAGGTCGATCGTAAAGATGCTGACGTTGAGCGCGTTGAAAATCATATCCATGATCTTTTCTTGGATATTGCACAAAGTGAAGAGCAACTTAACTTCCCAGTTCTCTATGGATCATCAAGATTTGGATATGTTTCAACAGATCCAGAAGCTCGTTCAGGAACAATGCAACCATTGTTTGACGCTATTTTGTCATCAATTCCTGCTCCAACGCCTCGTGCAGATGTACTTCAAATGTTGGTAACAAGTCTTGATTATTCAGACTATTTGGGTCGTATTGCCATTGGCCGCATATTCGGTGGATCAATGAAAATCGGGCAACCTGTGGTAGTGTGTGTAGCAGGAACTGTGAGCAAGCCAACCAAAGTTGTCAAAATCTTCCAGTTTGAAGGTCTTGAGCGCAAAGAATGCGATTCAGCTTCATACGGCGACATTGTGGCAATTACAGGATTTGAAAATGAACTTTCAATTGGTGCAACAATTTGTGCTCCAGAAAGTCCATCTCCAATTGATTATGTAAGTATCGACGAACCAACATTGTCTGTTTATTTGGGGGTTAATACCTCTCCATTTGTGGGCCGTGATGGTAATCTTTTGACTTCACGTCAAATTATGGATCGCTTGCACAAAGAATTGAAAACCAACGTTGCGCTTAAAGTTGAAAAAACTGATTCTCCTGAAGTTTTCAAAGTGTCTGGCCGTGGTCAGTTACACTTGGGAATTTTGGTAGAAACCATGCGTCGCGAAGGTTTTGAGCTTCAAATTTCAGCACCAGAAGTTATTGAAAAAGTAATTGATGGCGTTAAATGTGAACCATTTGAATTGGTAGCTATTGAAGTTGACGAAGCACACCAAGGTACCGTTATGGAAAAACTTGGTCGTCGTCGTGCAGAGATGAAAAATCTTGAATCACGAGATGGTGGTCGCGTTTATCTTGAATTTGAAATGCCTTCACGTGGATTACTTGGATTTAGAAGCCAATTCTTAACTGACACTCGTGGTACTGGCGTACTCAACAGCAGATTCTTGGGCTACAAGCCTTATGCTGGTGATGTTCCTCGTCGTACTCGTGGATCATTGATTTCAATGGCTCCTGGATCAACCACTGGTTATGCTCTTGATGGCTTACAGCCACGTGGCATCTTGTTTGTGGCTCCGGGTGAAGAAGTCTACGCAGGTATGGTTATTGGTGAACATAGTCGTGATAATGATCTGACTGTGAATCCAGTTAAGGGTAAAAAGTTGACTAACATGCGTGCATCAGGAACTGATGAAGCTGTTAAGCTTTTCCCACCAAGAGTTATGACTCTCGAAGATTCTTTTGACTGGATCGCTGAAGATGAGTTGATCGAAGTTACACCAAAGAGTGTTCGTTTGCGTAAAAAAAATCTGAAGTGCTAATTAAGCCTTCATTTTAAAACTAAAAGAGCCAGTTTTCGTTATTGAAAACTGGCTCTTTTTTGTGGTTCAATCATCACCTTCTTCTTTTTTTCCTTTTCTAGCTCTTTCTTTCTCGAGAGCACTTTCAAGTTCTTCTATTTGTTTTTGTTGTTTTTTAATTTTCTTTTCATGTTTGCGTTGTTCTCGTTTTGACATTTCAGAATCATCATTTTCGCGTAATTCGCGAAGCATTTGTTTTTGTTTGTTGAGATAAATTTGATCACGCACGATGTCACCAACAAATCCAACGGGACCTATTCGATGCCATCGATAGCGATATGGAAAACCATAGCGGTAATCATAATACCAAGGACTTCCAAGACGGATACCTAAGCTAAAACTTTCACGATGACCCCAGCCATGGCCACGATGTCCACCGCGAGCATCAACCTTTGATATAGTCATACTCAGGCCAACTACGGCAAGAAGCATAACCATAAGTACTTGTAGCCGTTTCATCATTTTTCTATCTCATTTTAAGCATTAAATTTGCTCAAATTTATAATGTTCCCGATTCTGAACCTTCTGTTTCATCCTCAGAAGACATGCTGTGAATTACCGCGTCGGTGTTATCTTCATCACTTTCGTCAGTTTCTGTGCTGAATTCTTCTGTTGTTTCTAGTTCAGGGGCGGCCATTTGCTCTTCTGGGGTTGTTGTTGCTACATCCATACTTTCATAGTTGTCATACAAGCCTGCTTCTTCGGGATTCGTGTAGTCGTCACCTTCAGCTACTTGAGATGAATCCTCCATGTCCAGACCATAGTCACCCATGGTTTGCGCTGTGTGAGTATAGCCGAGCGCAAGAAGTGCGATCATTAAAAATTTAGACTTCATAGATAGCTCCTTTTTTGGTTATCCCTTTTCAGGGGGGTTTGTAAAAATGGGATTTACGGTACTGGACAATTGGTCATTTTGGTCAGGTTTTATAGATTGGTCATATCCTGCTTTGAGGAAGAATTGGTAAATTGAAAAAGCAAAGACTTGCATATCGTTGGTGATTCCGGCAGGGAGCGGGTGGGGGAGTGTGGCTAGGTTGATAAATTCATTACTATTTACACCCAATTGCTGGACATAACTTTCAAATTCTTGAGAGAGTAATTTTTTAAAATAGACTAAACGTTCGGGACTTAATTTTTGAATAAAGTTTTTATTCAAGATAGTTGAAATAATATCATCTGATCCAGCTTCTTCTCTTACAAATTGAGCGAATTGTTTTTTGAAGGTCATACCATCAAGAACAACTTTGGAGACAATAACAATTTTGGTTTGCTCATTTAAAAAGTCTGGCCCCAGTACAGTTTCGATAATATTCAATTTTGCGCGATCAAGGATGGAGGGGGGCGTTGTGTTGTTAGGATTAAATTTGGCAAGAAATGGCAAAATATTACTAAATTCATTCAGCCACATTGCTGTAAGATTTGCATTGTCTGCATCAGAAAGTGTGCCAATGAAATCGGAATATTCATCTTGTTTGATCAGGTCAATTAACTGTCTGCCGCCAGACTTTTCAGTGATGAATATCAAAATCGTCTTATTGTTGATTGAATTTACAATGGTAGTGAGCGCCGCAAATCGTTCTTGTTGTATTCCCATATTGAGCATTTGCAGTTTATATTGTTCTTCGTCGGTCAAATCAATTTGAGTTTTATCTGCAATTTGAGGTGAGAATACAGCAGATTCTTTGTTCCAGAGGCCGTTGAGTGTTTGTTGATCAGTGGTGCCTAGTGAGTCAAAAAAGGATTGATATGCATTTTCGTCCATTAAGACATCAGCTAACGTTTGGTCAGATTTGAGTTTTGATTCAATGAAAGAGGTAAGCTCTTTGGTTCTAAGTTGAGCGATAAAAGTATTGAATAAATCAAGTTCTAGATCTGCCGATGAGGGCAAAAGTGCGCCATCGGCTGTCGGTAAAATTTTTGCAATATCGTCATTGGTCAGTTCAGGTGGCAATGCAAGGGGGCTCTGATCTGCAGTTGCACTATCCTGAGCAAGAGGTACGTCTGCCAATTCTGTGGGAACGGCAATATCTTGCTGAGTTAAGGTAAGTTGCGGAACTTGAATGGCAAAATCTGTGTCAGCATCAGCGCTCACCTGAATTTTGGTGATGTGCGAAAATGTTGCTACTCCTGCCAATATAAGGAGAACTCGTGATCTTTTTTTCACGAACCACCCTTTCCTGTCGTATCGGGAGTTGCTGAAACTACTGGGGTTGTTTGATCAGCTGAAACAGAACGTGTTTCATTTGTAGTATCTGAATTTGACACAGAACTTTCAGGTGTGGTTGTTTCAGTAGAAGTATCAGTATCATCGGGAGTTGTTAGATGTATTCCCGCCAAATTTTCATTAGCTCCGGTCAAGTTTTCAGTGGCTGCATTACCTGTCGAATCAGTTTCGTCGGTTGCTGAGGTATTATCCGAATTATCAGTTGAAGCATCAGGCTCCACTGAAGAAGTATCTAAAGAGGCTAAGTCTGTTGTTTCGGACAAAGCTGTATCAGCAGGGTTTACTGCGGTTTGATCAGGTGATGTTGTTTGTTCCATTTGAACAATAGAATTTGATGTGGCCCCACAAAGTACCATTGAATGGGTAATAGATGAAAAAATGACTACTCCCAAAAGGAGATGGGCTTGTGTATTTTTCTTCATTGGTAATCCCTGTGTCTTCAAAACAGTCAATTTCTACTTGTAATTTAGCACAAGATGCAGGGGAGTTATCAAGGGTTTTGAATTTTGGTCGAACAGGGAGTCTTTTGATAAAGTGATTTTGGTATAAAAGTCCCAAATTTTTCAAAATTCTGATGTTATGTTGACATATAGTCGGTTTGATTTGATATTGTCACACCTAGTGCGTTTCGCGCGGGAATTTTGGCCTAATTTTTCGAGATGGGTGGGAAAAAACGATGAATTGCAGGATCCTGTATCTTCCGATTCTTGTGTGTGCGGTCAATCTGCATACTATTTTGCAGCCCATGCATGGCACCCGGTTTGAAAATGAAATTAATGCCGCCCGGCATGCTGAAGGCAGTTACGAAGACAAAATTGGTCGGTATCAGTCTGCTGTGGCGCTTCTGAGCAAATCTGGGATTGATACGCAAGATGTTCAAATGTTAATCGATGATCTTGCGGGCCTTGTTTCTATTCGGCCCAAACAAAATAGTTCAAAATTATGTACACTCAATGCACTTTTAAAATCAGTTTCTGAACTTAGTCATCCTCAAATTCAGGCAATGGCTCGTGATATTGACCGTTGGAGTGCTGCTGTAAATCGTGACTTACAGCAGTTTGCACTCAAAAATGGCGACATGGTGCGCCTGGTTATGGGTGACGGAGCTAACAGACGGCGAGAATATGTGTTGGTTGATTATGATGGTCGAGCTGCTCAAATTAAATTCAGCCAGGGTGCGCACGTTGAACTTCCTGCAGTGTTTGTTCTTAAATTGGTTGATAACAACGGACTTCAGGGTCAGAGCCTTGCGTCAGGCGGGAAATTTGAATTAGTTCCTGTGTACATGCAGCATCAGGATATTGCGTATTTATGCCCTCGCAATTATCGATTGAGTCTGGCCGGGGCCTCTCAAGCCAGTTTGGCGTATCCAGTTGTGGTGGATAGTTCGAGAAATGCACAATTGGTAGTGAATAAACTTACTGATGACCAATCGATTGATGTTCAGGCTCAGTCTGTTGCACAGGTTCAACCTGTTGTATCGGGTGAAAATGTAAAACTTTCAAGTTCCACGAATGCAATACACTGTTCTTTGGAGCGAATTTCTTCGGCTGATTTAATGGTAGTAAAAGACAAAAACGTTGCTACTTTGTTTGCTCAAGTAGACAAAAGTTCAGCAGCAAATGAAAAGCTTGCGTGGCTCGAGCACGTGATTGGGCAACTTGAATTTGGGACATCTCCAGAAAATAAAATGAAACTAACAAAATCGGTGAATGAATTGGTTGATGCGCGTTTGATGTTGAATGTCGACGATGCGCGAAAATTGCGAACGTTGGTTGTTCAAGTGAATGAAAAACCGTATATGTCTCGGTATCAAAATCATGTCGATTCGTGGCTTGCTCAATTGGATAATTTGATGATGCAGCGTCACGTCATTTCTTACGGTGACGTTATTTGTGTGGCCTCGGCTGCTCCAGAAAAACGTGTCGTCTGGGCACATGATCAGACGCGTCCAGGGATTAATGATGCAGGATCGATTTTGGTAGGTCCCAATACTGACGTCCGCACAAAAAATGGCATGCATATGATGCGCGTACTTTCTCCGCTTGCCAGTCGCGGACCTCTTCGATATGGCGATGAGGTTGAATTTATTGCGTTGTGTGGCCGAGACAATGATCCTGAATCTCGACAGGGGGGCTTCCCTCTCAAGTGGTGGGTTAATTCTGACAGTCGTTTTGGAAAAACTTATCATGAATTATTGTTAGGTTCTGAGAGTAGATTTAAGGATCCGCGAGCTTCAGTTTTTGAAATTAAACCTCCGGCAGGACTTGAGTCATTGCGTGATCGCCATGCCGTGGTTGCTGTTGGTGATGCAGTTCAATTGGTCAGCAAGCCGGAGGGGCGCATTTTATGGTTGCATTACAGCAGTCCCTTTGGAAAACCATGGGCAGAAATTTTTGCAGGACCCAATGACGACGAAAGTCGTGTGGCAAGTGGTCATCAACTTTTTACGTTTGACCGACTATCGCGTGAAAATGTGGTTGCATCGGTAAGTGAAAATTTTGGAAAACGGCTTGCGGCACTCTCAGGAAAAAAAACATTTGAAGAACGGTTAAATGGAGTGTATGATCTGGTCGGTTTACTTTCTCCAAGCTTGAACAAAGAAAAACGTCGCGCATTTTGGGACACTCTTTTATGTTTAATTGCGGAAAAAGAAGATACATCTCCGGCCAATGTTGGTCGCCTTGTCGACCTGGTGCGCGAGGTGAAAACCATGGCTGAAAATCAAGGCCTCAAGTGGTCAAAGCGCTGTGCTAAATTGGAACGCGATCTGCAATTTAGTCATCACATGCGCGTTGCCGCCCACACCGGTGGTGTTGAGCAAGTTCAACAACTTGCCGGGCTTATTCCTCATTTGAAGACAGTTTCTCAAAATCAATCAAGTCAATTTTTACACTCCATAAAAAATCTACGTGAAGAAAAGAAAAAGGAAGCTCAGGCTGCCAAGCTTTTGCTGACACAGGCAAATCAGGCAATGGGCCTTGGTGTGACGGTAACCGGAACAGGAAATTTGCTCGTTCCCTAAACAGGTGAGATGTAATGATGATACGTGTCATGTTTCGAAAATTATTAACATTCTCGTTGGTTATCGTTTGTACGAGTTTTTCTGGATTGAATGGTAGTAGTTGGTTAAACCAGAAGAAGCAATCGATGATGCAAGTCGCGCAACAGTACAAAAAGGTTGTTAATAAAGCTCTGCAACGTGAAACCAACGCATCTCAGTCGCCAACTTTCACAGATCATGTGGTCAATGCGGCTCGCCAAACCCAAGTGAGCAAACAGGCATTGTATTGGACAAAGAATACTGATGGAACCTGGGGCTTGAAAGACACCTGGAATTTGTTGGAATATGGTTCGTTGGTTCGATTTGCTGGTTCTGGTGATAAAAGTTGCAAGCTGAATCATAAAAACTGGAATGAGGATTTTTATGATAGTATAAAAGTTAAGTGGGTAGATTTCTTTAATGGAGAAGTAGTCACCTGTGATTCTGTACAGGATGATGCAAAAAAATCTTATTGGTTTATGAGGGGTGAAGCTCCTTCTAATCCTTCAGAACGATGGAACGTGCGACTGGGCAGTCCTTTGGTCGGGCCAGATGCTAAGTTTAGACCAGAGTGTTTTGATGAAGGTTCTAATAGTTTTTATCCCAAGTCTGATAGTGGAAAACATGGTATTAACGGATGGAGTTATAATAAATTGGTTCCTGGAGATGGGACGAATACATGGCTTCTGCGCGCTGCCGACTCTAAGACTTTAATGAATGGCAAGTTTTATTCTGCATCAGCAACTAATGTCCAATTTATAGGAATTGATGGAATAACCAATGTTCATTATCAAGGGGATGGGTACCTAGGATCCGATGGTGATGCGGCTACATGGGTTATTGATAAAAATATTCCATTCAGCTATTTACTGCAGCAAATGAATCTTGGAAAGGAATTTTCTAATGCAGTTTCAAAAACGCTTTTAAGAGATATTCTTGGAAATGTCGGAGACTTTGGATTGAAGCCTTCTACCTTTGAGAAATTTAAGACGACATTTAATTATCCCGCTCAGTATAAGCCCACAATTCAAGTGAGCTTAACGGCAGGACTGACTCTTGAATATGGTGGTCAGATCAAGTTGCGCCATCGTGAATCTAATACTCGTTTGACGGCAGATTCTCGGCCCTATACTGGACCGTATTCATCAAAAGGGCCGCAAGTGTATGGGCAGCTGGATGACTCTCGACAAGAAAGCGATTCATGGTTTGTGATTCAAAGCGCGACCATGCCTGCTGGTACTCCAGTGAATGATGGTGATGCGATCAGATTGGTACATATGGCTTCGGGTTTCACGTTGTGTTCAGGAACAGCCATTCCTCCAGTTTCGTATAATTATGACTTGTCTCCCACAGATCCCGCTCAATTGGATCGAGAAGTTTCGGTCATCCCAGATACTCAGGCTTCCACCTGTCGAGATTGGACAATTCATTTTGTGCCAGGAAATCCTGGTCTTATCACCTTGACCAACACAGGGGATGGTGGGGGACAGTTGTGTGCTGTGGCTGGCGTTTTGTATCCATCCGATGACATTTTCAACCCAGTATATTTGAATGTAGACAAAACTTCACGGCTGGCAGCCAATGAGTGGCGGCAAGAAGTGACCAGTTTTAATGGTCGCACAGATTTAGAGGTAACTCAAGATCGCGCTGACTATGCAGAATGGATTGTAGAAGATTATATTGGTGCTCCAAGTCCTGAAAGTGTGGTTCTCAACGCGGGGTATACCAAAGTTACGGGAGCAACTTTTAAGAAAATTGCGATTGATTCTAAGCGCATGTTGTATGGAATTAATGGCGACGGATCTGTTTCGAGTCTTGATTTAAGTAATTCATCGGCAACAGCTCAGCCTGTTGCTGCGTTACAGGGTATAAGGGCTCGTGAAATAGCTATTGGAACAGATGATTCCAAGTGGATCATTAAATCAGATGGAACCGTGTTTTGTTTTGATGGCGGTCCCGTCACGGTCGGAATTGATAAAGCTGTGGCTATTCAGGTGTCTTCAAAATCGGATGTTTCGATCATCAAAGCACCTGATCAAAACAATCTTTCGCCAGAAGGAATGCCGCAAGTGTGGACGGATGCAACCTGGTCATCTGCTGGTGGATCAATATCGAAATCAAGCTCAAACGCTCAAGCTCCAGCTGGCACGACAGGTGACTTGGTTAAAATTCTTCCTAATGGCCCAAAATTTGGGGTGTGCGTTGGCTATGATCGCACATTGTATACTCGTGACATGACATCACTAGATTATTCGAGTGCCAGCTTGCGTGTGCTTGATGCAACGGTGAGTGCTGATGGCTTGGCGGTCATTTTGGGTGGAACGGCAGATGCAAGTGGGGCATTTTCAGTTTACACATCAGATTTGCTTGTGGCCAAAGTTGCGGGGCTGGCCGATGGAGCAGTTGTTCAGATTGCCGGTGGCCTTACAAGTTATCCTAATGCATCGCTGTATTCTGGTACGGCAAAGAAACAAGATAATATAACAAACGAACCTCTTCCTTTAATGGATCCAGCTGCAACACAACAAGCTTTTTTTACCATCAAGCGCAATGGATCGGCTATCGCGATTGTTGATAATCTTGCCGCTGATAAGGGTAATTATTTAGCTGTGAAAAATTTTACTGAAATTAATGGATCGACTTCTCCTGTAAAATTACGAGCCGGCTTTCAGTCATTGCCTGATTCCGGGTTGGCGGGTGACGTTTTGGGCAAATATCAATTTGTTCCTGTTTATAAGTCGACAGCGACTGTAGATGGGGTTACAACGTATCAGTTTACTTTGCAGAGTAAATATGACCGCAATCCACTCAATCAGCCGGGAGCTTCAACGGCAGGAAAAACTGCCACCGACCTCCGGCCTCAGTATGGGTACTTGACGGCTCAACAAAGCACCGTGGTTCCCGATACCACTAATTGGTATTTGTCAGACCTGTATTTGAGTGGTGTCCGTATAGGTAAGCCCGTTTCAAAAGATCACGCTACGACATTCACTATTACCGTTGGTGCCGCTGCAACACAGGCTCTTGTTACAACACAGACAATTACGGGTCCTGTGTTGACCTATTTACAAACAACTCGACAAACCGTAATTGATAATGTTACTGATTCTGCAAGTGCGCAGAATGCTTTGAAATTAGTATATGGAGCTATTGTTGCCTATAAATCGCGTGCTGCTAACTGGTTGGAAATGACGCGCTATAAACAGCAAATTGACCAATCTCCCGATAGCTCTGGGCGCGTGCTGACCATTGCGCAGACGGCGGCAGACTATTTCATAATTAATTTTTTAAAAGATCCTGCAATTAAAGGGATACTGGGGCTTAAGGCAGATCCAGTTTTACCAGAATCTAAACCTACTATGACTTCAAGTTCATTAGTTCAAGATTATGCGAATGCAATTTATTACGAATTAACAACACCTCCTCGTTTGCTGACTGCGCAAGGCGGTACATTGGGCATTATCACAGGTGTGGTCAACGGATCGGTGGTGGCGATTCAGTTTGATCAACAGCTTCTGTTTGATGAAGTATTGACCGATGCTAAATATACATTGTTGACATCTGATGAGCAGGCAAAAGCCATGGATATTGATAATGTGTGGTACAAAAATGGATCGATAGCAACCAGTCTTCCAGAAGGATCAACGCAGCAAATTCTCCCATTATTCCTTGGTGTTGATGCGAATAACACTTTGGTTGCAGTGCCTGAATATGTTCTTAATGACAATTGTCAGTTCACCCTCGAAGAAGTTTTAGAACGAGATTACACCAAGCCGAGCGCAACGCCTCCTAATGGATTTAATGATTTGCGTTATCACATTAAGCACAATAAAACGGGCAAGTACCTCAAGATTCCAACTGCTTCTTCAACACGGGCAAATGCTGTGGGAGCAGATCGTGTTGTGTTGGTTGATGGCGCGCCAGGGGCAGGGCAGCAAGAGGGTGAGTTTATTATTAAGCAAACTCCTGCTGTGTTGGATCCAAAGGGAAATGTTACTACGCCAGAATCATATTTGATTCGCAACGCGCTTACGAGCAAAGCTCTTTATTTAAACAAGGGGGCAGATGCTATTTACGCCCAATTTACTGATGATGTCGGAAGTTCGCTAACCCCAACGCACATTACGGACATTGCCAAGGATGGCGTTACTCTTGTTTCTGACACGGTCTATACAAAATTAACGACAGCTACCAAACTTCCAGACATTGCAGCACGCGTTACAGCGTATCAGCCTATTATTGCGGGACTCACTCCTACCGAGGCAATAAATGTCGCCCTCGCTCTAACGCAGATGCAAACGCGACGGTATCGCCAAACACAGGATGCATGGAATGCTTATGCAAAAGCGGGCAAGGATGGCATGACCACACTTGCCAATACCTTGATAACAACTTATGACACTCCTGCAAACCAAACAACATATCCAACCATACATACCGTATTTGCAGATTTGTTGGATAAGGTAACCAATAAACCCACTGCATTGGAAAATGTGAGCTTGGGGGCAACGCTTGATATTCTTCATAAACTTGCCAATGGAGCTGTAATACCACCAGCAATTGGTGGAGTAATAAAACCACTATATACCAGTGCAACGGCTAGTGGACGAGCAAATATTGAAACGTTTGTCAGCACTGTCGAAAAGGCTGTAACGACATGCGTTAATCAGGCTGCAATGGGAAACACTAAGGTTTCCATCACGATTAATGATGCTGGTGCAACAATAACGCCGATCTTTGTTGATGCTGCTGAAACCCTCAGTGCTTATATCAAAAAATTCAGTGATGCCGTCAGTGCAAACTTGGATGACGCCACAACAACACGATTGATTACAGCAAAGACAACACTGGCAAGTACTTCGTATACAACAGATCCTGTTAATGTTTTGGTGACCATGGCGGCTCAGCAGAGTTTTGGAGCCGGTGAGTCAGCAAGCTTGAGCGATCAAGTGCAAAAATTAGTAATCAATCCTCGAATTGCAGTTACAGATGAGCCATTGAGTGCGAATCCTGCTCCAGATGATCCAACCGCTATAATAGTTCCTGTGACTGATATCTCCTCGTGTGGGCTTCCTCACTGGCTCACTCTTGCTCAGATGAAAAAAATGATGACCGCCCTTGCAACCGCTTCAGGAAATGGTGCGATTATCTCGGACGCAAGCAAATATAAGAATGCGCTTCTTGCAGTACAGTCATTGGTTGCGCTACCAGATCATTCAGCATTTACGCAATTTGTTGATCAGCGCATGGCTGACTTTAATGTGGTTAAAGCTGATCCTAATTTTAACAATAAAATTGAGAGTACTAACCCTGCCGATAAAGTTAAAGTTAAGCAGTGGGCATTGCAATCGATCAGAGTGTATCAGGGTTGGAATGATTGGAACCCAGGTTCAACCACTGCGCAGGATTTGAGAGCAAAAAATAAATTTGTGCGACTTCTTCTCAGCTTCCAACGACTTATGCTTAAACTTAAGCGCAAGAATATTTTTACCAATTCTGCAGATGATACCAAAGCTTTGGCTGACCTTGACAGTTTGGTTAAACAAGTTGCGCCAACGACAACTACTACCTGATGAGCCAGAGGGCTTTATTGATGAGCTTTTTTTGAATTGAATTAAGGGAGAGAGCGAATGAAGAGAGTTACTGCCCACAATTTTTTAATCCTGATCCTTGGCATGGCAGGGTTGTTGCAAGCTTCAGTCCTTTTTTCTGCGTATCCACCAGCCGACGGAGTTCCTTTTTCCGAATTTAAAATGCTGTCAGCTGCAACGTATCCTCCAGATTGGGCTCTTGGAGCCAATACATTTTTACCCGTTGATTTGACGACTATTGCACAACAAATAAAAGATGGCCAGCCATTCAGTTATACTGCCGCAATGACGAGCATTTTGAATCATGTTGATCAAAAACTTGCAACATCTCCTGCGGGAATGACAGCAGGGCAATATTGGGATGATTT
>JAHFBP010000010.1 GCA_023249975.1 bacterium
TCAATGTAGCGGCACCGTCAATAACTGCTACCGTCCCCAGGCCTTCCGTCACAACAACTGCTCCTGCAACCGGGCCGCCTGTGGCAACAGCTCCTGTCGCTACAATAAATGCAGCTCCGTAGCCAATGACATTTACAGTACACCATGCAACCAAGCCTGCAACGGGGCCTCCGCCAGACAAATGGGAATCTATTTTCGCTTCTTGAATCCTAAAATTGCCATGGTCGTCTTGCCGAACACAAATATGCGCACCCATCTCTAGAAAACGTTGTAGTTGACTTGGGGTCATCTCTCTTAATTTTTTGTCAACATTCCACATCTGCACTTGATGATATTTGAGATCTTGAACAACAAAAAAACCGTTGTGATTTCTCTCTATAAATATATTATCTACTGAATTCTCTGCGGCTTGAACCACCAATAGATCTTTATTACCAATATCAACAAATTTTACAGCATAACGACCCGATTTTAACGAGAAGCTTGTCCCCCATTTTTTAAAGCTATCACACATCTTGGCTCTCAGCATAAAGTCTCCGCTCTCACATTCATTAACCGCGATGAAGCCACCATCATCAAAGAATGTCTGTAATTGCCGAGGCGTCATGGTTTTTAACTCTCCATGAAAACGCTGAACGTCATCGTCTTGATCAATATCCATGTGGTACACCTGATAAGGTACGTCATCTTTAACAATAGAAAACACAGGTAGTTCACCTTTAACGTTTATCTCAACGCACAAATTCACCACATTTTTGCACGGGCGGCGAGCTGGAAGGCTGTGTAAGGATGGTTGTTTTTTACCTCCTAGAGATTGTGATAACGGAGAAGTCGGATCACAATATGATGGAGAATCCAATAACTTTCGTTTCCGTAGAAAAAATGGATTGTTAACCTCTGGGGTGATAGGAAAGCTAATTTTAGATTTTTTAACTTTAGAATGATTGATTGGACTATCTGGCTGTACATCAAAATCTACTGATGAGCATTTTTCCACATGGCAGGGTGACTTGCTACCGTAGTGAGAACAAACGGCATCCATATCCGACATTTCAGCAAGCTTGATTTTAGAATGTGGCATAGAGGTACTTTGAGAAGATGACGAGCTAGCGTTACCATGTTTTTTAATAATTCGTCGGTTAATTTTAGGGGGACTGGTAGTGATACGGCTCGTCTTAGGTACTCGTCCTAACGGTGAATGCATCGCAAAAACAGATGTTGTGCTACTGATTAACAAAATAGCGGTCAAAATAGAATGATTTTTGAAGAATTTGAAGAACATAGAAAGCCCCTTGAATATTTAATTATTTATGCCAAACACATTCGACTGCTTTTACTAGTTGACACCTTTCTATATCAATGGCCCATGTTTTTTTATTACACGCTAAAATTAATCGTATCACTTAAACTATTTATGTAAACACAATAAAACACAACCACCTCTTTAATTTTCAGCTTTTTTAAAAGAGCTCATTCAGATAGAAAACAAAAACAAAATGTGCACAATACTTAGGTTCTGTTGAGTTTTTAGTGCAACCATAAGCAGGCTCCCACAAGGGCATATTCTAAATCATTCACTCACCTCCCGCATGCCCTGAGTGTTTTTCATAAGAAAAATGTATCGAAGGGTCGCTATTGTAAACTCTTTAAATTAATTTTAAGTCGTTCACCCTTCGATACATTTTGTTCGATAAAATCTCACAAAACACTCAGGGCATGCGGGGTGTAGAGGAAGTGAAAAATAAAAAAAAGTGCCCCGAGATTGGGGCACCTAGCGTATGCGGTGAAACAAGATTAAAACTCTTTTCTGTTATGTGTTTAAAAATCATGCGGATCATATTCATCATAATCATTACTATGACCTGTTATTTTTTGCTTAACCCTGCCTGCAACATCTCTTACTCCTTCTAATGCTCTTGAGCTGATCTCTACAATCTTGTCACGAGTTGTGTGATATGCAGCATCAGTAGCAATGGCTGCATCTTTTGCTTTTTCAGAAACAACGTCCTTTGTTGCCTCAGCTCCCTTTTTTATTTTTTCAACAACAGTATTCTTTGATTCCACAATCTTATCTTTAATCACACCCAAAGCATCCGTAATTTTAGATTCTTCAGCTGCTTTTTTTTCTGCTAATTTTATTTTTTCTTGCTGTACTTGAGCGATTTTTTTATCAAATTGCGCCTTCATATTTGTTTTCATTGCAAGATCTCCTCTTGAGTTATTAATATGAGTAACAATGACTAACGTAATACCCGCACTGGCCAAAGCCACAACGAGCGCTTCAATAAGTAGTATTTTAAAACCATGTCGCATGTTCCTCTGACCTCCACGATTGTGAGAATCCCTCAAATTATGCTCTCTTTTTTCATCCAACTTTGGGTCTTTAGGATTTGTATTTTTACGATTCATAACAACTCCCTCACTCACCTTCATGACCACTTGGTTCTGCGCTTATCTTATTTTCGTGAACATTTACCTTGTCGCGAACAGAGGCAACCGCACTTTCTGCCCGCGCAATCAGATCTGATGCATTCAAGCATAGAGATATCCATGCACGCTCTACGTCATCAACAAGATCCTTCATTTCTTTCACAACGGCCTCTCTTGTTTCAAAAAGACCATTTTCATAATCTTCGCAAGCCGAATCTTTAAGAATCGCGAGAGCTCCATTGAGAGCACTGGTCGCCTCTTTAAGCGTTGCTTCCACAGCAATCTTTTTTTGTAGAGCTTCATTTGCTTCTTGAGCTAAACCCAGAGCAACTTGAGCTCTTTTTACTAATTCTTTTTTTATATCGATGGAACCTTGCTCCGATTGAGCATCGAACGTTTTTTGCAAATCAACCAAAGTATATTTTACTAACTGGCGAGCCTCTTCAACGACTTTTTCAATGATAACTATTTCTTCCGAAACAGTTCCTGGAGATACAGCTTGTCCAAGACCGAAACATGCCGCTAAAACACGTGTTTTGAATATGTGGTTCATGATGTCCTCATTGTTAAAGTAATTAACACATGATTGGATTTTAAACACAGAAAATTGGTTGCGCAGATCCAATAGACCACACAACTAATTTTTTTAAAAATTTAGTGAATTGCAAACAAGAACCCAGGCACCTCGTGAGCTTCACTAACTTTTTAGTGGCCCTATTACCCTGGAGCGCAGAACGCGCACAAGTATCCAAAGTAACTGTCTTCAGGATGGAACGCTCTCGCCTATCTTTGCCATCGCTTTGACATTTGCACTAATGTAACAAGAAAATTAATTTTCCCAACAATATCTTTAAAACCCCTGCTTTTTTCAAAATAAACGCATTGTAGATTCTTATTCAAAAACTAAATGCGTTTATTTCGAAAGTTTTAACAAAAAATCATATCTTATCTTTTGCAAAAATTATCTATTTTGAACGTGTCTACGTCCCCATTAATTGTGCATGGGCAAGAATATACCCCTCATTGAATTCAGGGTATTTAATAAATTCAACTTTATTGTACCTTCAGTGGTAACACAAACCCCAGAAAGCCATCCAATTTCTGCCGGAGACGTAGCAAGCCATTGGGTGAACTCTGGATACCCATAGGCGAATGATCCGCTGATTATCTCAGAATAATCACCCGAGCTGTTATTAATCAATGGGTCAAGCAGGCTATGAACATACATAACACACAAAAATTCTTTGAGTTTTAAAACTAGATTAGTTCTTTGATTACTCAATGCAAAAATTGTGTCCTGCCAATCTTCATACAATGCATCAAAATTGCTTTGGAGCAACGCAGCTTTTTCATCATACACAGGCAATGTAATCTGGGCTGGCTCATTAATATCAGTCTGCTGCGCAGCGTTTTTTTTATAAATAGTAGTTTCAGTTGCGTGATCGATATATGAAGGTCCGTTATATTGAAGACTAAAGTCTTTTCTTACAACCTCGCGGGCACTCAACTGTCTTTGTAATTGAGCGATTTCGGTCCTTGCGTTTCGCAGTTCATCTAGAATTGAATCTACTTGTACAGAAGAATCTGTAGTTTTTTTCTTGGCGACCTTTGGCGCTGATGCAACTTTGCATGGTTTTTCAAGTTGTGCCTTAAGGGCTTCATTTTCTACGAGCAAATCACCAAGCTGACGTCGAATTCCTTCTTGCGCCATCACTTGTTCTTTGAGTTTTACATTCTCTGCCAATAGTTCTTCAATTTTTTGAGACTGAGCCGCTTTGCCTTTTCTGGCAATTTCAACCATTTGAACAAGCATTAAAAGAGAATACTCACAACCGTTTCCATTTTTTTGAAGAACTTCTGCAAAGTCAAATGATGGCAAATCGATCTTCATATTCAACAACTTTTCGATGGCCTGAAGAGTAGTTTCCTGTAAATATTTGGGATCTATGCAATCTAGGTAGACATCAATATGCCCTGCCGTTAATGTCGTATCATTCTGCAGTCGATCCAATGCCTCACTTTGACTGACACGTGGAATGCTGGCTGCTTGCTCCAAAGAATTGGCCGCCAATCGTTCTTGAACTTTTTTATTTCGACCAGGAGCTGATATTAATGAATCTGAAACCATAAAACATGCTGCAATCGCAACGCTGCAAAAAAAAGTACTTTTAGAATATGGAAAAAACATGGAAAGTCTTTCTGTGGAATTAGAAATCAACTACCGACTCAATGTATTATTTATTAATATGAGGCTGGGGGGTTGAATAACTCAATTAAAATAATCAAAACTTATGAGCGGCATAACATATCAACGTCCCAACGTATCACATCATTTTGTAAAAACAATGACGCCAGAATTGAACAAAAAAATCAATCTAAATTCGTTCTAAATCTGCAGAACTTATCCAGCCGACAAGTGAACCTGTTCGAACTTGATAAAAGCCCGACGATTGTTTTTCAGTGATAATTTCTGTTGTTTCGGGCAAGCTCCCCACAACTTGAAAATCCAAGCCCGGCCCAGAGCGAACAGCTGCCGATTGTGTTGTAATAACCGCACCTGGCGTTGCATCAAGTGCCCAACGAGCACCCAAGAACCATCCACATAGGCATAAACTTAGTAATGTTCCCGTGAGACGACCAGTCCATAATTTTTGTGTCAAAAATATAACCAAGCCCTGTAGCGCCAAAATCCACAAAAATAATGCCAGCAACTGAATCAACCAGAGAGGAAATGAAACAAACTTGGCATAACCATATGCTCGAACTTTATTCATGGCACTTTGCTTGGCAACCACTTTTTCGTCTCCACGCGCTTTGGCCAAAGCAATATTGTCGAGAATGTCGCCCTGCTTGAACATGTTCGTTGCACGCTGCGCCTTGCGCCAGCAGGCAAGTGCTTTGCCAAACTTTTTTTGTTCATAGGCCGCATTGCCCATATTGAACCACACAATGCCTGATTTTTTTTCAATCGCACTGTATTCATCAACCGCTCGTGCATAATCACGTGTTTTGTAGAGCTCGTTGGCACGTAAAAACGTTTCTTGATCATTGGCGTTACATATGAAGCTCAAACACAACAAAATCATCGGTATGTATTTCATCGCTACACCTTTTTGGAATTTGAAACACATTCATCAATCACATTCAGCCAAGACTGTACCTCTTTTTTCAACTGATTTGCCGAAGCCTGATCAGAGCGTCCAAATGAGGCACTGGCGCATTCATGCAAAAGAGCTGCAAAATCAGCAACCTTATCCGGCTCCATGCCAGAAATAGCTAAAGTTTTGGCGATCCAATCTTCAGAAATATGTGATAGTGACTCTGAAAAACGTTCTGAAAAATACACAGAAATAATCGTATACAGCGCGGATACTTTAAGCTGCGGGTCATCCAACTCATCAAGAGCTTTTTTGAGCGCCCCGCGCGAAACATTTTTAGTCAAAAATTTATGGGAAAAGGGAGCAGCCCCAAAATAAATTACGGGAATAAACATTAAAATCGCAAACACCCACCACGGAAAACCCTGAGGAAAACTGCCACCACTCCACGATTCTTCAATATAATGAATAGTTTTAGGCAAAGAAACTTGTGGCTGGCTCGGTGCTGCCGGGACCTCACTTGAACTAAAAATACCTCCCGATGATTGTGCAGATGTTGAATCTGACTCTGGAGCAATCATTTGTAGCTCAACAGGTTTGGTCTGAAGAACATGAATTTGCTCTTCATCTGTATCGAAATACACAAACTTTTGTGCGGGAATTATTACCGTCCCAGCTCTGCCCACCTGCAGGACATATTCAAAAACCTTTTTACTTTCACCGTCAGGGGCCTGATTTTCATACGCCATATACTGCTTTGATTCGTACGACTTGCTCGATTGCGGCAGCGTCAACTTTGGGGTAGTAATATGATCAAAACTGGCAACTCCGGTCAAACTCAGCGTGATTTTCAATGGTTCGTTAACTTGCGCCTGCGCTTTGTCGACCGTCAAATGGTATCCATCAAATACCCCAACTCCATCAATCTGCTGAGTTGATTCAGGTAAAGGCTTGATGGTGATGGCCGTTGAATTGGTTTGTAAACTTTGTTGCCGACCTAATCGTTGTCCACCAAAAAAAAGATCGTCAAACATACTGCCACGATACCGAAGATCGGGAACATGGTACACCACGGTCATGGGGTCAATACTGAAGGTTCCTGCCTCTACCGCAGTGAGAATATATTTTTTCTCAATCAAGTGTCCCTGCTGACCATTTTTTTCAATTTGCCGAATTTCATGCTCCAATGCTTTGACCGAAAATCCTGGAAAATCTGGATTACCGATTGAAACATTGGTAATTTGATCGCTCCATTGAGCAATACGCAACATCACCGTCAACGGCTGCCCAACATAGACCGATTTTTGCTCAACCACCAACTGTGCCTCAATGGGCGTAGTCTGACCGCCAACTTGTTCTACGTCTTTCTGAGTACGAACACGGGCCACAATGCGCACCGAACCAGAAGATTGGCCATCCCCTGTTGTCGTGGCTGGCCCGAGAATAAAATTACCCTCACGCTTTGGCTGTAAATAATAAGTGTATGTCATTTTTGAAGACGCATGGCCATTGATAATGGTCATCTGATTGGAACTGCCAGAGCTGACAACATTAAATTGATCAATTCCCTGAACATGAGGACTTGCCGAACCTTGCCTCCCACTTTCAACCGTTACTTGTACCTCAAACGACTCGCCCATAAATGCAACGCGGCACGACTCTCCCGATGCATTATTTTCAGACTTGAGCCCTTTTACATTCAAATTCACCGCAGGAAAAAGAGATCCGGCAAAAAATAAAAAATTAACGACCAGCAATATTCTATGATGCATGTGTCTTTTTATCGCTACCATAAATCTCCCTCTCACTTAATCCTCAAACAAATTTTCCAAGCCACTATAATTATCTCTGTGCATAATCAAAGTTATGCCGTCAACATCAATACCACAAGTTTCATACTCACCTGAAAAAGATGCTGAAAATGATCTCACATCATAGCGACCATTAAAATCATCGGGAACTGCAAAGGCCAACTCAAGAGCTCCCCGGTCATCCAATTGCGTAGTCCTGGGCTCTTCCAAGAAGATAGTTTCCCCGGAGCCTGTCTCTATGGTCAAAATCAGTGGGTCTATTTGAGGTAGTCGACCATTGCTACTCAGTTTTCCCAGAAATTGACAATTTCGACATCGCATAAGAACTACGATGTAAATGCCCGAATATGCCGTTACAGTGTAAGTATCTTTTTCGTGTACATTGTGAATTTTAAACGTCTGATTCCTATCACTTCGAACATACATAACGACACTCGGATCTTGGGCTGAATCTGCATGTAATACATTTATTGTATTCAATGCACTCAAAAATATGATTAAACTACCAATTCTTTTGGCCTGGTTGACGAGCGCGTTGAGCATCTTTTCCCTTATCCGCCATGATTTGTTTCTGTAATTTTGATTCATTGTTTTGTAATTTGTCGAGCAACACGCGCATGCGTTTTTGCTCCATCGTTTCGCCTTCACCTGAATTTTGCTTCAAAAAACCCTGTTGTTCTTGTTCTTCACCTTCACCCTGCCCGCCATCTTCTGCCATCTGCCCTGGCGCCTCTTGAGCAGGTAGTTCTTCTTTGTCACCATCTTGATGGCCGTCAGACTTTGATTCTTCTTCAATTCCCGGCTCTTTACTCATCTGATCTTTTTTGCCGCCTGATTTGTCTGCTCCAGGCTTGTCAGGCGATTCTTTGCCATCTTTGTTTTCCTGTTGATCTGATTCTGAAGATTGATCTCTTTTGTCAGGTTCATCAGGGCCGTCTAGATCATCATCTTCATTGTCTTCTTCATTTTTATCATCACTACCCTGTGATTCTTGCTTATCTTTTTCCTCAGACTTGTCACCACCTGACTTTTGGTCCTTCTTCTGACCTTGGCCGCCCTGCTGGTCTTGTTTATCTTGATCCTGCCTTTGCTGATCATCATCGCCTTGCTGCTCGTCGGGTGCACCATCCTGTTGCTGATCTTTTTGATCCTGCTTTTGGTCTTTTTGCTGATTTTTATCTTGTTTTTGGTCCTGCTTATTTTTATCTTTTTTGTCGTCGTCTTTTTTATCTTTCTGTTTCTCGTCCTGTTGTTTTTCTTCCTGCTTTTGTTTTTCTTCCAAAAGTTGTCGCAACAATTCTTCAACTTTTTTCAGACCCAAAGCCGCACGTTCATTGCCTTTATCCAATTCCTGAGCATTGGTAAATCTGCTGCCAGAATCCCTCAATTGAGAAACACAGTAATTAATCGTATCAACATCGAGTTTTTTGCTGTCACGTAAAGTTTTCACTTTTTTATCAATATTGGTAAAAACACTGACACCTGAATTAACCAAACTGCGAACCTTAAGATCCTTTTGTTCAATCCCTGCCAAAAATGATGCGCGATCAAAATTTTTTTGCGCAGCATCATATTCACCAAGTTTAAAGTTAGCGACCCCAAGATTGTAATTTATCAGAGGATCATTGGGGTTTTCAGCTTGATAGTTCTTCAGTTGCCCACTAACTTTTTTGTAATTCCCTTTTTTGTAGTCTTTGTAAGAAGATTGATTAGAAAACCATCCAAATCCACCAAAGGGCCAACTCCAAGCCTGAACAGAGCTTGAAATTGTGAACAACAATAATATGCCCAAATATTTTTTCAAATTTTTCATAGTAACCACTCAAGTGCATACAAAACAGCGGCAGCCCCCACAAACCAAGGGTAGCGCTCTTCGAACAATGAAACCGTTTGTTGATCCTGGTATTTTTCGCGTTCAAATGATGAAACAAAATCGACAATTTTATCAATATCACCATCATCATAGGTTGATTTCACATACTTGCCCGCAAACTGCTTGGCTATTGATTCAAGTTTTTTGCTGTCCAATCGTGAAAGCGCAATTTTGCCATCATCCTCATGTTCATGCCCCGCAGGCTGGCCAAATTGATTAAAATGTGGAATTGGTGCCCCTTCGGTCGAACCAACGCCATAGGTTATCACCCGCAAGTTGGCCTCTTTGGCCCGTTGTTGTGCCCACCCAAAATCGGTTGAAAAATCTTCACCATCACTCATCAAAATTACTAACTTGTTTTCTCGGCCATCAACATCACCAAACATTTCAACCGCTTTGACCAATGCGCGGTCCGTAGCTGTTGTTCCTGATGCTATCAGCTCAACGTCCACTTGATCCAAAAATTGAATAAAGGCATTGTAATCTCGCGTTAATGGACACTGAATGAACGCTGAGCCCGAAAACAAAATAAGACCCACACGTTCACATTCTAATTTGGACAACAACGCTTTAATCTTGAGTTTTGAAAAATCTAGGCGATTAGGCTTGAAATCCGTCACCCGCATACTTTTTGAAATATCGAGCGCAATAATCAAATCACGGCCCTCTTGAATCACAATTTGCTCACATTTGCCCCACTGAGGGCGCATCAAGCCGACGAATAATACCAATAAAAACAAGAGCAACACAAAAAACTTACATCGTTGCCTTGTAATACTAAATCCAGAAAACAGTCGTTTTTGATGGAGTGCATGAACCAGAAATCGTCCCGCTTTGACGATCATGCGATGATTGAAAAACGCACAAACTGCTGCTGCACAAAAAAATGGAAGCGCCATAAAATACGAAAGTCCGCCCCACATCACGGTGTCAAACATTACCAAACCCCCCGTAAAAACCAGAATCGCGCCAGCCACTCACAAAAAAGCAATATCAAAAGAAATGGTACACATCGCTCAATGGCTTCAAAATATCGATTGTAAATCGTCGTTTCAGATTCTGTTTTTTCTAATTTATCGATAGTGGCATAAATATCACGTAAATCTTGTGGTTTACGCGCCTCAAATGCTCGTGCACCCGTTTGATTGGAAATCTTTTTGAGCAATTCCATGTCAACTGCTGAATCTTGCCCGACCATCATCACTTGCCCAAATGGCCCAGCCGTGTAGCCGCCATTGGCTGAGCCAATACCAATCGTGTAAATCTTGATGCCAAAGTTTTTGGCCAAAGCAATTGCTTGATCGACCGTCAACTTGTCCGGTCCGAATGGACGACCATCCGTTAAAAAAATGATAATTTTACTTTTAGCCGTTGAAGTACGCAGCCGATTAATCGCCATGGCAAGCCCTGTGGCAAGAGCGGTTCCTTCGGCATTAACGATACCAACCTTCAGGTCTCCAACAACATTCTTGAGCAATCGTTTATCCAAAGTCAGCGGCATGAGCGAAACGGCATCAGCACCAAAAACTCCAATGGCTATTGCATCATTGGGTCGCTTGTCGATAAAATCAATCGCTTCTTTTTTGGCAACTTCAATACGAGAACGCCTGTCACGCGGATCATCAAATAATTCCATGGAACCGGAAACGTCAATGGCCATAACAATATCAACACCATTAACATTAACCACTGATTTGCTGTCAACCAGCTGTGGACGAGAGGCAAGAACAATCAAACTGATTAAAATGACGCTGCGAAGTGCAAACATAATGTGGTGTAGTTTTTCTTGTCCAACATGTCCCGATCGCGCAATAAAACCTGTAAGCGGGTAGGTATACACGGCCGAAGGCCCACGCATCCACACATATATCAAATAGATCACAGCACTCGGCACACCACCGAATAAGACCACGGGATACGCAACTTGCATCATCATGGTGATTATCCCCCATAACTATTACTCAACCGCTGAACTGAGCCACTCTCGAATTTGGTCTACCATTTTCTTCTCTTGCATTTTTGAGTCTGTAGATGCATCTGAAGAAAATCGCAAAACCGGACCAATGGTTAGTGTAATAGGATGCGAAGAATCAAACAAGGTCTGACCTGGAACTAATACCCTGCAAGCCCCTTGAATGGCTATTGGAACCACAGGCCTGTCCAAAATACGAGCAATACGTGCAAATCCAGGAAAAAATTCATGGATCTTGCCATCAGCATATCGGCCACCCTCAGGAAAGAGCATTAAATGCTCGCCATGCTTTTTAAGCCGACGAATACTCCGCAGCACGCTTGCACCGGCATGATGAATGTCATCTTGATCGACAGAAATTTGCGTCCATTTGATGAGGTGTCCTAAAAAAAGATGTTGCTGCAATCTATGTAAAACCATCCAAAAGCGTGGAAATCCACCCATCAATATTTCAATTAAGGGAATATCAAGCGAAGAAGTATGATTCATCACCAAAACACATGGCTCATTGGGTATAATATCCAGGTTCTCAAGCCCTTTAATTTGATAACTCAGCCCCGTAATAAACAATCCAATGCGCGACCACCAATAAAATAGCCATGCTCGCATATGACGAACCGTCGCTGAATAGTTATACAGCGGGATTAAAAGCAATATCATGATGAAAAATGGAACCGAAATAATCCCAATCAAGGCATAACGGACAATTGAATTGATCGTATTAAATAGGTTCATAATTAAATCACGCCTCTTTTATAAATGACTTACACCGCCCCTCACCGCATGCCCTGCTGTGCACGCCATGGGGGGTGTGGGTGAAAATTTAATTAAATTGTAGTGCCTAAATATTATTGCGCCAAAAATTCACGGTGCATGTTCATTGCACGGGTATAAATAACCGACAAAAAGGCATAGTGCCACCACTCAAAAACCGTAAGCCATAAAATCCAAATACCGCCCAAAGCTACTGCAACAACGGGAAAATTGTAACCGATAAGCAGTGGTGCCAACAACAGCGGCATTCCAACTATAAGCAGACTCAAGAGAGAAATGACCATAATTATTGGCAAAAAACACACAAATATTTTTAATGCTCTGACAATACTTTTCATAAGATCATTAAAAGAACCTTTGCTGTCAAAAAAGGCATATGAAACAAGACCAAGAAGCGTGGTTGCTTTAATGAAAAAACCAAATACCAAAGAGAACACCAGCCACCAGGCATAATAGTTCTTAAACTGTATATTAAAATACTCAGAATCCTTTCGCTCAACCGACGGCCTGAGTGATTGCAATATAATAAATGGAAAGATAAGCACAAAACGAAATGCTACTATCAGGGATGTAATTATCAATAAGATAAATCCGATGTTCATAAGTGCTGTAAAACTTGATGAAGTCAAATACATTTGCTTAATCAATGTATTAAAAAAATTAGTATATTCCTGTCCAAGAGTAAGCCCATTGAATGCAAGCGCATACATGCTAGCAATACAAGCAATGCCCCATAGAGCCAAAGCAGGAATCCAAACAGACTTGTAAATACGACCAGCAGTAGTAACTCCTCGCCACCAAGTTAGACAAGAAAGCTGCATGATTTGAATAAAAGCTTTAGGCTTGAGCAATTCAAGACCCGACCACATTACACTTGAAAAAGTATCCATAAAACCTCCTTTAAGTTAAATTTGTAAACTAAAGCACGAATTCCTTAAAATCACATGAAACATTACAAAAATAAGTCTATCACCATATTAAAAAGCAGCAAAATTGCGAATCTCAATGGTCTCTTAAAAAAGAAATTGGCCCCAAAAAACGAAAAACACTTTGACATTTAGTCATTTTTTGATATAGCATCATGATATCAAGGGCAAAAGGGGTTAAATGCTGAAATAGAAGGTTGAATGGTAATGGCAGAACGAGACAAAGGATCAAAAAAGTCACTCAAGCTTCTCATAGTTGAGTCACCGGCAAAAATTAAAACTATCAAAAAGTTTCTCGGTAATGACTTTGAGATCATGTCAACGTTTGGACATATCAAAGACCTACCCAGCAAAAAGCTTGGTATTGCGTTTGATGAAAAAAAAGAACATCTCATTCTTGAATATGTGGCCCTCAAGGGCAAAGAAGACGTCATCAAGCAAATTTGTGCACAAGCTAAAAAATGTGATGAAATCTACCTCGCATCCGATCCGGATCGCGAAGGAGAAATTATTGCATGGCACATCGGTGATGAAATTGAAAAGAAAACCAAGGGCTCTGCCCAAATCTATCGCATCACATTTAACGAAATTACCAAACCAGCAATCACTGAGGCCATCGAGCACAAGGGCATTATCGATCAACACAAGGTGGAAGCTCAACAAGCACGCCGAATTCTTGACCGATGGGTGGGTTATGAAGTCTCTCCAATTTTGTGGAAAAAAGTAGCCAAAGGCCTTTCTGCTGGACGTGTTCAGTCCGTTGCTGTGCTGTTGGTGTGCCAGCGCGAAGAAGAAATTGTAAACTTCAAGCCTGAAGAATCCTGGTCGATCCCTGTTCAATTTGCACATCCTGATGGAAACATTGCGGCAGAGTTGTTCAAGATCAACCAAAAAGCACTCAAGCTGACCAATGAAGCAGAAGCTTCGCAAGCGCTCAAACCGCTCAAAGGACTTGATTACAAAATTACTTCCATCACCGAAAAAAAGCGTCTTAAAAATCCACTGCCTCCTTTTATGACCAGTACTTTGCAACAAGACGCGTACAACAAACTTGGATTTTCAGTCGATAAAACCATGACCCTTGCGCAAAAACTTTACGAGGGGGTGCCGCTTCAGGATGCCAATGCGCCACAAGCGCTCATTACCTACATGCGTACCGACTCGCTGCGTATTTCCGATACGGCCTTGGCTGATTCACGAACCTTTATTCAAAATGAATACGGCAAAAATTATTTACCCAAAGATGCCAATTTTTATGGTAAAAAAGGCGCGCAAGACGCTCACGAAGCCGTTCGTCCTGTTAGCAGCAATGTTACCCCTGAACAAGTTATTCCGTACGTTGAACGCGACCTAGGTCGCCTGTATCAACTGATCTGGCGCCGCTTTATTGCGTGCCAAATGTCACAAGCTGAGTATTTTCAACGGCAGGTGCTCATTGATGGTGATAAATACACCTTTAAAGCAACTGGATCATCTTTGGTATTTGATGGATTTTTGAAAGTCTACGAAGCTGAAGAAGACGAAGAAGACGCAAAAAACGTCAAAATCCCTGCCAACATCAAAAAAGATGATCATGTAAATTTGAGCAAAGCAGAAAAGAAGCAACATTTCACGCAACCACCTGCTCATTACACCGAAGCCTCACTGGTCAAAGAAATGGAAAAACAAGGTATCGGGCGTCCAAGTACCTATGCAGCCACCTTGTCGACCATTGAAAAGCGTAACTATGTGACCAAAAATAAAAAGAAATACAGCCCAACTGAATTGGGCAAAACCGTTAATGATCTGTTGGTTAAAAATCTTTCTGACATCATCAACATAACGTTTACCGCCAAAATGGAAGAAGATCTTGATAAAATCGCGCAAGGCGACTTAGTTCGCGATGTTGTTCTGATCGATTTTTACAAAAAGTTCCAAGCTGACTTGTCGGCATTTGGTGAAAAAGTTGAAGGTAAAACCGCGATCCTGACGGATATTGACTGCCCATTGTGCCAGAAAAAACTTGCCCTGCGCATTGGCAAAAACAATGAATTTTTAGGTTGTACTGCCTTTCCTGAATGTACCTTTACGACCAACTTCAAGCGTGATGAAAACAATAACATTGTCATGATGGAAGAAGAACAGCAGACCACGGACGAAAAATGTCCCAACTGCAGCAAAACTTTGACGCAAAAAATTGGTCGATTCGGACCCTTCTTTTCGTGTCCTGGCTATCCTGAATGTAAATTCATTTTACAAGACAAGCTCAAAACCCCGTGTCCCGATTGCGGCAAAAATATCGTCAAACGCGCCTCAAAAAGGGGATCGTTCTGGGGTTGTTCAGGTTATCCAAAATGTACCTTTGCCCTCTTTGGCGACGTGGAAGAAAAGCCTTGTCCAGAATGTCACGCTCCATTTTTGATGGTTACAATCAAAAAAGATGGCGGCAGAGTTCTCAGTTGCAGCAAAAAAACCTGTACCTACAAAGCGGTTATTGCAGCAAAAGACCATTAATTTCTACAAATAACTCATGGGGCGCTTTCTGGCGCCTCATTTCAATTTTTAACTGATCTTGGCCCCAATGGTTAGCTCAAATAGAAGCTTTCTCCTGAGGGTTAACCACTCTTTTTCAAATTATTTGCCGATTCCATAAGCCTTTTTGACAAAGAGCTCCCAATAGAACACTCTCAATACATAGATGATGGACTTATTGCCCATCAAGCAAAACGGTCATCAATAACGCAGGGCGTTGTATGAATCATTCAAATTGGACGAAGAGAATACTTATATTTCTTGTCGCTATGACACCAATCTATGCATTGGCAACACCAGTAATTTCTCCTGCCAATGGACGGATTGCCAAAATTTCTACGAACATCGCCAAACGCGTTCCTCAGTCAATAAAAAATAAGTGGAATAGCCTTACCCCCCGTCAAAAACGAATTACCAAAATAACTGGCACCGTAGTGGGGTTTTCCATCCTCAGTGCATTTGCATACAATTGGTTGATTAAAAATAGAAAATCTACAAATTCTGACGTGCCGAAGCCTCTAAATAAAGCGCCCCTACCCGCAAATCCCATCCCAAGAGCAGATGGCACACCTATTCACATTACTCTGGTACGAGGTGATGTTGTTGAACAATAATTTTTAACCCCTGACAATGCTGCCATTGTTAATGCTGCAAACACAGGGCTACAAGGTGGGCATGGAATTGATGGATGCATTCACACTGCTGCTGGAAAAGAGGACCTCAAAAAAGAAATGCGTGATATGGGTCTCAAAGGTCAAGGCGAAACAGGTAAGGCGTACCTGTCTGGATCACATAACTTGAAAAACAACTGTGGCTATATTATTCATACCATAGGCCCTGACACACGAGGCAAAAAATCTCAATCAGATTGGGTCGAGCATGAACAAAAATTAACTGATGCTTATAATAACACTCTCGAAGTTGCCAGCAGCAATAATATTACCCAAACGGCCTTTTGTGCTATTTCAACAGCTATTTATGGTTGTCCCATTGAAAAAACTACTCCTGTAGCTATCAATACCATTATTGACCATATCCAAAGACATCCCCATACCCATACCCAGACCCAAGAGATACGCTTTGTTACGTATTCTGCGCTTGATTATAATGTTTATAGAGACTACTTAACTAATTTAAGTAACCAAAATTCTCCTATTTTAAGTAGTGTTAGTGTTGATGAATCAAGTTCAAAATTATCTCAATTACTGGCAAAAAGTTCGTCTGATGCAACAACACAGCCGCCACTTTTATATTCCATTAATTCATAACCCTTAATCCGCTGCATCTAAATCAACCGACAGAGTAACACGGTCACCAGCCAGACAACTTCGCTGGCAAATGCCCCTGATGCGAATGAATAGTATTTGGATGCCTTGCTCGTAAGCATGGAAAGAAGAGCGCCAACGACAAAACCTATGGTTAATTCATGGGGCATCAAAAGACCCCCAAAAACCATCGCGGGGCTGAGCGAGAATCTTTTTATAATGAATCCATAGCCCAAGCCACAGATCATTGGCCACACGTTGAATGTGAGCGACTGAAGCATAAGCGCCCGCATCCGTCCGCGCTGCGCAAAGAAGTCAACCGAACCTAATTGGAGGTTTGTCACCAAAAACCACAAACAAACCCCAACAATCAGCGAAATGACCATCAAACCAAGCCAGTGGACCCGATACATGGTGCGATGTTCGATTTTGAAATAATCCGCTATGCGGTACTGAAACACCAAATTGGCAGCGGCCGCAAAGCTCACAGCTGCAAACATGCACAAAATGGTCAGCTGCATAGGCGTGAGGTGAAACATAAATACCGCTGGCAGCATCACAAAGGTAACAAATCGACCAAATACGATCAGTCCTATTTTTCCACCCAAATACACAATTTCATACGTTGCAAAGATACCCATTGCCAGCAAAAACAAGCCACTGAGGAGGGGAAACTGGCAATACCACATCAATCCAACATACCCGATTAAAATGATCCATGGCTCAAGAACCTGAAACATCCTCACCCCAAAAAGAGGTTCAAAATGGGCTTTCCCATCCTGATGAAAAACACTTTTAAAAAATTCTATAAAATAGGCCATGCCATTTTTGATATCAACACGCCAATTTTTTTCTGCTGATTGCATGAGCCTTTTTGGCAATAAAACAGCGCTTTCGACCAAATCGGTCAAAATTAGCCCTGAGCAAAATGCGACCAAAAATGGAGCTTTTTCAAAAACCGGGAAAAGTGTAAAGGGAAGATAGAGCGAATGGTGATTCAGGGGCCAGACCACGGCGTAATAGGACAACATTCCAATCATCAAAGGAAACACGATCGTCATACCGGTCATGAATCCCACTGACCAGACCATGGGGTTGATCATAAACAAAAATCCTGGCCCAAAGATTGATGGCATCAAGGAAATTGCTCGCGCAGGCAAAAGTGCCGGAATGGCAAAAAACGAAGTCCTCAGTCCATCACGCAAAAGATACAACAGCCAACTGAGTGAAAACCCAGAAACCAGTCGCACCGATTCTTCTTTTTGATCTTGCGAGACAATCGTGTTGTAAATCAATTGCGGTACGGGGAAGGGGAGATTTTTTTCTCGATAGAGCAGTTGCGGAGCAAACACACGTCCTAGCACCGTGCCCACACCCCCCGCTACCATCACTAAAAATCCCATGGAAACAAAAAACCATGACGGAGTCCCAAGCCAGGCGTCAAATGATGTGCGATCAAGGAAAAAAAGCATGGGAAAAGTAAATCCGATTCCTGTGGCAATCAAGCCACCCAGCGAACCGAGAGACTGCAGTATTACCAATTTTCTGTGTTTTTCTTCAGCTGATTGATTTATTAAAAACAGGCTAAAAAGAAGTACTATAAAGGGCGAAATCCAGGGACCAAAGCTCGTGGAAATTGATGCCTGCAGTAATACGACAACGCCAATTATTACCGAACCAAGCCCTAAAAGTATCATTATTAAGTCCACAAACAGCCCTTTTTCTTAAAAAACTAACCCCAATGGGATCAGGCGTCTCATTCTATTGATTTTTTTAGGCAAATTCAACTATATTTCAAATAGCAATAACCCCTGCGGGTTTATGAGTAATCTCAAAAAAGCAGTTGGTGTCATGGAAAAAAAACGAGCTCTTTATTGGTGCGCCCTCAGCATGATTACCGGTTTTTCCCTGTTGATGGTTGCTCTCATAGCAAAAAACTCATTCTTGGACGACAGCACAAAAACAAATCTGCAAACATCATCCTCAACATCAAATGTAGGTCAAATTTACACCCCGTTACGTCGTTACACTTTTGATGAAAATGTTCTTTTGAAAGTCATGGACGAAGCCGTTGCCCTTCAGCAAAAAGCCCAAGATTCCGTGGTTGATCAAAAAAAAGTTAAAGCACTGGTTGAAGATCTTTTAAATCAAAAGCGATTACTTCATTGTCAAATGCGGCAAGCGAAACGGAAATATTCACAGGATGTCCCCCAAAAACGCTGGGACCTCCTGCTTCAATATCGTTATTCAATCGATTTTAATATCCTAGGCCTACAAAGTCTCATCAATCAAAAACTTCCACTCAGAGATCCCGACCTTGAGCCAAGAGATATTTTGTCTGAGTTTTTTGGCAGCATCATCAATTGGGCATGGAATAATTTGTTATAAAACTTTTAACATTCCATTTCTCGTGGAGCACCCACGCCCAAACCATCTGATGATGAACTTCCCACAGACAAGCTTGGACCTTTCCGTTTTTTTTTCACATAAATGTCACATTTTTTACAAACCTGATACGCCACCTCAGAGACGGGATAACAATCATTAAGCGCATAGAGTTCTATCAGAATAGACGGGAGCACCTCACTCAGAGCTGGATTACTTTGACACGCAACCTTAAGCCCCGCGAGAAGATCTTCTGCTATGTTTTCGACCATAAGCTCTTCTGACGTCTGCCCTTTTCTCCAGAAATAATGCGCCATAACTCCTTGTTTGAGCGTCTCAACAAGCTCTTTTTCATCAATATCGAACTCGTCACCCTCAGCTCTGCAATTTTGCCCTCTCCCACCGCTTTTTTTGGTTATCTGAGCAAACATCATGCAAAAGGGATCGGTATCAGCCCCTCCTTCGCGAGACATCTCAACTGACCCCCAGGCAGTTGATACCTTCACGTAGTTTCTTACCGTAGATGGTGCACGACTTGGGCTACAACACCCACAGCATTTGGCATTACCACAAGCTTTTATGGTAGCTGAAACTTGCCCACAGCAACTCTGACATACTGCTGCCAAACCAGCCGCTAGAATAATACAAGGGCAACAAAACATGCTGTCAAAACAACCTTGCTCTTGCCTTCTTCTCACCGCATCAAGCTGCCCATGTGACAAAATATTCAAAATCAAAACCCAAAATGTAATCTTAAGATACTTAAACATCACTTACTCCCCACAGTTTGTTGCGAACTTACACATCCCGCACCCCGCATTCTCTGAGTGTTTTGCGATATTCTTTTGAGCAAAATGTATCAAAGGGGCCAACGACGTAAGCTTTATAGCCTAACGAAATAAGCAAACCCTTCGATACATTTTGTTCGTTAAAACTTACAAAACTCTCAGGGAATGCAGGGTGTGAGTGAATGGTATTTTTGGGAAAACAAAGATGATTATAACTTGATAGATCACGCAACAACGTGCTCGGTAAGAAACTTGATAACTTTACGCCGATAATCATAGGGAAACGTACGATGAGCTTGTGCATGCAGACATGCAGGGGTCACCCACATACGAGCAAAATCAGCCGACTTTGCGGCAGAATACAATTTGCAACTGTCACTAGCCGGAATAATGGCATCGCTGGATGAATGGATAAACAGCATTGGCGTTCGAATCTCAGCGACCCAATCGAGCGGGCGAACCCCATCGACGTCAGCGTTAGCGTAATAATTTAAAAACCTTTTGGCTATATTCATTACCGGGAACTTTAAATACCCAATTCTGCGATTATATGCATCAGAAAGCACTCCTGGCAAATCAGCAAACATGGAATCGAGTACCAGGGCATCAAATCCAATCGGTCGCATGGTTGCCGCCTTGAGCAGAGCTGCCGCACCCATGGAAAATCCCATACCAATAATCAAATGACGCCGGTCACGGGATGAAAGCGACTTGGTTTTTTCCTTAACAAAATCGAGCGCCGCCAGAACATCTTGATATTCATGATCCCCAAAGGTGGTATAAACCCCATCACTTTGACCATGAGCCCTGAAATCAAAAATTATGATATTAAAGTCTGGAAATAGCGTAACTAATGAGGCAAGATCTTCTTTGGAATCACGATAGCCATGACACAGCACTAATGAACCTCGTGGCGCATTGCGCTCAACCCACCATGCCTTGAGACCTAAATCATCATTAGTTTTAAGTGATACTAATTCGACTGAAAACTTTTTGAAAAGATTTTTTTGAATCTCGCTGTTATATGCTTGATAACCATACTTTTTCAATTTTTTTTGTGACCACGCGTATCGATTAAATACAACATAGGATGTCAGGAAAAATATCCCAACAACACTGAAAATGGTCGTGAGCCAATATGCTCGAAAAAATTTAATTAACCGCTTATGTGCATCTATCACAAACGTACACCCGCAGAATATAAGCTTTTGCCCGAAACAAAGTGCCAATGCGTATGAAAGACAGATTGTCCTGCCACAGCCCCATTGTTTACAACGATATTAAAAGCTTGAGGTTCTTCCAGCTTTAATGCAAGACTTCGCACCATTTCCCACATTTCACCCCTAATATGCGGATCTGTAATCTCGCGCATGTCACAGGAATGACTCTTGGGAATAATCAAATAGTGAATAGGAGCCCTCGGGCGTATATTTTTAAATGCCATAACGCGCTCTGATTCTCCGACAATGGTACTTGGCGCCTTACCTGCAACGATGTTGCAAAAAATGCAATCTTGGTGCACAACCATCGAAGAGGCAGAAGTTGTTGTCGCCCTAGACTTTGCAGAGTTATCAATATGTAAAATCACCATGTACATGACAGCACAAAAAACTATCATGTTAAGGATGATCAACATATACAACTTTTTGAGTGGATTATTCGGCTTTTGATGCATCACAAGCTTAACCCCGCAGAGTACAAATTCTTACCTGAGACAAAATGCCAGTGCGTATGAAACACAGATTGTCCTGCAGCTGAACCATTATTCGAGATGATATTAAAAGCTTGTGGATCTGTAAGTTTTAATGCAAGAGTTCGCACCATCTCCCACATCTCATCCCTTGTTTGTACATCTGTGACGTCGCGCATATCATTGGAATGTTCGCGAGGAATAATCAAATAATGAACAGGAGCAGCCGGATTGATGTTTTTGATCGTTATAACACGCTCAGACTCAGCAATAATCGTGCTTGGAATAGCACCAGAAATAATTCGGCAAAAAATACAATTTTGATGTGACATGATGCAAATCTCTAAAATACTCATAAATTAAATAACATGAGGCTAGTTTAAAAAAAAATTAGAGTCGAGTCACCTAAAAGGCGTAGTCCCTTTGACGAAGCCTGGCGGAGAGGGAGGGATTCGAACCCTCGATCCAGGTTTCCCTAGATACTCACTTAGCAGGCAAGCGCTTTCGGCCACTCAGCCACCTCTCCTTAAGATTTTTCTGAATTTAGTAGAATCACTTCTCAAGAAAAGAAGTGGCAGTGCCGGGCGATGCTCATAAGAGCGAAGCCTGGTGCGCCCAAGAGGGGTCGAACCTCTAACCGCCAGATTCGTAGTCTGGTACTCTATCCAATTGAGCTATGGGCGCTCATGATGTTCATCGCGTTTATGAAATAGCCGTTTATAGCTGCCAGAAGACGCAATTGCTCTTAAAGATTATCGTTTGAGTTATAATGTGTCAACGTATAAACGTGGTTATTATTCGTAATTTTGAGGTTTTATGAGTTTAGTTGTTCAAATTAGAGTTACTCCGAATGCCAAAAAGGCCCGCTGGATGCTGAATGAGCAAGGTATTTTGTGTTGCTATGTCACAGCGCAACCTGTTGACGGAAAAGCGAACAAAGCGGTGATAAAAGACCTGAGTAAACGGCTGGGCCTGCCACAAAACGCTATCAACTTGGTATGGGGCAATACGGAGCGAATTAAGAGATTTGAAATCATGACCGATATGTCCATGGCTCAGTTTTTGGGTTATTTGGGGATTGAGCAACAAAAAAGTCTTATCTAGTGGGGGTTTCTTGACGATATTTTTTATTGTGCTACAGTGATGGTGTGTGGGGATTATTCAGACCACACGTAATGACATGCTGTGATTGACGTAGTTTGGCCTTGCTTTGTTTTCTAATGAAGCTATGTCAACATGATCAGCGTGTCTTACGACAAACTTTCAAATGCCTTGCTCAGAATTCAATATGCCGTAGTGGCGGAATTGGTAGACGCACGGGACTCAAAATCCCGCGGTGGTAACACTATGTCGGTTCGAGTCCGACCTTCGGCACCATAACAAAGATTTATCTATTACTTTTTATGGTTTAATGATGTCTCTTAAATCAATTTTGATTTTAGCCATTACCCTTATTTTGGGCAAATCGCCTCAAATCAATCGGGCAGCCACTCGCGATATTCCAAGCTCGATATATTCTGCATCAAGCCATCGTTCAACAAAAATCACTTCGATGAATCATGATTTTGTGATTAATTATATTGAAAATTCTGGCGTCGATTGCATCAATCCCTATTTCCCCTCCATTCACATCACCACAAAATCTGAACATAACGCATGGATTCAAATTGTACGTACCAACTGTATTGACCCTGAATTTCAAGAATTTGTCGATGCTGCCGACTTCAGAACCTATCCTTCAATTTTTCCTTTCTATACAAAAAACCAAGACTTTTACGATGCGCCCTTTTGGAACTATAGCCTTATGCGCAAACCGCTCACCTTCTGGAACGCGCATGTTTATGCCGTAATGGTTGACGATGCAACGGGGATCATCACCCCGACTGGCGGCATTCAATGGGGGTTTACGTTTTCATATTTTAGAATTATGCCCAAAATGATTGTCCCTTCTGCCTTAAATCCTTTAAACTGGGAACAGGACTGGACCGTATTTCAGTCGACACTCAATACCTATAAAAATCAGAAATGCCGGAAATTATGAAAAAAATATTCCTCTTTTTTATGGTGCTTTTAACAGGATGCACCATAACCCAAAGTCATGATTTGACGAATGATCTAAACTTTATTTATCACCAAATTTTAGAAAATCATCCCGGAATCCACAATGACCGTGACCCTTCTTTTAAACAACATATGGACGCTCAATATTCCATTGCGCACGAACAACTTTCTAAAAATTATTATTTAGACCTCCATCAAGAAATCATCAAAGATTTCTGTAAAAGCTTTAATGACTCACATCTTTGGGTAAATTATCCCGAAAAAACACCTGTTTCAAAAATACCTAAAACTCATCGGTGTTTTAGTATTGAAAACATTGAACCTAAAATTGCCTGGATAACGCTTCCAACATTTGATTTTGACACAACTCATGAAAAAGAATTTGCGTCGGTGCTCAGCAATATGGCACCCCTCAGAACCAATCACACCATTGTTTTTGATATCCGAGGCAATCAAGGAGGCAACTCACACTTTGCAACCCAAATTATTGAAAGCCTTTTTGGGGAAGACTATACGCAACAACAACAAACCCTGGCCACAAAAGATCAATCAGTCGACTGGGCAATTAGTCCAGACAATGTGTCACACGTAAAATCACTTTCTCAGCGCCTCAAACTGAAATGGATCGAACAAGTCTCAAAATGCATGGAGGAGTGCCTCACCTCTCATCAAAAATATTATCACAAAACAAACTCACCTATTGAACCATCAAGCACGTTCACCCACAACGTATCCTCAAAAATTATCGTTATTATAGATGGGTGCAATGTCAGCGCAGCGCTTGATTTTATTGATACACTCAAAATGATGAACTATCCCATAACCTTAATTGGGCAAACCACAAAAGCTGATCGGCTTTATATGGAAGTTCGTACGATCAACCTGCCAAGCAAACTGGGAACATTTTCATTTCCTATCAAGGTGTATCGCAACAGACCTCGCAAAGACAATGAGCCACACAAGCCAGATATTGAATGCGACACCACAAACACAGATAGTTTAAAGGCTTTAATCTTATCTATTAAAAACTAAGGCCTTTCATATGAACCTCAATCAGCTAACCACGATTTGCAAAAGATTTAATCTTGTAGCTCCCACAAATGCTCCAGCAAAAGTTTTTGGTGGATTGCTACATCGGATGTGGCGAGCTGATACCAATAATGGCTCGTATGCCATCAAAGAACTTTCATCCAATATTGATCTGAAAAACATAGCAGTCCTAAACAATTATGAACTCACCGAAAACATTGCATTCCGGTTTGCACGGCAGGGCATTCCTGCCGTAAGCGCTTTGGAACAAGCCGGCAAGCACCTTGTTGAAATTGAAAAAACTTTCTTTTTAGTGTACCCATGGATTGATGCACACGCTCGCACGAATGATACTCTAACAGAAAAACATGTTGTTAAGATTGCTAAAATCCTCGCAGTAATGCACCGCATCAATCTGGATGTCCCTGAAATTGAAAAACCTCAATTTGATACCCGCGCCACACACAGCCTTCTGGAACTCATCAATACGGCAGACACGCTTTGCTGCCCATTTGCGCAAGATTTAAGAAAAAACCAAGAATCTCTCATTAAAATCAATAATGAATACCATGCCGCAATTGCCGTTCTACAAAAACAGGTCGTCGTCAGCCACGGAGACCTGGATCCCAAAAATGTTCTCTGGGACAAAAATGACAACCCTGTTCTGATTGACTGGGAGGCAGCCCGCAAACTTAACCCAACCTATGAAATAGTTAATGCAAGCCTTGACTGGTGCGGCATTTCTACCAACTTCAATCAAGACTTGTTCATCAAAATGATAGCGACATATCAGGCCGCAGGTGGAATAATAAGCCAAGAAGCCCTTCACGCAGCCTTTTATGGGGCATTAGGCAATTGGATCAACTGGATGGTATATAATATCAACCGCGCCTGCACAGCCCAAGACTCTGAGCAAAAGACATTAGGGATAGAGCAAGTAACCCAAACCTTGTCGTTGATTATCAAATTACAAAGCATTATCCCCGATTTAATAATCGCCCTCGAAAAACACAAAAACCAGGAATCCTGAAGATTATGAAAAAAGAGCTGCCCCCCCTACAAAGCCTTCCTCGAAGCCTCATCTTTGCCATTCAGAATATATACGAACCTTCTGGAGTGAAAGTCACAGATAGCCCACTACGCGAAGCTGAAAGTTCTGAATATGGTGCATGTCGACTGGGTCTTAATTATCACAATGCTGTTCTCCGTGAAGCAAAAACAACACCAACCAAAATTGGGCAGTTTGTAACCATCTGGAAGCGACAAACTGCTGATAGCGAAATTGCCCCACTCGACATCAGCTACGAAAACTCTTTATAGTGAAACTATGATAACCAATAAACACCCCAAAACCCTGAATGCATCCTGGTTTGAAACTCCCCTTGGATCCATGCTAGCCATTTCGGACGAAACATCACTCTGGCTTTTGAAATTTGTCGAAAAGCATGACATAAAAACCGAAATTGAGAAGTTCCAGCTCCAAACCAATACGGTCGTTGTACACGAAAGCTCTCCTGTACCTGTAATTGAATCAATAAAAGCTGAACTCTTGTCATATTTTGACGGATCATTGAAGGAATTTACCACACCCCTCCATCTTGAGGGCACCCCGTTTCAAAAAGCAACGTGGTTAGAATTGAGTAAAATTCCTTATGGGCAGACAAAGAGCTATCTTGATCAAGCCATTTCCATGGACAAACCAACAGCGTGCCGAGCTGTTGCCAATGCTAACGGGGCCAACCAGATTGCCATTGCAATCCCATGTCATCGCATTATTAATAAAAATGGTAAACTCGGTGGATATGCCGGCGGAGTCGCCCGAAAAAAATGGCTCCTTAACCATGAAAATCAAAACGTATGTTGATAAAATTATTAACCCAGAATGACTGGTTGCAGTGGAAGGCCTTGCGCCTGGAGGCTCTGCAAAATTCACCAGCAATTTTTGGCTCCACATTTGAAGAAGAATCACTGTTGTCTGACCAGGAATTTAAAAACAGGCTCACCAAAAATGCCATCTTTGGCGCCTTTGTTGAGAATCAACTTGTCGGCTGCGCAGGACTATATACCCTCGGTCAACTGAAAACCAAACACCGCTGCATTCTTTGGGGGATGTACATTCAACCTGAACATCGAGGCAAAGGAATCGCCAATGGATTGGTTCAGGCAGTTATTGATTGCGCCAAATCACGTGCCACTCAATTGCACTTGTCAGTTGTGACCACCAACCTCATTGCCATCGCGCTGTATGAAAAGCATGGGTTTAGGATTTACGGAACCGAACCAAAGTCACTCAAATCTGGTGATGAATTTTATGATGAACATCTCATGATTTTGGATTTATAATAATCTCATTAAGATGTGATACTCTAGTTGGTGGATTTTTGCCAGATACAAGCGAAGAGGAGACTTTCTAAAAATGAGTACCATAATTTTATTAAATGGCTGCAGTTCCGCGGGAAAATCATCAATTACAAAAGCTATTCAACACCTGAGCGACACTCCATGGCTTCACTTTAGTCTTGATGCCTTTATCAACATGATGCCGCATCGATATATAGGATTTGGTGATAATGCTGATAATAGTTATTTTTCCGTCATTCCGGGAAGTAATGATCTGGGCCCAACCTCACATATCAAAATTGGATCTCTGGGAAAAGACGTTTTTGATTGTATGCCCCTCCTTGCTAAATTACTCGCCGATCATGGCAACAATCTAATTATTGATGAGGTACTTTTGAGCGATGATGCTGTGAAAATGTATGCTGAATCTTTAAAAAACCACAGAGTTTATTTTGTTGGTGTATTTGCGCAATTAAATGCTATGCAAGAACGCGAAATATTGCGAGGTGACCGATCAATAGGCCTTGCAAATGATCAATATAATCGCGTACACACTGGAACAAAACCATATGACTTGAAGGTCGACACAACACAGACATCTGCTTTTGGTTGCGCCAAAGAGATTCTAGCATTTATTGATCAATGCAAAAAACCTAACTCATTAACTACCGATAAGTTTTAGAGTAATCGCTTGACGAAAAATAAGGCTGACTGCAACCCTTGTGCCTTGATAAGTTCAGAAATACTCAATACCAAAAAGATATCAACGACTCCCAGAACTTCATACTTTTAGTTGAATATTTACAGTTTTTATGTTTTTTCGGTATCTTTCTCACATTCCTCAGCAAGCTCAACCAAGAGACTTTCCAAATGAAACAATGGTGTTTTTTGATTATGTTTTTTGCATGCATCATGACGTCTCAACAGACTTTTGCCTTTCTGATAAAAGAAAAAAGTATACTCAACGAATCCTTGCTCCGTTTTGAAAAAAACAATTATGAAGACATTGAAATTGGCAAACGTGTATTTGAAGAAAACCTCAAAAACTCATTAGTATATCGTGCATTTTTTGAATATTCAGAATCACAAGTTGATGTAACACCAGAAATGTTTGCGAATGCAATTATGGCAGAACTTCAGCGCGAGCTGAGTTATGCCGGCAACATTTTTCCAGACAGAGCCTCTCTATTATACACCCATCTTATTGAAGGTGGTTTTGGCAATGATTTTGCAAGCATTAATTGGCCTACAAAAAACTCATACTTTTCCAGACTTCTTTATAGTATCTCAGCAACCCCATTGTACTTTGATGCGCGAAGGGCTGTGTTTATTGAACTTGCTGTTGCGTTTCGCACAATGCAAAATAGTTGGAACTGTATAATTTTATAGATTCTTGTGTCTTAATTTGCTGAATCAAAAATCCTCTGGCAATCTAAAAAGATAGAACTTAACCATGTTTTTTCATATTTTAGGTGTTTCACGGTAGAGCTACCCCCTCAAAGAGGTCTTGCATCTTCTCAAGTAAGGCACTTACATTTTTAAGGTTCTTGTATGAAAAAAAAGATCATTTTTTTTATAGTTCCTACTATTTTTATGGCGACATCTCTACTTGCACCATTGTTTGCACCACCAAAAGCTGCCAAAACTCCGACAACTCCCCTAATTGATCGGAATGAATTTGATCAACATGCATGGAATGGAACTCTCGACAAAGTTATTCGAACCTTCAATGTTCCACTCGAACGCATTTTACAAAACATTCAACAACTGCAAAATTTGAAACACATAGTTTTTTCTTCAGAAATTCATGGCTTTGTTCCACACTTAGAGATAGCAAAACTTGATCAGATTCTTCCCGGCAGCAATGTCACGCACCTTACATTTTCTCGGAGAGCTCTCTCGCTGCCTGGCCTTATGACATTAGCCAATGTTTTAATACACCATAAAATTCACAGCCTCAACATTTCGGACAATGACTTTGATGAAAACACAGAAACCGCGTTGCTTCAATTAATTACTGGAAACAACATCACTTGTCTAAATTATGCCGGCAATTTGATTTCAGAAAAAATAATTGTGATTCTTAAATCATTTTTCGAAAAAAGTAATTGCTCTATTAAGGAAATTTCTTTAGATACAAATCATTACTCAATAAGTGACATACAAGCAGAATCCTTTGCTCAATGCTGTAAAAAATATGGAATAACGCTCCATACTTAAATGTGATATTCTACCGAAAAGACATATCTCAACTTCCAAACTCTTCAAGGTAACCTGTGAAGCGAAAACAACTTGTGCAACTTTTGCATGCCTACAATCCAACACCTGAAGAAGCTACTTTCAAAGAAATCATTCTCGATTTTTTGACCACCAGTGAACACGTATTTGAGCGCTCACATTGCTGCGGACACATCACGGCATCAAGTTGGCTGCTCAATAAAGACAGAACCCACGCTCTGTTGATGCATCACAAAAAACTTGGACGTTGGTTTCAGTTAGGTGGACATTGCGATGGCGACACCGACACTCTTGCCGTTGCGATCAAAGAAGCTCAAGAAGAATCTGGTATTCATGATATTGTCTGCCTGAACCCAGAAATATTCGATATCGATATTCATTGGATTCCATCAAACAAAAATGAGTCCGGCCATTATCATTACGACATCCGCTACCTTTTGGGCGTTAATTCCAACGAACAGGTTACCCAAAACACTGAATCGAATGAGTTACGATGGATTGGCATAAACGAAACTCCGCCGACCAATGGCCGCTCAGTTATCCGCATGTTTGAAAAATGGAAAAAGTTGGCATGAGCTACAACTGAACTTCGAAAAAAATGAATATGACACGAGTACTTAAATTACTTCTTTCCCTAATCCTCCTATTTTCATTACCTTGTTTTTCTCAAACAAGCTTCAAGATAGATCGTCTGAAATCTGGGATATTTAATAACCGCACAAAAATTAGCCTCACCATACATGGTAAAACAATAGGATTTGCTTCATTCACAAAAATCCCTTTTTTTTCTTATTATGCCCTTCATAGTTTGTATGTTTATCCTCAGTACAGAAACAAAGGCTTTGGGTCTAAAATAATGACCTATACCGAGAATTACTTACAATCAATGAAGGCACAACGCATCTACATACAACCAGGCCCGTTTGAAATCAACAGAGATATATCAAATAACAATTCCTATAACACAAAAACCAAACAACTCGTTAAACTATACAGGAAACTTGGATATAAACTTTGTCATCGAATTACCCAGTTTTTTGCTCGTGTTGTTTACAGGTGTATGGGCATTGATGAAAATGCTGACTATTTGATGGTAAAAAACATGGAATAACTTTGAATACTTAAACAGGAATGTAATGACCTCCCTTGAACAGATACGTAAACTACTCCAAGAATCTTCGAACACAACGAAACGGCACCCTGCTACCTTTTGCAAAACAACACCAGGTCATTACGCAGAACATGACCAATTTATTAATGTCGACATTCCAACTCTTCGTAAAATTGCCAAAGATTTTCAAGACCTGAGCCTTGAGGAAATTCAGACTTTTCTGGAATCACCGATTAATCAAGAACGAGCATTGGCATTATTTATGTTGGTGAATCACTATCAAAAACCAACAACGATCCCCAAAGAAGACGTTTACCAGTTTTATCTGCGCAACTTACAACATGTGAACAACTGGAACCTGGTAGATTCATCCGCTCATTTGATCATTGGGGCGCATATATTCAATACGAACAAAGACATTCTTGTAACCTTGGCCCAATCGGACAATTTATGGAAACGCCGTATTGCAATGATTGCCACGTTCTTTTTTATTCGCAAAAATGACGTTGCATGGACTTTCAAAATTGCAAAAATACTTCTGAATGATCATCATGACCTGATTCATAAAGCTGTAGGCTGGATGCTCCGTGAAGCTGGAAAACGCGACCTGGCTCAATTACTGGAATTTCTTGATGAGCATACCGCACACATGCCACGAACCATGCTGCGATATGCGATTGAAAAACTTGATAAAGCCCAAAGGGAAAAGTATCTGGCATTGAAACACACGGGAGCGTTATGAAAAAATATTTGATCGCATTGATAGTCATAATGATGGCCTTTTTGTATGGACGCACCATGACACAAAGTTATAAACTACTAACAATTATGAACAAAGCGTTTGAACCATCAATAGGTTGGAATTTTTCTCCGCTGCAAGGAGGGCTCTCTGGGGCATCTCTTTTTGTTGCCGAAAGTCATGAACAAAAATGCGTTATCAGATTTTTTGAACACCTGACAAAAACAGGTGCTCAAGAATTGATAGCTGCTCAAAAAACTGCCAGCGATTGTGGTTATGGGCCACAAGTTTTTTGGTCAGATGCCGAGCAACAGGTTCTTGTTATGGATTTCATTCAAGCAGAACCTGCCAATCCTCAAAACACCATTAAAGACTTAGCCGCCCTTTTGAAAAAAATTCACAGCAGCCCTCTTATTATAGATTCAGATCGAATTTGGAAAAGAACCTATTTTGTGCTGGACAAGCTCAAAAAGGTTCAACAATCATTAATATCAATTAATGAAATAGAAAAGTGTCTGAACAATTTGATAGAAAAAGTATCAGTAGATTTCAAGCCCACAACATGTCACCGCGACCTGAACCCCGGCAACTTGATTTTCTCCAAAGGACAGTATTTTGCGGTTGATTACGACTCGGCCGGTATTGACGATCCGTATATCGACATTGCCCAAATTGCACTTTGGTATTGCCACACCCCAGCAAAAGAAACGGAATTGTTGGCGGCCTATCTTGACCGAACACCATCTGACACCGAAATGGCAAAACTCCAATTGTTCCAAAAAATTGCATTTCTTTTTTATGGATCAGAATTTTTACGCAAATTTTCAAAATCTCCTGATGCCAACTGGTCAGAACAACCAGAACCGATCTCGTTCAGAGATTATTTGCAGCTGTTGGGGCAAGGCAAAGTAAATTTGCAAAGCCCCCGGATTGATTATGATTCATGCGGGAATGCAAAAATAGCAGCTCCGATGAGTTATTTTTCTAAATCTTTAATATCCAAACGTAATGCTTCTGCAACAATTTGTGCAACTATATCTTGGTTATATGTTTCTGATGTTGCATAGTCATCATTAATGAACATATCAATAATTTCGCTATGAGAAACTTCAAGATCCTGAAGTCCACGAGATCTTTCAAGCCGATCGAAAGGTGTCATATTCAGATAAAAAGAAGCAGCTAGTGCATCAATGCAATCTTCTTGTATAAGACTCTGATTGATCACAAACCAATTGCGAAGATACGTCTCAACGGCAGCAAGATGCTCTGGAAGTGTTCGAGTTGTCGTCAAAAGATTCTGAACCGCGTTTGGATTGCTGGCCAAAGATGGTTGTTGAATATTGAAACGCAGCGCAAGTTCACGTACTATGATCTTCAAGGCCTTTGCGATAAATTGTGCATAGCCAACCGGATCGGCTTCTGCCCGCTCTTTGCGATTTTCCATAGTAAACTCTACCACCGCAAGCCGCGACGTTGCCAATGTTGCCCGCAAAGCTTCTTGAACTTCAGCATCGTCTCTAACCATTTGCCAAATGTCTTGATAGATTCGTTCTGCTTTTTCAGAAAGTTGAAATTCTGGGGAAAAATCCCCAAAGGCAATAACTGAACCTTTGACTATTAAAATTGCATCAACAAAACCATTTCGTGATTCTGAAGAAAAATCAGCTGCCACGCGAGCCGTACGATTCAAACCCCCAATTACACCCTCTTGAACAAACTTAGGATCCATAATAACGGCCTGGCTCATTGAGGCGAACAACACAGAGAGGCCCAATAGTTTGATTTTAAGATTCATCGATTCTCTATTTTTATAAAATATCAAAATTCATAGTTCGCCAGTATTTCATATATTTTTGACGATGAATACTGATTTTTGAGATATAAGAAAAAAATTAAGCCTGCCCTTCATAGCTCATGTCCTTTGTAGCCTTGGCGAAGTAGGATTAACAAAGTAGGGGGCGGATCCCAAGTTCATCTAGTGAGTAGCCGAACGTGCGTCCAAAACTCTCTAAACACGTAAAGGACGTTATTGTTTTTGGGTATTTTTTAATTTTTGCCAATCACCCTCATTGTGATAGACTGAAATAAAACACTAGAATTGCAGTATTTTCAAACAAATGGATTATGTATGATGTTTAATTACGATATAAAAAAAATTAGATTTGCGATAAAAATGAGTCAGATATCATTCTTTCTTGGAAGCCTATTATTTGCTGCGGTTGTCCATGCCGCCCCAACCGTCCCTGCTTCCGCACTTGCAGCTTATGAGGAAGCAAAGCAACAAGACGTAGCAGACAATTCAGAAAAAGCTTTTGAGTTGTATCAAATAGCCGCTGAAGCTGGCATACCAGAAGCAATACACGATTTGGCTTTTTGCTATCTGGATGGTTTTGGCGTAGCAAAAGATCGCCATAAGGGGATGATATTAATGCAGGAATCTGCTCACTGTGGTTATCCAAAGGCCATGACCGCTCTTGCTATTTTTTTTCAACGCCAAGGCAACTCAGCTAATAGTCTCTATTGGCAAACTCGAGCAGCTCAGGTGCCATTAGGAAACGACCCTGAGTGGAACGAGATTATTGTTAAAGCTCGCAAGGTCTTCTACGGCATATTAAGCGATACGGGTTCAATCTTTACCAAGGCGGCAAGAACCATGGATCTGAATACGCCAATAATATTGGTAAGCAATATTCAACTGGATCATGCAGCTCAGAGCGCTACGCCAGCAGGTGTGATTTCCCTAAAAAGGTAAAATCACCAATGACTTACCAGTATTTCATGTTTTTTGACAATGGATACTGATTTTTGAGGCCTAAGACTTGCAATCTCTGTTTTAGGCTTTATACTCATAAATGTGCTGGTAAAAGCGTAATTACAGTGCCACACATTCAAAACACTTCGAAATTTCTGACATTTTCTGGAGGGATGGCTGAGCGGTTGAAAGCAACGGTCTTGAAAACCGTCATACCCTAACGGGTATCGTGAGTTCGAATCTCACTCCCTCCACCATTTTTCGCCAAACGAACTACGCCTGGCGTAGACATTAAAATGATTTAATAATGAAGACTGCTCGGCATAGCTCAATGCAGCGACGCCTGGGCTACCTCAATGGCTCTGCACCATTTTCCAAAATACTCAAATACCGCCGATACACGTAGACCCTATCCCGCTTTTTGCCGCTGACTTCTTCCAAAACTCCGAGATTCACCATCGTGTTCAACGCAGATCTTGCCGTTGGAGCCGAAATTTCCAATTCTTGAGCAAGGCGAGGAACTGAGAGCTGTGGCATTTTTTTCATATACTCAAATGTTTGTAAACACGAATATTTAACGCGCCCCAAGGACTCAATTTTTGCTATGTCCGCTTCGAACAATGCATTGATTTCTTTGATGGCATACAATCCCTGTTGAGCTGAGTTACAAACACCTTCGAGAAAGAATTCAAGCCAGACTTCCCAATTGCCCAGGGTTCTGATTTGGCCAAGAAGATCATAGTATCGACTTCTGTTCTGCTTGAGATACAAACTGAGATACAAAATAGGCTCGTCCAGCAAGCCGCCTTCACACAACATCAAAATAATGAGTAATCGACCTAGTCGACCATTGCCATCCAAAAATGGGTGAATCGTCTCGAACTGCACATGCACAAGCCCTGCCTTAATCAAGATCGGCAAACTTTTGTCATGTAAAAACTTTTCCATATCAGACAAACAGGTCATCATGTTTTCTGGATCTGGCGGAACAAACATGGCGTTCCCTGGTCGAGAGCCGCCAATCCAATTTTGTGATCGCCTAAATTCGCCCGGCAGCTTGGTCGCTCCACGACTCCCCGCCAACAAAACTCCATGTACTTCGCGCAAAAGTCGCAAAGAAAGAGAAAATCCCCCTTTGATACGATCTAATCCATGTTTTATGGCTTTGACATAATTGGAAACTTCTTCAACGTCATCCGTTGAAACTTCTGGATTTTGAGCATCCTCAAACAGGATCAGGTCGGCAAATGAACTCTGTGTCCCTTCAATTTGACTTGAAAGCAAGGCTTCTTTGCGCACATACATGTACAAAAACAATGAAACGTTCGGAATAGACTTTGCCACACTGTTCAATTGCGCAACCGCGTGTGTGGCCTTTTCCAGGTCAGGATAAAGCCTGGCCACATCAATTGAAGGGTCGGGAGGCAGCTTTGGAGGAACATAAGCATTAAAAGGCTCTCCAGCAACCTTTTGAAGGGCATAAAAACCGATTCTTTTATTCATATTTATCCTTTCTTAGTGCTTTTAGATAAGAAAGGATAATGCCCTATCTTTTCTTAGCGGTGCACTTAAAGAAAGAATACGGACTTAAGTTTTCTTAGTCAAGAACTTAAAGAAAGGTTGCCATGGGCCAACTTGACGGCATATCACATCCTGAATTACAATGATGCGCACTCAAAATACGCACATACTGGAATCCAAAAATGCTCAGAAAGCTCGCTACCCTCTTATTAATCAGTGCTATTTTTTCGCAAAATTCGTTGATCAGTGCCCTCGGCGATTCTGATGAACCAGAGTTGTCACAACAACTCCCTTCACAGTTTTTGTTAAGATATAACGAAGAAGGTGAAACTGTTGTCTATGCAAGAGATGCCATTTCTGATGGAAATATTAAGGTGTTTTTTGAACATTTATATAGTAGAACAAGGTACATACGCTTTGAAAAAAATCCTACCAACATAGTTTCTCAGGGAGGCTTTGATACTTTATCAGATGAGTCTTTTGTTCAAATGGCAAACCTTTTTTCACAATTAAGAAGGCTTAAGGGCTTGAAGTTTAACAACTGTAAACTTAACGAAAACGCTATCAACATACTTCTTGAAAGCATACAAAGCCATCTTTTCCTAAAAGATCTTTCTCTTAAGAAAAATCGTATTACGTCTATTGGGCTCATTAGATGCCCCATTTTGCCCGACTCTCTTGTGAGATTATGGCTTGATGGTAATGCCATTGGTGGTTGTGAGGATCAAATATCCAAATTTGCTCGTGGGCTAGGACATCTGAAAAATCTTCGACTCTTATCCCTTAAAAATTGCAACCTTGATCAAGAAGACGAGATTGTAATAGCTTCCAATCTGCCGCTGCGCGATAACCCAGAAAAGTTTTACGATCCTGTTGACTCTGACAGTTCTGATGAAGAAGATCAGGTCAATGCTCGATGCAAAATAACCGCTCAACACTACAATCAATGTCCTGCGGTTAATGCTGCTGCAAAAAGAGGCTGGTTATTAGTTTTGAACTATGACAATTTCGTATAAATATATCCAAATGTAATAATGAGGTAAAAATATGGTCAGAAAACTCGCTGCGCTCTTGATGATCATTGCCATTTTTACACATAATTCCTTGAAGCCAATTCCTACATATATAATGGATACAGGAGAAGGCGAGGATGAATTTAGATACAGACATCAACACCAAGATCAAATGCGGATGTTATGGGAATGGGTTAATAATTTACCAGTATATCCTGGAAATCCCGATCATGCACCAGAACTCAAACTCCATATCTATGCATTCATCAGCCAGAAACACCGCGTCACTGACCAGAACCGAAGACAAATCGTCGACATCGTACGAGCAAAGGGCTGGAAGCTTGAACCTCGCTGTGAGTGCACATATGGACCACCGTGGTATTGGTTTGATTAACTAAGTTTTTTGGGCTTCTTGGATGCCAATGAGGCCTTTAACGCCTTGTTGACCCACAATTCCAATTGTTCGTGCTTTTCCAAAATATCGATGGGTAATTGCCAATAGCTCATGCTCACCTGCTTATTATTTTTACCTTCATAGGTAAATGGCTTACTGCCAAAAGCCTCGTAGTCGGCGCGATTGGAATCGTCGATCTTGAAATACAAAATGTCATCTGCAATCAGACCAAAGATGGTGTCTTTTTTATAAATACCGTAACCACCAAACATTTTTTTGGCTCTCATACCGCCCAAAGGGGCTAGGCATTCCAAAACATATTCAACAAAACCATTATCGATCACAAGAAGCCCCTTACTCATAAAAAAATAAGATTTGGTCAGAATAGACAAATAACGTTAAGAAATATCTTGATCGCGAGAATAATCAATAGGAAATCTGTTAAGAGCAAAATGTACGACTCCATCACCTTCTATTGTTACAAAATCTGGCTTAACACCTTTTTTTGTAAAAATAGTACAGAAGCCTTCACACAAAATGGTACCTTCAAATTCAAAGTCATTGGCCATGATAAGCATATTGTTGTGGACAACAATTACGCCATCACCCGTCAATTTATTACAATAAATTGTTCCATCTTCCTTGGATTCAATGAGACCTGTATTGATTATTTTTTCTGCTCTTATGGCAACAAATTTAGAAATAACATCTCCACCATTTTCAAAATTTCTACACCTAAGATCTAAGCGTTCACCAGCTGCGATCAATCCTGCATCGACATTGCTCATTAAAAACAACTGAATAACGCATAAACTTAATACTTTTAATACTTTTTTCATTATTTACTTTTTGGTTACAAGGAAAAACAACCGACTATTCACTAACTTCAAACGTCACAACACCGCTACCTTTAATAGTAACCGTAGCTTGATCAACTTTGTTTTTTGAAAGAACGGTACAGGTTCCATTACATTCAATTGTGCCCGTAAATGCAAATTCTTCTGCAACAATACGCATCTTTTTTTGTGCAACAATTATTCCATTACCCATCAGTTTACTACAAACAATAAGGCCTTCTTCACTAGCTTCAATCCGGCCAGTATTATTAAGTATATCGGCTTCTATATTTAAATTCCGACAACTGTATGTACCACCATTAGTAAAAGTTCCAGCATTTACACAAGGTATTGACGACAAAGCAACGGCCAACAAAAAAATGATCTTTTTCATTATTAAAAACCCTTTATATTAAATTTTGAGACATTCTCATAAAACTATCGGGTCCAACAACCAGACTTCGTTAAAACCCTTTAATAACCTATATATTATACACGTCCGACAAAAAAGCCTCCAATCCAATCCACAAAGTCACACTTTTTGTCTTTTTTACCCCATATTTGGCTACCCCAAAGCATTTTTTGCTAATTATTTAGAATCAGGTTATCCTAGGGGGGTATAGAGTTGCGTATACTTAGCTCTTCACGTCTGACTGCTGCTTGCGCCGTGTATCCCACTGGATGCATGCGACCTTCCTCAAAACGAGGTCCCATTAAGGCATCATGACTAAAAGTTCTTTGGGTACAGGACTCTCTAAAGCCGTATCGCGGTGATTCGGCGCAAGGTTAAACGTCATAAGAAAAGAAAGATTATATTATGGCTCTAGGTACAGTTAAGTGGTTCAACACTGAAAAAGGTTATGGCTTTATCGCTCCTGAAAAAGGCAACAATGATGTATTCGTACACATTAGCGCAGTTAAAAGAGCTGGTCTTTATCAACTTGATGAAGGTCAAAAAGTTAGCTACGAAATCGAAACTCGTGGCGACAAGCAATCAGCTGTTAACCTTCAAGTTGTTGACGGCGAATAGTTAACTGTTTTTCCGTTAATTCATTTTTTTTAACAATACAGCATTTACTGTCTGCTATTATAAGGACCTGTTCAGAGATCTTAGATTTAGACAACGTTTAATGCGTGTTGCGAACAGGGTTTTATAATACTATGCAGAATTTTGCAAATGTGGGGCTTTCAGAGCTCCTTGTTAAGTCATTGGAACGGATGAAGTTTACGATCCCTACGCCCATTCAAGCACAGGCTATACCGCCTGCGCTTGAGGGCAGGGACGTTTTGGGTTCAGCCCAAACAGGTACCGGTAAAACCGCTGCCTTTGCTATCCCTCTCATTGAAAAATTACTCAAAGATAAAAACAGCACAGCTCTTGTGCTTACACCAACTCGTGAATTGGCGGTTCAAGTAATTGACACCATGCACCAGTTGTTGGGAATTACCAGCAAATCTCAAGGTTCAAATGATTCAATCAAAACCGCTCTTTTGATCGGTGGCGAAGCAATCTCAAACCAATTGCGTCAATTGCGTTGCCGACCACGCCTTATCGTGGGAACGCCTGGTCGTACTAATGATCACTTGCAACGTAAAACTCTTTCATTAAGTAACACAGAATTTTTGGTTCTTGATGAAACAGACCGCATGCTCGATATGGGTTTCAGTATCCAAATCGATGAGATCCTTAAATATCTCAAGGGCAATAAGCCTCAAACATTGATGTTTTCAGCAACATTCCCCCCAAACATTACCAAGCTTGCTGAAAAATACTTGAATGATCCTATCCGTGTAACCGTTGGGTCAACAACCCAAGCTGCACCAAAGATCAAACAAGAAGTTATTAATGTTGATGATTCAAAAAAATATGATCAACTTCTTGAGCAACTTGAAGTAAGAACTGGCTCAGTCATCATTTTTGTAAAAACAAAGCGTGGTGCTGACCAACTTGCCGGCATGCTTGAACGCGAAAATCATAGTGTTGATGCAATCCATGGTGACTTGCGTCAAAACAAGCGCGATAAAACTATCGACAGATTCCGCAATCAAAAATTCCGTATCATGGTCGCAACTGACGTTGCAGCGCGTGGACTTGATATCCCACACATTGAACACGTTATCAACTATGATCTTCCACAATGCCCAGAAGATTATATTCACCGAATTGGTCGTACTGCCCGTGCTGGTGCAGAAGGCTCAGCTCTTTGTTTCGTCGGTCAAGCTGATCGCGGCAAATGGCGTGCTATCGACCGTTTGATGAATCCTGAAAATTACAAGAACGACAGACCAGAACGCTCAGGCTCAAGCTATGGCAGCAATCGTGGTGGTCGTGGCAACAGCCGCGGCGGATCAGGTCTTAGCCGTGGTGGTCGTGAATCAGGTGGCTATCAAGGCCGTCGTGAAAACAGTTTTGCAAAAGACGAAGATCGCCCTGCCCGCAACAGCAGCTTTGCTGAAGAAGGTGGTGCTCCAACTCGCTCTTTTGACAAACCTGCGTTTGAAGACAAACCACGCAGCCCATTTGGTTTTAAAAAACATCATGACAATGATCGTCCAGGTCGTTCATTCGGCGCTGACAAACCTGCGTTTGGTGATTTCAAGCCTCGCCGTTTCAACAATGATGAAAAACCATCATTCAGAGACAAGCCTGCATTTGGCGACAAACCTCGTTTTAGCCGTGACGGTGACAGACCTTCATTTGGTAGTCGTCCATCATTTGGTGACAAACCTCGTTTTTCTCGTGATGGAGATAAGCCAGCATTTGGTGACCGCCCTCGCTTTAATCGCGATGGTGACAGACCTTCATTTGGTGATCGCCCTCGTTTTGGTGGTGACCGCGAAGGTGGCCGTCCAGCTTTCAAACGCGATGGTGACCGCCCTTCATTTGGCGACAAGCCTCGCTTTAGCCGTGACGGAGACAAACCTTCGTTTGGTAGTCGTCCTTCTTTTGGTGACAAGCCTCGCTTTGGTGGAAACCGTGAAGGTGGCCGTCCATCATTTGGTGACAAGCCTCGTTTCAGCCGTGATGGTGAAAGACCTTCATTTGGTGATCGTCCTCGTTTTGGCGGTGATCGCGAAGGTGGTCGTCCAGCTTTCAGACGGGATGGCGACAAGCCTTCGTTTGGCAGCCGTCCGTCATTTGGTGACAAGCGTGGACCTCGCTCATTTGGTGACAAACCTGCGTTTGGCGACAAAGACAAAAGTCACGCAGACAAGCCTCGCCGTAAGCCTTTGAATATTTCAACGGCTGAAGCGTAAGCAACCTGCTTAGATAAGATTTGGTAGCTTCACCGCTATCAAAAAAAGGGCCGAGAGATTGGAAGATCTCTCGGCCCTTTTTTATATTCAAAACTTTTTATATTTTTCTTCTATTTAATACTTACTTCTTCTAGGTATTTTTCCCAAGAAGCGGCATAAGGTCCCGCTGCTATAAGCTGAACTGATCATAGTCGCGGTAGACTAGCGCAAAGTCTTTGTAATTCTGCCAGACCCTCTAAAATTAGAGTGTGCAGCTACCTTCTTTGTAGTCTTCCATTTCATAGCCACGATTATTTTTTTTGTAACAGAATGGGCAAAACGCTCCCTTTTTGTAGAGGGCAGAATCCATCTCGAACTTGGTAATTGGATGGCGGCAGACATTGCACTGATATTTTTCACCTTCTTTTAGTCCGTGCTCAACGGTAACACGTTCATCAAAAACAAAACATGTTCCATCCCAAAGACTTTCTTTTGGATCAACTTCTTCAAGATATTTAAGGATTCCGCCCTTGAGGTGATAAACCTGCTCAAATCCCTCACCCAACATATACGACGATGCTTTTTCACAGCGAATGCCGCCGGTGCAAAACATCGCCACTTTTTTATGTTGAGCGGGATTAAGTTTGGCTTTTACAAAGGCTGGAAATTGACGGAATGATCGTGTTTGGGGGTCAATTGCACCTCGGAAAGTACCCACACCGCATTCATACACATTGCGCGTGTCAACAACAACAACTTCAGGATCTGAAATTAACGCGTTCCAATCTTTGGGCTCAACATAGGTTCCGACCATTTTATTCGGATCAACCCAGTCAACATCAAGTCGCACAAGTTCTTTTTTCAGGTGAACTTTGGTGTGCTCAAATGGAGCCGTTGTTGCATAAGAAGTTTTGTATTCAAGATCAGCAAAGCGAATGTCAGATTTGATGAAGGCAAGAACTGCTGCTACTCCTTGCTCAGATCCCGCAATGGTCCCGTTGATGCCTTCTGTCGCGAGTAAAATTGTCCCTTTTACTTCATTGTCGACACACACTTGTTTAAGCGGATCGCGAATTTCGGTGTAATCGGGAAGGCTGGCAAATTTATAAAAACAAACAACGGTATAATTTTCCATCAAAAATCCTTGAAAAGCTCTTTAAGATCCTGCACATCACATGGTCCATGACCAGATATAATGAGGATGCCTTTTTTTCTCACAGGGGTCAAATCTGAATCAAATATCCATCGAATTATTTATGCATCAAAATTTGAATAAATTTACAAAATTCGATCACTAGTAATACTTTTTAGGGGTATCAAAAATCACATATAGAAAATTTGCTTTGATTTTTGCCATTCTAGACGCTAAAATAACTCGACACCTTATCTGTCGCATATTCACAATTACAGAGGAAAACTTCACATCATGAACCCAAATAGGCGATGCTCACGTATTCTTAGTCTTGGATTGTTATTTTCAATCATTTTTTCTGCCGTCAACCCCGCAACATATAAAGACATTTTACGGTTTCAGGAACCCCATTTAAAAATTGAGTACAGCTCTTCGGAAGACGATTGTTCTGTTTTTTTAGTATTGGAAAACCTTAATATTGATATTGATGATATCAAAAATTGCGTAATTCATGTTGAGCTCATTGAATCAAAATATAGTGTTTATGGTTATTCATGGACACGCTTAAAGCAAAACACTTCAAAAATCACAGTGCCCCTATCTTTTAACAGATATCACATTGCAAGCCGCGGCTACAGAGAAGGCGAAGATCTTACGCTGAGCGCTGAAGATTTTTTAGAAAAAAAATGGACAAGTCTAAACGTTGAAATCTGGAATGATCTAGGTCACGGATATGGTGAATATCTCGGTGGAATGAAAATTGACGATATGAGCTTCATAATACCAGATACACCGAGCATTCCTGAAATAATTGGATCTGCTGAAACTGCAGAAACCATTCTTCTTTCCAATCAAACACCTCGATCTTCTATATCATCTCAACCAAGTTCTCCAATAGATAGTTCTCACTCAGGTCAATCCGAAACACATCTCCCATTTTTTTTATGGTGATGATAGCTACCCTACGCGAGCTCAATAATATCTGCAAAACTTGACGCTTAAATTACTATATTCATAGACTTGTGGGCAGATTCAGGCATATCCATAACAGGCTGTGCCTGCCGCCACCAGCAAACGGATGGCCCCCATGAAACTACAACAATCTCGAGCTCTTTTACTTTCATTGCTCTTTTCAAGCTCACTTTATAGCGTCAATGATAGCGTCAATGATAGCGCCAATGATTGGACTGACATTGTAAGCCCACCGGACACCATGTACGGTAGCTTTGTCATGATCCATAACCCTTATGCCGTTTATCTCGAACCCATTTGTGATTTTTGGTCAGAATCAAAAACCAAAATGCACCAAGATTCAACCTCTCAACTGCCACAATTTAAAAATTATTCCATTGATGAAAAAATGCGCATGACCAATTGGAAAGTCAAAATTGACCCCGACAAGGAGCCAAAAGCATTTTTTTGCCGCAGCAAACTGGAATCTGATCAATCAGATGAAAATTCTCGACTATATGGCATTGAAAATTTTTCTCAAGGCCATGAAAGCGAACCCGACCTCATGACACCAACAACCTATCTTTCCAGCTTTTTCAAAACCGTTACCAAAACAACACTCATGCAATGCCTCAATAGCACCAAGCTCTGGCATAAAACACCCGGATACCTTGCTCTTCAGGTAAGCTTATTATTTATCAGCCTCAAACATTGGCTCTTTTTACTCGATTATCATTATTATTACACTCCACCAGACTCAATCGAACGGGTTTTGATTTTACATGACTTTTATCGCTTTATGCGACGCTCAATAGACGACGAAACGCTTGAACTTACCCCGGCATTTGAAGATATTTATCAAAATCTTGGTAATTTCTTTGACAAATACCATGGAGAAGAACTCTATGCCCCTGACCAACTGGCCGATGTTCTTTTAAAATCTTTGACAGTGCTCCACAATGATGCTTTATACGTGGCCAATATGCCACAACGAGACCTAATCCGAGAATACCTCAAACAGTTCTTTACCTTAAAACTGTAAATTTACTGCTCAACTCTGCTATTTTTTGTGGAATGAATCTTTTTCAAACTCGGAAAAGGAGTGGTTATGGTAAAGCGCATTCACCTTGCCGTCCTATTTTTTGCATATGCCGCAACCTCACACACTATGGGCGGTGAATACGGCAAAGACAAATTCAGCGTTATCAACGGCCCCAAATTTGTGGCATTAAAGGACGACGAGCCCGTTGTCTTTGGTACCATCACCACCAAAGATGCTCAAACTACTGTCCACAATATCAATTTTAGTGGACAGGTCACCATTGGCGGGATGCAACAAAATGATGATCAGTCTTTCAATATTTTGGATTTGACCAAAATCACAAAATTGGAAATCCTCGACCCCTTTGTTCCGCCAACCGAAACTACTCCCGACAGCGACAGTCGCGGAAAAGTAAAAGTGCGTTTGACCTTTGCAAGCGATGGCTCGTCACAGGATTTTTTACTGCCCCCAGACATTGCAATCTCGGCCATTGAACAAGGTACTGATTTGCACAAAGTTTGGCTCCTGCGCAAAATTCACACCATCACTATTGAAAAAGAGGCAGCACCTCTGCCTCCTGAAGCGGAAAAGGGAGTTTGGTCACGGATTAAATCACTCATTGGCTTCAAGGCACGGCCAGCCTATCCATCCATGATGAATCAAACTAACTTACCAACTGACTGGGAGCTGTTGTCGTAATCATAATTCGGATAACCCTTCGATACAATTTTTCTATGAAAAATCACTCAGGGAATACGGATCTTGGGAAAGTAGGCATCAAAAAATGTCTCCTCTTTCTTAAAAAGCTTCAAACCACACCCCGCATGCCCTGAGTGTTTTGTGAAACAAAATGTATCGAAGGGTCCGCAAGAAAAAAGGGGCTGGATTTCTCCGGCCCCTCTCGAAATTCTACAAAATCAAAATCTAGAAGATAACATTGCATCCACCGCGAGCCTCAAGCTCTTGTGGCACATTTTTACCGGCAAAAACATAACTAGAGTTGAGATATATCTCACATTGAGTTGTCATGCGGAACGAAGTCTCAAAACGAATTTTATGTGCAATAGCGTCAGTATTGAGTGTGCTCACATTGGCATCAAGCTCTTGCTGGTTGACCAAAATATTGTTGGGTATAGTGGTATCGAACAATCCATTAAGAGAATCACGCCCTATCCAGCTGGCCATTCGGACTTGATCAAACTGCACATGTTCTCTTCCACGCCAGTAAAATTCATACCCAATCACATTGGACAATGCGCGACCACGGCTATGGAATGTACTAAGGTTAATGCGACCGACAAAGTAACTCCAGTCAACATCGGCATTAATTGCAGGTCCAAGATTTTTGATATTTGCACCTTTAAAGGTGGCTGGACGTGTCTCTCTGCCATTAAGTACCCATGAGTAATACGCCTCGGCATGAACATTCAACAAACCAGCCGGTTTGTAACGATATGCACCACCGGTGCGAATTTCCCAGTGTCCGCCATTACCCAACCGAACTTTATAAGGATTATTTGCATAATGCTGCCCGCCACCCGATGGAATACGCACACCCGCCATAACTTCAGCATGCATCTTGTCGGTCAAGTCGTGTTCATAAAATAAATCAACGTCAATATCGCCAAATCCAGCTTTCCAGTCAGTTGCAAATTGAGTCCCGCGTTCTTGAATCCAGGCAAGAGTATTTTGAGTCACTTGCCCAGCAAGATCGTTCAATATCTTCATAGAAGATCCGGCCTGGGTTCCCTCAACTGTGGCAGTGTTGCTTTTGAATGGAATCAACCACAATTGCTCTTTAATTTCTTGTAAGGCTAGCCGAGCAACAGGATCTAAAATAGCGCCCTGTGTAGTTACATCTGGATTATCATCAAGTCCTGAATAATCCGTTGTTGTTGAAAAAAAGTAAGTATGTCCAAAATCAACTATCCCATTACCTGCCAATGGGATAAGGGTAATCCCAGAAGCTACAGTAGGCGAGCTTCCATCACCAGTTGTTTCAACTACCACCGCTGATACATCTGGCAAGCGTGGAATGTGGCCTTCAGGAGACCTGACAATTGCAACATCTTTTTGTATATCAGTTACACTTGTACTTGACGCAAATGATATTTGACTTGCTCCAATCTTTGGCTGAATAGCAGTAGAAAGCTTTCCGTAATTCAAAGCCTGATTGCGAGAACTTGATTGAATTAATGATTCTGCAAAGTCCATGCGTACCATGATAGCCGGATTAGTTGATGCAAGCGTGGTACCAACAGCCCCTGGAAGTTGGACCGAAACCACATCTTCCAAATCTGCACCATGAGCTACAAAGTCTTGGTCAACGTTTTTAATGTCAATGCGCTTGATGGGAACCACAGCACGAATCCCAACGCGCCCTTGGCCATCGTTGACAGAATTGGTCCAGCGAGCCCCGAAGGTAAATGTTCGTTCGTTATAATCAACACGCGGTGAAAGTCGAGCCGTTCTGAGTAAGGGATTGTAAAATTCTTCAGTTTGTTTGATCAAAAGATTCGGAAAAATTTCGGTAACACGAAAATCAGATTTGTTAAAAATAAGACGGGATAAATGATCAGTTTTTGTTCCCAACTCATCGGTAAAAGCTCGATCAGCTTGTCGTGATGAAAATCCCGACCAGAGGTCAACCGTGTGATTTTCCTTGGGTTTGTCTTCGGCAAACAAATAACGCAGAGGCCCGCGCTCATTCAATGATGGCGAACGATAGTCGCCTGATTGTAAATTATCTACCGCCACTGCACAGAGCAGCAGCAAGAACAGCTGTCTTTGGGTATTTGTTATCATATCCTTGCCCTTCTCAGTGCCTTGTGGAGGCTGAGCAGAAACGCTCTACTCAGCCCTGTTTTTCATTAATTAATAGGTAATGTGGAACCCTGCATGGGCATCAATTTCTTGAGGAATGTTTTTACCAGCAAACACATAACTTCCACCCGCAAACAACTCACAATAATCAGTTGCACGCAATGAACATTCAAAACGAACTTTGTGCGAAAGTGAACTTGTGTTTTGTTCCATTATGGAACTATCAAGTGGCTGCTCATTCAAAACAGCATTGGCTGCAACACCCAATGGAAGTTGCTTTCCAAGCCAACTTTGCATATTTGCAACTTTGAATCGGACATTATCTTGGCCTTTCCACATAAACTCATAACCAACCACACCACTGAGTGTGTCGGAATCTGGGTGGAAAGCATTGATATCTGCACGAAGAACCACATATTGCCAATCAATGTCGGCCTCTAGTCTTGGTCCAATATTTTTAACGGTAGCTCCTTGGAATGTGGCATTGCGCATTTCAGTTGCCTCAAACACATAGACATAGCGTGCACCAATATTAAAATTAACCATATCAGATGGCTGCCAATGCAAATCACCACCAACATGACCTTCCCAGTGGCCGCCGTTGCCGCAACGCACGGTGTAAGGATTTTTAAAGAAATCATCGCTGTCGCTGACAGGAACACGCGCTCCAACCATGATTTCGCCTACCGTGGTGTCATTAAAATCATGTTCATAGAACAATTGAACATCAATGTCCCCAACACGAGCACGCCAGTCTGACTGGAAATCGTAACCGCGATCATGGAGCCATTCGTACGCATTTTCAGTAATTTGTGAAGTCAGATCATTTAAGATTTTCATTGAACTGCCAGCCCCCACACCAAGAATAGTTTGGTCAGAAGCATAATTCGTTAATGCTATCGACTGATTTTCTCTTGTAAACGGAACAAGCCATAACTGTTCTTTAATCGCTTGATTTGTCATGCGAGTTTTTACATCAGAAGCAGCTGAATCTAACAAAGCGCTATAATTAGTGCCTTGGTCAAAATAATACACTTGGTTAGATGAAACGTGTCCTGATGCAGGAAGTATTGTAAGATCAGTGGTTGGTTGAACATTTGTAGCAGAAAAATCTTTCGCGACAAGCGTAGAATTATTTCCGGATGAACTGGTCACCACGGCAAGATTTGTTGGCGCATTTGGAATGCGTGGAATCTGCCCCTCTGGAGACTGAATAACCGCAAGGATTTGCTGTGTTAATTGAGTTGCTGCTGCCGCACTCCGCCCATCAACTACATTTCCACCTGTTACCACTGTTGAAATCAAGTTTCCACCAACACTTGTTCCTGTAGTTGCAGGATTGTTCCCTGTTCCTAAATTTAGGGCTGAATTACGATTACTTGACTGAATAAGTGCTTCGGCAAAATCCATACGCATTAAAACAGTCTCTTGTGCTGTTGCTGTAGTAGTGCCACTATTGGCAACACCCACCGGTTGGATTGTCAGCACATCTTGCAAATCTGCACCACCGCGCACACCACTTTGGTCAGTGCGTTGCATTTCAATGCGACGGAAAGGAACGCTTGCGCGAACTCCGACACAACCACGATTTTCATTCACAGGATATTTGTAGCTCAAGCCAAGAGTGAAAGTACTTTCTGAATATTCTGCGCGAGGATGCAAATGCACTGTTCTGAGCAAAGGATTATAAAATTCAGTATCGAGTGGAATAAGGCTATTGGGAAACGCTTCGGTAAGCCTGAAATCAGATTTATTAAAAATCAAGCTGGTCAGTTCTTCCGTGGCAGTACCATGTTTTTTGAAAGCTCGTGCTGCTTGACGTGATGCATAGGCGGTCCACACTCGAACGGTTGCCTCATCACCCGGATCTTTTTCGAATAAATAGCGTAGTGGTCCACGTTCCGACAACCACGGTGTTCGCAGATCACCCGCTACAGCCGCGTTTGTCAACGCGCAGGTGAGCCCGACGAGCCTGACTATCCCGCTCAGCAGCCTTTTTCTCATCATCTCTCCCTCTAACACTACCTTGGTTTTTGCGTTATCACGGAGAGCAAGCTCTTAACCTGCTCTCCGTGATGATTACCGCTTTTATACTATTTCAAGATCCCTACGGATTAGCTTTCAATCAATGTAACATTTGGGCTGAGTGGAGGTTGTGGTAGAGCATATGCAGCTGGATTTCCACTCGCATCAACCGTTGCAGCCAGCAATGCACCTATTCGTGCAGCACCATCTGATGATTCTGTTTTATCGAGGAATGGAATGCTCGTCGTTCGTATAATTTCTGTTCCATTCACCAAACCAACCTTGTATTCAAATTGTGTTGCTCCAAGTACCACAAACTTTGCCGGTGTTTGACTCTTGAATTCAGTAAATCCAAGATAGTTGAACATGTCTTTTTGATCACCAGTAAAATGCTTTCCACCCAACAAGTTAGGTGAGGCTGTTTCGTTAATGGTTGCCTGGTAGGTTGAGTCAATACTTTCAAGCAAAGTTGCTGCACCAATTTCGGTACCCAATGAAGTAATTTGACGCGTGATCACCCCTGAACCCATAATGGTGTATTTACCATTATTAGCAGCACGATTGACCGCATTGTTGCTCACAATGGCACCCAACGCATCTCGATTGTATTCATCAAGAAGAGGCGTTGCTGTGCTTGCAATGGCGACGGTAATCGGGGCAGAATCAGTTGCAGTATCTGTTACATACAACAAGTTGCCACCACCACGCCAGATCGATTCTGATGAAATTCCAAGATCCACGGTGTATGAAGTTGCAGGTCCAAGAGCCATAAGTGATGATTCTGGATCAGATCCAGCATAGACTTGATTATGACTCACCGCTCCACGAATTGAGCGGATATCAATATCAGCAACGTTAAATAATGAACGAACGGTTGAACCATTGACGGCTGTTGTTCCCGTGTCAGTTGAAGCGCGTTGCTTCAATCCAGCACCAAATCCAATAAAACCTTCGCGGCTGACTTGAACAACAGATTTTGGTCCATCTACACGAAGTAAGAGGTAAATTGCATGACCCGCTCTGTTGACAACGTTTCCAACTTGGAACACACCTCCAGCTGTATTCAGGTCACCAATCAACATGGCCCCTTCACGCATAACACTGATGAGGATATCAGTTTCATCAGTCTTATTGTCAGTTTCAAGTCCAAGAACTGAAGTGCTAGCAATACGCATACGAGCATGTTTATCGATTCTGATTTCACCCACACCAATAATACGTGAGCGGCGTACGTCTATATTTGATTTGACAGGATCAGAGATATTACGAGCAGCAAGACGAGTTGCATCGCGCTCTCCCGTACCTTCCCAAATCAATTCAGCATCATCGGTAAGGTAAAGTATTGGACGTTGTGCAACGCCACTGTGCTTCAAGTCTGGGAATCGCAATGTTGAACCTGCTTCAAAAATAAGGCGTACGCGACCAGCAAAGGCAAGTTGTTGTTGTTCGCCAATTGGAGCACTACCAAACGCGCTCAAATCAAGCTCACCACCAGCTGGAATGCGAATTTCATGTGAGTTTTCTGCAAAGAAGGTCAGACGATTGGTTGTAGCCAACCCGAAATTTGCGGTTGGAATAACAGGCTGCGCATCGGCAATAATCAAGTCTGAATTAAGTTCAACCGTTGCATTTCCGTTTGGTAGCAGAGTTACGTACTCTTTGCCCAGCAAGTTCCACGCATTGACTGATTCTGCATTAAAGTCGCGTGATCCAAGACCAATTTTTGCATCACGGTCCATAAAGATCGCGGCATTTTGGCCTTCACCAATAACCAATGGGAGTGTAGGAACTGAAACCATTTCACGAATCACAGCACGATCAGTGGTGTCACCCGTCAAATAAAGAAGCAATGGATTGGCTTGAGTTGCACCAGAAACCTGGAACTGTTGGATCAACTGACCACTACCCAATTGGAGCAAGCCTCCAGCTGGCATAGCAACAGCACCAATTTGGATCGCTATTGCACGAGTCAGTGCGTCTTTGTAATAATGACGACTCATTTCAAGAAGCCCACGATACGATTTGACCGGAACAAATCCTGTCACACGTGGAATGTCCGACCAATTGAGGTAGAACGTATCAACACTTGAATCAAGACCAACCTTGGTCAAGTCAACATTAGTATCATTAACAAACGCATCTTGCAAATTAATATTATAAGGAACAACTGGCTTGGTGTACGTCACTTGATCGCGTGGCGCATCAATAACACCTGCTGGATCGTCTGCGTTGTCGATTGTTGGCACGCGGAACGCGATAGTTTGGTTAACCTCAGCTCGTGGTGCAAAAGTTACTGCGCCTGTTGTAGAATTAAGTTCCTGACTTAATTTAAAGCGGCCACCATAGTTAACATACATAACGCGACCCAAACGTGGATCACCAACAGACAATGGTGATTGATTTTCACTACCATCACGTGCATCAAAGTAAATTAAATCGCCAATAACTTCTAAAGTTGCAGGCTGATTGTTTGCTTTATCAAGTGAGAAGATCGTGAAGTCAGTTGGATTGTTCGGCAAGTTGTCAATTGCATCCCAAGGGAAAACTACCACGCTACTGGCGTTGGCAATAACTCCTTGTGTTGATGTCCATCCAAGTTCAGTGTACGAATTATTCCCCAAGAGAAATGTGTGGTATATCTTTTCATCTGTATGGGCTATTCCAAGATCTGGTTGTGCATCAAAAAGCAACTCAGCAACATTCGTTAATGAAGCTGCATGCTTGAACACGTTAACAAATCCATTGCTCAATGTAGCGTTACTCAATCCATTGGCAAGCTTGTTGCCTTGAGTACCAAGTTGGAATATTCGACCAAGACCCGTATTATTCAAATCATACAAATCACCGCGATTGAAAAACACAATAGTCGAAGAATTTGAAGTCAAGGTTTGCGTTAAGTCCAAGCGCTCTTGAACCACCATGCGAAGACCAGAAACTGCAATTGATTCATGACAATCAATGGTTGCGTTTTCCAACCATATGACTGGCAGCTCTTCGGCGGTGCTATGAACCAAACTACCAAATACAACTCTTTCACCACCTGATATTACCGAGGCTGCATTAACAGGGTCACCAACTAATCCTAGTGCGTCACGACCAATAGTGCGTCCAACGTCATTGTGATTAAGTGCTGCCCATCGTATGGTCAGATCACCATTGAGCAAAATTGAACCATTATTACAACGAGGGTATGAATGGTTGATTATCAGTGGGCGCTGAAGAACAATAGCTCCCGATCCGTCAACTTCCCAGCCAGTGTGCCCAATTTGAACAGATGGAATATTCAATTCACCAAGGCCACCATCAAGTGGCGTTGTTCCTGCATATTGACCAAACAAACTTCCATTATGACGAGCGAATGGAACCGTTGAGGTCAAGGTGTTTGAGTTAAAGTTATCAATAAATGAATACAGTGTGCACTGATCTTCTATATCAAGAACAACTTCACCTTCGCCAACCGTTGCAGTTGACGCAAAGGCCGTTGTGCCATTGTATGCAAAGTTACCAAGATTAAGAGTTGCTGAATTGAACACACCTCCATTTGTTACGGCAGATGTACAGAACAGCTTGGACCAACCTCGCAATGAAATTGAGGCTTTAGTGCCTAAAATCTCATGTGCTTGATACAATGTACCGTACGTTGCAGCAGAGGGAAGACCGTCAACTAACATTGCTGATGGGCCATGTTTTTTGAACGTATCATTGGCTGCAACACTTGCGGTTGTCAAAGCAGTATTAAGTCCTGTAAGACCAACTGCCGATGGACTGAGCGCACGAGTGTTGGTACCTGAAATATGATTCAAGAACGTGTTGTGGTACACATCAACCAGGCCATTAACCCCTACAACAAATCCTGGTCTTATCGGAGTATTACCACGACCACTATTGAAAATATCTTGATTGAACCAACCACCGTCATCATAAGGATCTGCTGCAAAAGCAGGTTCTGAGTTACAGGTATTGATGATCACAAGACCGCGACTATTTGGCACGTTTGAACTATCACGAGCAATCCCATCACCGCCAAGTAAGTATGCAGCTTGAGCTGTGGTGAGAGTGAAACTGTAATCTGTATAAGTAAATGCCTTTTCATCTGTTACTCGAAAAATCGCTTGCGCTCCGGCAGCCTGATTGAATTGAACATTCAAGCGGAAATCATTGGGATGAGTAATATCACCAACACCACCCGTTCCATTGCCCAGCAAATAACCCTGAACATTCAGAGAACCATCGCGATAAAGACTTGGCGTCGCAGTTCCCTTGAGCCACAAAAGCATGCGACCGACTCCAGGATTGGAAACGTCAAATGCGAGCGAGCCATAACGAAGCGCTTTGGTCTCACCAGCGGTGATCCCTTGTGAGCTTGCAGGATCAAGTCCTGTTTTATTGTCTGAAACATAAGTTATGAAGGAATTATGGTTGATGCGGACGTTAACATCACCTTGAGTCAGGATATTGGTAGCATCCCAATTTGCATACAGCGTTCGAGCAAAGACGACCTTGTTAACACCAGCCTCGACGGCATCAAGATTCGTTTGATCCATCACGATATAAGCATGAACCCCAGCACCAGCATTATCATTGGTCTCTTGATAGCTCACACCATCAAAGTACTGACCTGTGAAGACAACACTCTTAAGATTGGTAATGTTGAACTGAACAACTCCTTGACCAGAGAAAGTCAAAGTAAGATCATTCTTGCTCGTTCCGGCAGCATTGCTGTTGGTACCGGTAAAGGTCAAGTCACCAAGAACGTCAACGGTGATTTTACCACCGCGATCAGCCCACAATGACAATGTTCCGTACCCAAGTCCAGAAGAAGGAAGTGATGGTTGGATCCGTGTTCCAGCAGCATTGACCGCAATTCTGAGTAAGGAATTGGCTGTTACCCCAAATATATCATTACCATCAACGGTGATGTAACCACTGGGAAGATTAATGACGTTGGCGGGATCAGCATCTGTAGCAATAACCGTTGTATTTGAAACAACCGCTGCATTGGAATAGGTCACATTAACAGTTTGAGCCCAACTCGTCGCACTTGGAACACATGCTAATAAAACTAGTAGCAGGCTCCTTTTGGTCACTACACCTCTCATCCACTCTCCTTTCAACGCAAGACTTACATTCCCAATTTTCAAAAAAGGCTTTTACATTTCTTGCATATCAATGATGTGTCCAAGCTGCATATTTTCTCTCTCCTTTTGCAAAAATAGCGTGCCTAGGATCATCCGAGTACTCTCAAATGTCAAGCCCTCTTGGTCCAGTTTTTTTTACTGAATGAATATATACGTTTAAAACACGCAGTGTCTGATTGACAAGACTTTATAAAAAAACAATGTTATTCTCAATTAAGGTATTTATTCGCCATTTCTTTCATCAAACATTCAATATCAGGCACACAACATGCAATCGGGCAACAGACGAGGCATTTTAATTTCATTCGAGGGCATTGATGGCGCGGGCAAAAGTACGCTCGCTCGCAGGGTCTCCTTTGCGCTCTCATCATTAGGATTTCCCGTTCTTTTGACACAAGAACCAGCCGGAACCTTTATTGGTCGAGAATTGGACACCCTTTTAAAAAATAATCATGGCTCAATAGGACCATGCGCTGAATATTTAACCTTTGCTGCTGCTAGAGCTGAACATTTTGAAAAATTAGTGATACCTGCTCTGACCGAAGGCAAGATTATCCTCTCTGATCGTATGGGTGACTCATCCATCGCATATCAAGGGTACGGACGCGGACTTGATATTGCATTTATTGAAATGGTAAATAATTTTGTCATGCGCGGAACAATCCCGAACTTAACCGTATATCTTTCACTAGACGTCGAAACCGCACAACAGCGCATTACATCACGATCCCAACAAGCTTCAGGTTTTGACCGCGAACGCAAAGATATGATCCTAAAAATTAAACAAGGCTTTGACGCCATTATGGATAAAAAAGAAACTTCTTTGATCCTCGATGGTCGCCAAGAACTTGATGAATTGTCGTCGATTACTGTCCAAAAAATTATTGATTGTTATCATGCAAACCCAACCAGTGACCCTACTCGTTCACCCACCACATATTGATGCTCACGCGCAAGCCCTAACAAAAGCAAAGCTCCTGATCTGCCCAAAAGGCGGATCTCCTGTTTGTCTATGCCAGGATTGTCGTAAAATCGATGCGGGAACTCATCATCTTGTTCAATGGCTGCGTCCTTCGGGGGGTTACACCCTTGCCGACATCACCCCCTTGATCGAAACCGTTGCCTTTGCACTTTCTGGTGGCGATCAGTTTTTGTTTATCATCGACCAAGTGGAACTTTTTTCCCCTGCTGTTTCCAATCGATTGCTCAAAACATTGGAAGAACCTCCAGCGGGTTATCATTTTTTATTGTTAACCAGCAATCTAAATGATGTTCTACCAACTATCCGCTCTCGCAGCATCATTGAATATGACCAAAGTACACCTCAAGCCAACCACACCTCGCCCCTACTGGAATATTTT
>JAHFBP010000011.1 GCA_023249975.1 bacterium
AAATGGCTCAGTCGGCACAAAATCCCAATCTCTTGAAGTCCAAACCCTAATCTTGTTATATTTCAAATAGAATTATGCGAGATGTCTCAAAAAAGAGATGTCTCAAAAAAGAGATGGAGATATCTCGTGAAAAGCCTCAAAATACGTCTTTTTGGCGCCATAGTCGTTCTGGGTATGATGCTGCTGGCATCGGGAATCAATGCAGGAGAAGATGCGCCTGAATCCGAAGAAATTGAAAAGGCCGAACCCTCACAAAGCTTCATGCAACGTGGCTGGCAATATGCCAAAAATAATCCTAAAAAAGCCGCGGTCGGACTTGCCGTAGTAACTGGTGCCGGATTGTCAACACGAAGATATATGCAAAATCGACAAAAAGAATCATCAGCCACAGAACAAGCGCTGCGCAAAAAACTCAATCAAACTTTCAACAGAATGAAGAGCCTGGCCATTCTCGTACTGTATGTATATTACGATGAGAAGTTCAAATTGAATGAAAAATTGAAAAAAGCGGATCAGGATCATGAGGATTATTATAGGACTAAGGAATTCTATCAAGCGCTAACCTACCTTGGTAAGAACTGGACACATCAAGGTTTCTATGCCGATAAAGGCACTCAAGATGCCATCAAGATTATTGATGAGATCTTCAATGCTCATGGACATACATCCTCACGGCTAAATCTGGTTACAATTGAGGCCATCAATATCCTCTCCTTGATCAGTCAATAAAGGAATGAAGAGGCAAAGGTAAAACTCAAACAAAGTCGTCCCAACTCGGGGAAATCCATCTGGCGGCAAAGGGCGAATGCTGCTTGGCAAGGAATCAAATCCCCCTTTGGTGCCTCGCCTAAGCCTCAACCAAAATCAACGCTATCATACACGGCGGTGTAATCAAAATAACACTCTGAACTATTCAAAAAAGGCGGATGCACAAATCGCATCCGCCTCTTTCTGTTTAAATCTAGAAAAAACTATTCAGCGTCCTGTTCAGTTTCCCTTTGTTTATTGCGCATGAATGCAGGAATGTCCAAGGGGTCAACATTTGAGTAAGTGTTGCGTGGAGCAACCGTTTGTGCTTTTTCTGGCCGCTCCACTTCCTTGACCATGACAGGCTGTGCTTGATGATGAACTGGTTGAGGTTGAGCAGCAACTGGTTCTGCGTGGCCAATCGACTCTGCTCGTGCGTATTTGACTGATGATGTGTTGTAAATTGGACGATGCGCTGAATAACCCGATTGTGCAAAAAGAGTGCGCTCTTCAAATCCGGTGGCAATCACCGTAACCATCACCTCATCACCCATAGATTCGTCAATTACTGAACCGAGAATAATGTTGGCATCTGGATTGACCAAATCGTGAACAATACGCGCGGCTGCGTGAATTTCATGCAAGCCAAGGTCAACGTTGCCAGTAATATTGATCAGCACGCCTTTTGCGCCTTCTATGCTCACTTCTTCCAACAATGGAGAGCTGATGGCATTGATCGCAGCCTGTTGTGCACGATCTTCACCAGAACAACGGCCGGTTCCCATAATGGCAAGACCCATGTCGCGCATGACTGAACGCACGTCAGCAAAGTCCACATTGATCAAACCTGGGCGCTTGATGATGTTGGAAATGCCAAAAATGGCCTGACGCAGCACGCCATTGGACATGCCAAATGCGTCGAGCATCGAAATTTTGGGATCGGCAACTTCTATCAATTTTTGGTTCGGTACAACAATCAGCGTGTCGACCACCGGCTTGAGAATACTGATCGCTTCTTGTGCAAACCCACTACGGCGGCGACCTTCAAACTCAAACGGTTTGGTTACAATCGCAACGGTCAAAATGCCTTTTTCACGAGCCGCTTGTGCAATCACCGGCAAAGCACCCGAGGCCGTTCCGCCCCCAAGCCCACCGGTCAAGAATAAAATGTCCGCATCCTTGATGTATTCCATGATCTGCTCAATGTCTTCTTCAGCCGCTCTGCGGCCCACTTCAGGGTTAGCACCTGCACCAAGCCCTTTGGTAACCTTGGATCCGATTTGAATTTTATGTTCACATAATGACATTTCAAGAGCTTGTGCATCGGTGTTGGCGACATAAAACGTAACGCCATCACATTCGTTTTCAGTAATCATGCTATTTACGGCATTGCCCCCTGCACCCCCAACCCCAATTGCTTTGAGTACGGCACCGAATTTTTCTGACTTAACTTCTTCTACTAAATTGATCATAAACTCTCCTTGCTACCCAAATATGGCCCACCCTATCCATTCGATACCCGTTCGACTGCGCCCGCACATGGACCCTATAGAAAATCGTACAACCAGCTCTTCATTTTCTTAAATACCGCATTAAACATCGAGCCATCACGCCCGACGCTCAACGGATTGTCCCCGCCCCGCATGGCATACAAAACAATGCCATAGGCCGTTGAATAGACAGGGCTTTTAATGCTGTCGGGAACTTCTGCCTGAACCGGAGAATCTTTAAAGTGATGTGGCTTTCCTATCCGAACCGGCAACCCCAATTCCCGGGTACCACAATCCTTCATGCCGCGCAATAATGCGCCGCCGCCAGTAAGTACCAGCCCAGCTCCTAAAATTTGCCTGAGGCGATTTTCGACCATCTCGTCCATGACAAATTCAAACATCTCGGCGGCACGGGGTTGTAAAATTTCATACAGCTTCATAGTTTCAATTTCGCATTCAACATGATCTTCGGGTGAACTAATTTTTAATGTTGGACCTTCATCATGCGGAAATGCCGACTCAGCCACAAATCCGGCTTGTCGTTTGAGCTTTTCTGCCACATGAACCGGCAAGCCAAGCCCAATGGCCAAGTCGTTGGTAAAGTGTGATCCGGCAACGGGAATGACTTTGGAGTGCATAATTTTGCCACCGCGGTAAATGGCCAAATCAGCCGTTCCGCCGCCAATGTCCAAAATCCCCACACCCAACTCGCGCTCAGAAGCCGACAATACCGCTTCAGCTGAAGCCAATTGCTCAAGAATAATGTCAGAAACCATCACCCCGGCCAACTCGCAAGCTTTGATGATATTTTGAGCGGACGAGACTGAAGTGGTCACAATGTGAACCTGAGCCTCAAGCCGCACGCCATGCATTCCAAATGAATCTTCCACGCAATCACCGCCGTCGACTTTAAAATACTGAGGTATTACATGAAGTATTTCGCGATCTTCTGAAATAGGAACAGCTCGCGCAGCTTTGATCACTTGATCAATGTCGTCTTGCCCGACATCGCGATGTTTGATAGGAACTACGCCCGCAGAATTGAAGGACTGTATATGGCTTCCCGAAATTCCAACAATTGCTGATTTAATCGGGATCCCTGATGAGAGCTCAGCATCTTTGACGGCCAATTGAATAGACTGAACCGTCATGGCAATACTGACGACAACGCCCTTTTTCAGGCCATACGAAGGATGTTGACCAACACCCAGAACTTCCAATTTACCCTGCCCATTGACAGTACACACAAGCACGCAAATTTTGGTTGTTCCGATGTCAATCGCCGTAATGATTCTGCCAGCAGACTGAGCATTCATAGCCTCTCCCCCCCTCTTTCCACGCAAACGCTAGCTCACAACAATTTGCCGCGCACAGCGCATGTCGATCGTCCCCAATTTCCCCTTAGGCCCCTTATTCTTCACAGCTTCTTGATAATCTTGATAAACAGCCTCCAGCTTTGCCCACTTATTCGTATCACCCAATGATGCCGTGTCAGCTACAACGATATAACGCTTATGTTTATCACGTGGCGTCAAAACGATATATTGATCACTTTCGTAACTAATAATGTGATTATTGCGAACTTCAGAGCCAACAGATTGCAAAAGGAGCCCCAAGTGCATGTCAAAATTTTCCTCGGTCAGACCAGAAATAAAAACCTCGCCACACTGAGCAAAATCGTATTTCTTAAAATATTCTTTGCGCTGAAGCGTGTTATTGTCCGTCAAAACTAATTCGTTATTAATTAAGAAAAGCGGCTGAGAGCCACGTAAGACAATATACAGGGTTCCATCTTGCAGAATGCGACATTTGACCGAACTGAGTAATGAAAATCGCTGAGAAAGCTCTTTGCCCATGTGGCCACTGCCCGAAAACAAGGTCGCCTTGCAAGTAGACTCTTGTTTTACAAATTCAGAAAGGCGGACTTCAACTTCATCTGAATAGATATTTTCGGTAACACAGACACACGAGCCTGGAACTGCCGCGCGCCACATATTCCACAAAAACAAGTCTGACCCTCGCGACCAGACAAAAGGCAACCCCCAAAAAACAACGCCAAGGGTTACGGCGAGGATAAGGGGTATGCGAAAAATTCGAGGAATGTGGCGCCTGCCAGGAAGCCACGCAATATTCTCACGAATGAATTGTTGACCAGCAAACTGCGTATTCACGCCGCTGCCCTCCACCAAAAGCCCCCCTGCTTTCAAAACGCTAGAATAATTTTGTGGCCCAGTGCAAGTACTCCTATTGAAGAATTTAATAGAAATATGAGCCTTCGATAAAAATCAATTGGCCTTGAAAGCATAAAAATGTCGATAAAAATCAATTTTTTAGATCAACAGCCATAGCCATTTGCCATTACTAAAAGTGCTTAGTATGCTCATTTAATACTATGTAACTTGCTATTGGTAATAAAATTACCATAAATGAAGGGCTTCTCATGATTAAAAAATCAACAATCTTTGTATTATTTTTCTCTATCGGCTTGATAAATAATACCACTCAGGCTGGACTTGCACTGAGCAGGATGCTTGGGGCTTCAACTACTCAAAGGGAAGCAACTGGAGACAAGGTCCTTCTTAATCATCAACTTATTCCGAGACTATTATTTACCATTGACAGGAGCGGTGATTACCATCTCGACCTTAAGGACATCTCAAAATATGCATTGACATGCAAAGCTTGGAGAGATGCAATTTGTGAAAAATTGAAAATTACCATCACAAATGAAGAAGAGTTTGAAATGGCGCGCAAGGCAGGAGTTCTACCTTGCATAACTGCAATAGAAAATGTTTCAGCAAAACTTCTACTTTCAAATCTATACCAATTAAAAAATTTCACACAAAGCATCCCAAAGGGAGAGGTCCTCTCTGATTATTGTTATAACTACGGACATGTTCCTCATGTTATTATTGATGAATACGATGAAAGCAAATCAACTGGCTGGCCAATACATGCCGGAGTTGACAGAGAGACTTCAAATACACTTTTAAAGCACTTTGAATACTTAGAAAAAAAACTTAACATTGAAGACATAAAAAACATCTCTTCTGATGTTGATCCTGAGGTGATAGAACAACTACAGCAACATTTTGCACTACTACAAAAAATTTATGATGTTAAGGCTTGGGAGTTTTTCAAACAGACCGCCTAATCATATTGTTTTTTGATAATTAATTTAAAAACGGCCTCTTCGTGAGGCCGTTTTTAAATTAATTATGCTCAACTCCGATTAACGGCCAAGTACATTAAAATTCCAGCCGCAACGGAAGCATTGTAAGAACTGTCAGATGCGCGCTGCACAAGAGTCACACCAATGCCCTCTTTGCGCACTGAGTGTTCAATTCCTTTTTCTTCGTTGCCAATAACCAGGCACCACGGCTGTGTAAATTCAACTTGGTGAACCGGCTTTCCGCCTTCAGCAACAGCCATATAAAGCCCATAGCCGGCTTTTTTAATTTCTGCGACCGCAAATTTGATCGAAGGCGCTTGATAAATTTCCAGGTATTCAGCCAAGCCTGCAGATGATTTGAGTGCCGCACCGGTCAAAGGAGCCCCTTTGCTCGAGCACATCACGACACCATCAATGCCCGTACAGAACACTGAACGCAAAATTGCACCCAAGTTGCGCACGTCCTGAATAGCATCAAGAAGTAAAATTTTAGGTGATTTGGCCGGATCGAACATATTTTTACGAAATGGAAAGGTAGAAAACGTAGCCGCAACACCCATGTGATCAGTGGTACCACAGAATTTATCCAAGGCATCTTTGGTCATAACTTTGACCGGAACTGCATATTTGGGCAAAAATTCCTGAATTCGATCCCATGCTCGTGGCTGAGGGTTGGTGGTATAAAGACCATTAATTTTGCGCCGTTTTGCTTTTAGAGCTTCAATAATGGGATGTGCGCCAAAAATAACGTCGACTACGCGGGTTTCTTCTTTTTTGTGTGCCATCTGAATACTAACTTTCGCCACTTCTGTTACATAAAAGCTATCCAATCCCCAATCCCGCATGCCCTGAGTGATTTTTCTCAAGAAAAATAGTATCGAAGGGTCCACCTGCTACAAATTCAAACCCTTCGATACATTTTGTTTCACAAAACACTCAGGGAATGCGGGTGGGAGGACTATCTTACTTTAATTAACAATTGCCTAAACTAAACTGAAAAACCTACTTTTTGCTCAATATAGTCATAAGTGTAAACAAATTTTGCATTTGGAGCGAAAATGTTTTGACGAAACCTCACTTTTTCTTTAATCTTCGATGAGTAAGTATATGAACGTGTACTTGCAATGCAACATGGTGCGGGCGAATAGCTCAGTTGGTAGAGCATCTGCCTTACAAGCAGGGGGTCGCAGGTTCGAGTCCCGCTTCGCCCACCAGCTTTCGCGTAAAGCTTCAGCTGGCTGGCCGATAAAAATTGATTAACATCAAGTCCACCACCATTGTTTTGAAATTAAACCCCGAAATGGGTTCTTGTTCCTCGGTAGCTCAGTTGGTAGAGCACACGACTGTTAATCGTTAGGTCGCAGGTTCGAGTCCTGCCCGGGGAGCCAATTTTTCAAAAAGTCCTCATTATCATGGGGCTGTAGCTCAGTTTGGTCAGAGCGTCCGCCTGTCACGCGGAAGGTCGCGGGTTCGAGCCCCGTCAGCCCCGCCATTCTTCGCCAAGGCTTTGAATGGCACGCCATTTTTTTCAAGGATGGCGATATTGATAAAAGCAAAAAATATCTTTGAGTGTTTTTGTAAGGTTTTTTCTGTGTATAGTTTTCATAGATCTTTGCTTTTAACTCTTACATTAATAACTTCATCATTATCACTACTCCCAATTCCTTCAACAAATGGCTGTCAACGTATAACTGAAAATGACACATCAGTTTGCTCTGCCACCACGGGAGAAGTTTTTTATAATCAAAGCTTAGATCTGACTATCTGTCATCACTGTTTATGTCCTATAAAAATAGATCGTGAGCCAATACTTTTACTTTTGCTCACAACAAAAAAGCTCATTAAAGCTGAACGTATTATCATGGATAAAAAAATATGGGACCGAGAGCTCGCTCTAGAAAAGACATTCTATGATCATTATTTAAGAGCACCTAGAGCACCTATGGATACTTTTTTTGAAATCGCTGCATCTTCACGACAAGAATTAATTGAAGATTTTAATAAAGACCTATCTGATCTAATATCAACAACAAATAGCAAACTTTTGAGCTATAAATGCTTCAATCTCCAAAATGAAGTTGATAATTGCAATGAACTCATAGCGTCTATAAACCGTAAATTACTAGAAAAAATCGAATTTTCTAACCAAATAATATTTAACAAAATTTATGGACGAAGAACAACCAATGTCCTTGATCGCGAATCTGAAACTTTACAGCCACAAACCAAAAAGAGTCGTGGTATTAATAAAAAATCTTAGCTGCCCTAAAACTCTGATCTCTTCTTGCACAAAATCGCTTGCCATGCTAGCTTTTGCTCACTTTTGCTCAATCCTGCTCGAAATGAGTATCTCATGAACATTGTTCTTAAATCTTTGGTCGCTGCTCTTTTGGCTGCATCTGCCACCCATCAACAACAATGCGATATCTATTCTCAATTTAACCGCACACCCCATCATGCAACAGCACCTGCCTTTGAAAGAGCTATTCCACCCTTCAATTTTGTACAGCAATCACTTTTGAGCAATCCGACATCACAATATGCCGTCAATTCAGCCGCTTACAGTGGACAGACAATTGTAATTGCAGGATCCAATTTTTTGCCTGACCCAATAGATTCAATACACTGGAATACTCACACGACAGGCAAGAGCATCTGGAAAGAAGAAATAGATGCTCTTTTTGAGCAATCAATCGCCCCCCTCAACCAATTAATTCCCAATGCAACAGCAAATCTGACTGAGCTAAAATCTCTCGATCTACAAAATGAATTGGCTCTTTTGGAATTGGATGAACAGCTTTCTGCCAAGCAACCTGAAATTGTCAGTGCATTGGCGTACAGCTTTGCACTCATGCCAAAGCTCAAAACCCTTAATCTTACGTATAATAATCTTGGAAATTCAGCAAAACATTGGAATATTCAACAGGCATATATTGACCTGATTTCAGCATTGCCAACTCTGACAAATTTGAAAAAACTCGGCCTTGCACACAACGGACTTGGCCAAAACCCAGAAGTTGTGCAAGCTCTCGTTCAAGCACTGCCTCACATGCCAAAACTGAGATTTATTGATATTTCGCACAACGGATTGAACAAAACACAGAAAAAAGGGATTGAAGCGGCCGCTCCATTTGGCTGCCACGTTCGCGATTGGTAAAAAATATAAATATAAAAAAGGGCCTGGATACAATGCCCCAGGCCCTTTTTAAGTGCATTTTCAGCTTTAATCATCAAAGAAAACCCTATTAAAAAGCTTGTAAATTATCGATGGCGCCGATAGAATTTATCGGTGGGGTCGATAAAAATCATCGGCCAGGTCGATAAAAATGGGTTAATTGGAGCTTTGATGGAATATAAAAGAAATCTCATGGACCTTATCCAAATGGCCCTTGAAGCAAGTCCTATTCTTCTTTTGACAGGTGCTCGTCAGACGGGAAAGACAACTATAATACGTGACCTTGCTGAAGCGAAGGGGTTTAAATATATATCCTTTGATGACCTCAATTTTTTGGCAGCTGCCCGCCAAGACCCCATGGGATTTCTTAATAATCTACCCCGCCCCTTAATTCTTGATGAAATTCAGCGCGTCCCAGAAATAGCTTTGGCCATTAAATATGATGTCGACAAAAGCAACCTATTAGGCCAATTTGCCCTCACAGGTTCGGCCAATCCTCTGATGTTGCCAAAACTCAACGATTCTCTTGCCGGTAGAATGATGATTCTGAATTTGTGGCCACTGTCCAAAGGTGAACTCCTGAATCACAAAGAAACATTTTTAGACACTATTTTTCAGAAAAACTGGAAACCATCCGCCTCTTATGAAATATGGACCCATGATGATATGTTAAATTCATTGATCACTGGCGGATACCCACGAGTTCAAAAAATGAAACCTGCTATGCGACAAGAATGGTTTAACTCTTATTTGACTACCATTTTAGAACGTGATGTACAAGATATTTCTAACATCTCTCGAGTCAAAGAACTGCCCATCCTCATGCAACTGCTTGCCAACAGAACATCCAATCTTTTGAATGTTGCAGATGTCAGCACTGCAGCACGCATTCCATACGCAACACTCACTTCATATCTTTCTATTCTTGAAGCTTTATTTTTAATAATTCGGCAACCTGCTTGGTATGTAAACCGTAACAAACGACTGACCAAATCTCCCAAAATATATCTCACCGACACAGGAGTTCTTTCATATTTATTGGGAGCAACTCAAGAGACTCTTGTTCGCAACACAACATTATTGGGACAAATTTTAGAAAACTTTATTGTTCAAGAAGTTCGCAAACAAACAACATGGAGTCAATTTCGCGTAAAGTTATTTCACTTTCGTACTCAATCTGGCACAGAAGTCGATCTTGTTTTGGAAGATATGGCAGGCAATATTGTTGGAATCGAAATAAAAAGCAGCAGTACGATTCGTTCAGATGACTTTAAAGGACTGAAAGTTCTGGCCGAAGAGGCACAAAAATCATTTGTTCGTGGCATTATTTTGTACCCCGGAACTGAAGCCGTTGCCTTTGAACATAATATGATTGCGCTACCGATCAGCGCACTGTGGACATAAAAAATTACTCACAATTCTTTGCATCTTTAAGTTCTTTTTTCGCATCTTTCAATGGACTGAACAAAACACAGAAAATAGGGATTGAAGCGGCCGCTCCATTTGGCTGCCACGTTCGCGATTGGTAAAATTAAGAAGAGGCCTGAATAAAATCGCTCAGGCCTCTTTTATTTTTTTTAAATTATCTATACTTTGTTGGAGTTTGACGATACATCTCATTTACATAATTTAAGAGATTTGCTTTTTGGACCGAAGTTAATTTGGATCCAAGAGTGCCTGGAGCAGCTGAATTAATTGCGTTACGAAAAACTTCAGCATTAACTTTAGCATTATTTGTCATAGCAACAACTATATCTTTTTTATATTATCAATGACTGGCCACCTCGCTTCATCCGCTAAAGGCGTACCATTAAAAGCTGTAGTTAAATAACCAGAAGCCCAACCAGCACCATTATTTACAATACGAGACCACCAATCCTTCGAACTCCACGCAGCATTTCCTGTTGATCCAACAAGCATCACAATGGTAAAAAGTCCCATCAAAATCTTTTTATTCATAATAAAACCTCCATAAAAAACAAACTTTTCAATACATAAAAAAATCAATTTTATGCCACAAACCTCCTAGACAAATGATCTAAATTACTGACATTTACATCTCGATAGCGCAAGATAGGGATCGTAAGCCGCGATCGATACGGCTTCTACGGGACTTCTATCATTGATATACTGAGCCAACGCAGCATCGGCCAGCAGCATATTCATAAAGCTGGCAATAACGGCATCGTACCATGCACAATCAGCCGCCATTTTTTTAGCTAAAATTGTATCCTTGGTCAAAGCACACTCGACAACTGTTTGTGCTTTGGTATATGCATTACTGAATAAATTTTTAGGAGCAAAAAGAGCCCTTACATTAGACTGAGCCTTTTCCTGTAATCGAGCGAGAGCAACAACTTGCTCTGGTTTAAGGTCAGAACCCTCCACAAGTGGAGCCAAGGCTGGCAACAATGCCTTTGCTGCAGTTTCTTGTCGTAATGCTATGCGTGCTTCGATCAAATGCATTGCGCCAGGAGCAATCTTCAACAATTCAGTCAATTGAGACAAGTTCAGCATTTCAAGTTGTTTTGCACTCAAAGCACCAATTTGTGCAGTATTAAATTTGCCAAAAGCAGCCAAACTCATTGCAGCAAGGCGCTCTCCCGTCAATGTCTTGATCTGATCAGCACTCCAACCTGAGACAAGATCGGACTTGTTGTTCACCAACTGTACTGCCAAGTCACCCAATGGATAACGTTTTTCAATCTGCAAAGCCGCAGACTGCAGCTCAATTGCTGTAATTCCACTGATAAAAACCAACAAAATCGCCATAAATTTGATATTCTTATTCATCTCAGGCCCCCATATAACTTGAGCATTACGAATATACTTGTATTATATTTCAAACAGAAATCAAATTACAATGGTTTTCAACAGGCAGCACTACAGAAATATCTTATAGAACGACACCTTTTATGATGCTTTTGGGGGGCCTTCCCTTCCTCGCACAAATCAAGGATTCAGCTTTTTATTAATCTTAATAATGTTTTTTTAAAAAATAACTTCAAAAAACTGTTACTTTTTTGAATGTTTTGCCGGTAATTAAATTATCAATTATGCTTTATGAATTATACATAGCTCAACAGAAAAGACCCCCTTTGAATATCAAAAAACATCTTTTATTGGCATTTCTAGTACTTGTATCTTCAACGGCAGAACCCAAAATTGACCTTATTTTGGGGGCAACAGGCCACATTATCACCGACAAAATATTTGAAGATACCCAGAATGGGGAAACTCTTTGCCTTGCCCTTAATCAACTTACTGATGACCGAATTTTACAGCCATTGATTCTTACTCTTGTTGAAAAACCCAATATTCAACTGTCCATTCTTCTTGATGAACAAGCATATGAAAATTTTATAAAGAGCTTAAAAACTATTGGGAAAAAGAAGTTTTCTATCCCTAAAAAGAGTATTGATGTTGCGATAAAAAAAATTGCGGACTCTGTTAAAGTGCGTGAAAACATGCATCACAAATTTGTAATTGGAGCAGATCGCATTCTTCTTACCGGATCGTCAAATGGCACAACTGCAGCTTTCATGAACAACAAAACACTGGAACAAGCTCTTTTAATAACCAACCCTGAAGATGACCCAATTGCCAAAAGCCTAATTGGTTCCTTTGCCGCTGAGTTCAATGTGTTGTGCGATCGCGCCTGTGACATTGTCAAAAGCCCCCATGCAACATTCTCAAGAACTACCAAAACAAAAAGTGGTCTTATGCTAAGAGATCCTTCTATTGAACGAGTCATTTGTACAAAAATTAATGACGCATTACCTCCGACCTCTATTTTTATCTCAATTTTCACCCTCAATGATTGTTCAATCATCGAAGCTCTCTGCTCGGCGGCCAGCAATAGATGCAATGTTCACGTTGTCACCAGCGACGAAAAAGCTGCCGTAACCCTTATGGAAGCTGGAGCAAATGTTTACGTTCTTCGCGCAAACGGCACGATAATGTTTTTTAATGGCACAACACAATATGATGTCCCGTCAACCATTGGAAGCAAAAGTAATCATCAAAAAATGTTTATCTTAGGGGATGATGCCTACTTTTGTTCTGGCAACTTGACCTACGAGGCCCAATATCAAGACAATAACCTTATTGTTCTTAATGATAAATCGACAGCATATCAAGCAAGTTATAATTATTTTCAAACCATTTTTGAACAGTGCAATAGTTTTGCAAGTGATAAAAAAAGACGATCCATTGTCGCTGAAAATCGTTCTGAACGAGCAATAAGATCTGGTGAAAAAAAAGCAGAAATTGCTGTAAATGAAAAGGCTGCCCGCCAAATTGCTGAAATAGAAGCATTACAACCTAGATTACATTCTGATCTTGAAAATCACTTTATACAAAAAGCGACAAAAAAATCTGAACAAGACTCTGGCTTTGTCGAAACATATGATGGAAATTGTATTGTTTGCCTTGAAGCCAAAGCATCATCTTATCAGCAATGGCCTTGTGGACACAAACGATGCTGCTTGCCGTGCTACACAACCCTTTTGAGCCAAGAACAGTCATGCCCCTATTGCCGCCAAGTTTTTCGTGCACAAGAGGCAACGCGATTGAAAAAAAAGGCAATGAGACAGCTAGAAAAGGCAGCCAGACAAGCTTTACAAGATCCTGACAAAAAGGCACAGCGAGAAAAAGAGGCTCACCTTAAAAAAATGACCCCAGAAGAATTAATGCGTTATGGTGAAAAAGAAAACAAAAAAAGGCCTGAAATTATTTATAATTACAATATGACGGCACTGGGCATCCCAGAACGATATTCAAGTGAGAGTAGAATTTTCGGCTCAACAAAAGGCGTGAAGCTTAAATATTTACCTAAAGAATTTATTTCTCAAATATTAAAAACCTCAAAAAAAGATAGTGCTGATTCTTTTTCATTGTTAAAAGAGTTAGAAAAAAGACGACTTTCATCTGAAGAAATTAGTCAATTTAATGAAGCTTTCGACAATATAATTGTACTTAATGGACGATATCTTTTTTTTGACAGGCGAGAAATATTACCAAATATTGAAGCGGTTTTTGCAGGAAAGCTAGCATCTGACTCCACTGAATCAAGGTTATTAAAAAAACTTAAATCTTGTGAATCACTTGATGCTATTGAATCTGAAATATTAATAAACATGATCAGATCAATAAAATCTAGGCTGCCTGCCAAGTCATTGGCAGTATTAGAAAATATAAAAAAACAAAACGAAGATATGGATAAAAAATCACTTGTAGGTAAAGCATTAACAGCAAGTCAAAGTCCAGAAGGGCTAAGCAAAATACATATGCTTCTCAATAACCCTATGGAATTTGGTGATCAGGATAAAAAAACACCAGATGAGACTGCTCTCAATATGGCAAAAATGTATGTCTTAAGAGAAAAGGGACTTGCTTATGTTTTAGGCATTATAAAGACCAATTTAAAGCTAAATTCTGATCTTGAAGACAGTGTAAAAAAAATGCAAGAAACTCCTGCCACAAACTCTGAATACTCAGATATTAAGGCTCATGATTTTGGAATAATATTATCAATATTAAGGTCAATGAGGATAGTTTTTAACTACCACGCAAACCCACACAATAAACAAAGTATCTCGTCAGAAAATTACCAATACATTGATAATTGCTGCTGGTTTACCATTTGCAGATTTGTCAGTTATCAACTTGAATTACTTAATGAACTGATAAGTACAGCAAAAGAACCTTCAGTTGACGAAATAAATATTTTAACTTTTTCCTTGAAGGAACACGTTTCTCTTCATAAGAGCAAAGATGAGTATGAATCTATAGAAAAAAGCATTGCTGAAATTGAAGTGAAAAAAGCTCAAATATTCGATAAAAAACATTCTCATAAATGCCCCTCAGAAGAAAATGATGAGCTCAAAAATTTTGAAATTATAAAAATGAAAATGGAAATCGGAAGAAGTGTCTTGCAAAGACTAGAAACCCTTGAAGGGAAAATGTCCAGCATGACCCCATCAAGCGCTGAATTTGGAAGAATTATGTCCGAACATAACAAACAATCATTAACACTTTTAATCAATTCAGAGAGCATGTTTATCGCCAACTCTAATCCGAAAACAAGTGAGCTTCTTTCACAAAAAGAATACTTGGAAATTCATAGCTATTGCTCAATTATCATTAACAAATTTGTAAGCTGTCAAATGGATTTGATTAATTTCTTAATAAAACACAAAACAACCCCTACCTCTGAACAATTGAGTTTTTTAAGGTTCCCACTAAAGCGATACATATCTCCTCACATGGAGAATGAAGGTTATGAGCAGGCCTTATTTCTTATTAAAGACATTGAAGATGCTTTAGCAAAAAAACCTTTTGCCTAAAAGAACTTCTCTCATCCCGTTCGCCCTGAGTCGCATTAACCATGCCTTATAGAAATATTAAATTATGAACTTCAAAAAACACCTATTCATACTGATTATTACACTTTTGGGAAGCTTTCCCGTCCAGGCACAAATCAATGTTCTTTTTGATCAAAACATTGGCCCTGCCATGATTCAGGCAATTGAGGGCACACAAGATGGAGAAATACTTCGGTTGGCTTTTGACCAATTTCAGGACAAACGACTCATCCAGGTACTAATTCAGACTCTTTTGGACAATCCAAACATTCAGCTTTCCATTGCTCTTGATAATGACGCGACAAAAAACAATAAATTCAAAGCAAGCCTTGAAGAATCAAGGGCACATTTTACGCCTTCAAAAAAGCTCAATTTTGTAATTACAAAAATTACAGAATCTATTCGTGCAACTCCGGGAATGCACAACAAATTCTTAATTTCTGGCGATCATACCCTTATTACCGGGTCTGCAAATGGAACCATGGCAGCTTTTGGCGCCAGTCACGAACAAGCACTTATTGTCACCAGAGATGATAATGATGTTGTGGGAAATCGTATTATTGATAGCTTTTCCAATTATGGGCAAGCCACAGCCTATGGGCATAATCCCCATGTTCTGTTTTCAAATAGGAACGGCGCCATTAATAAATTGATTCTTGATAAAATTAATGCTGCCCAATCAAACCAACCCATCCTCATTTCGCTTTTTTCACTCACTGATGAAAATATCATTCAAGCACTCGTCAAGGCTCGACAAAGAAAATGCATTGTTCGTATGCTTACCAATCCTGGGCATGTAGCACAGAGGCTTGCCGAATCAGGCATACATGTGTATGTATCCAACAACAATGGAACCGCCACACTGCTCACCGATGAATCAACATGCGACATGCCTTCTGCTCTGGGAAACAAGTATATTCATCAAAAAATTGCCATCATTGGAGATGAAGTTCTGCTCGGCTCAGGAAACTGGACCACTAAAGCTAAAGACCAATATAACAATCTTGTGATATTGCACCAAAGCGAGGCTCCGAATGTCTATCAAGCTTGCCGTGAAAGACTTTTTGGCATTTTTGGATCAATGGAAGAGGTTGCTAGCTCAAACGCCATTGCATCGATACTACAAGAACATAGAGCTCGGGCTCGAGAAGTAAGAGAAGAAAATGATACCGACAGGAGATTCGCGTCCCAATTACAGCAAGAAGAGCGTGAATCAAATCGAAACCTAAAAATTATTGAAGCAGAAGCAATTGAAAAAGCACTGCGTGAATCACGCGAAACAGCAAATCTTCCCTCCTGTTCAGTATGTTTTGAACCTAAAGAGCGGCCTACTCATCAATGGGCGTGTTCTCATCCCAATGATTTTTGCTGTGCCGAATGCCACAAAGTCCTTAAAAAAAGTCATAAAAAACAATCAAAAAAAACGAGCAAAGCAACATGTCCAATCTGCCGAGAAGAAATGAATCGAAAACAAGCTGAAGCACGAAAAGATGGACTCCAAAAGAAAACGCTTATGCAAATGACAGAGGAAGAGCTTTACAATCTTGCAACTAAAGAACGAGAAGACCTTAGTAAAGAAAAAACAGGCGACTCGCAACCCGTTGATAAGAAAAACAAGAAGCCCACTTTAAAAGAAATGAAAGCCCTCAATGGAATTAGAGGCAACTCGCAACCCGTTCATAAGAATAACGAGAAGCCCACTTTAAAACAAATGCAAGCCCTCAATGAAATTAGAAAAGAATATAGTATTGCCGAGGCCAACAATAAAGTACTTGGCATAATTAATGAAGTCCGAGGAAATCTTTTAAACAGAGTACGTTCAAGTGATAGCGCTCTTGAAAACCCACTTGTCAAAAAGGCCCTGAAAAGATTCGATGTCGGTGAGTTGCTAAGCCATAAAGAGGCTGAAATTCTCAATATGGAAATGGAAAAAATAAAAGAAGAAGAAAAGAAAAATTTATTTTCTGATAGAGTCAGCAATAAAATTCATGAATTAGAAAGTATTCAATCACATCTCGATGAGATAAGAGCCAAGCAAATAGCCCTTGACCCTACCAATGACGCAAAACAATTTTATGAATACGAGTCCATTTTGGCGAAAGTTATAACGCAAATTATTGAAAAAGCACCACTTGTCCTTGACTATCATAGCAACACTGAAACTCGTTCAAATTTAACGAATAAAGCGCTTGATCAATTGGATGGATGTTGTTGGGCCTCTATTCTTAACTTAATTTATTATAAAGAGGACATATTCAACTTTATCTGCGACTCAACTCATAAACCTGGACCAATTCAAAAAAAACTATTTCAACTTAAACTTGACCAATACATGCATCTGCATCTTGACAGAGAAGACTTCCAGGAAGTCAATGATAGGCTTTATGCTATTCAATCTCAAATTGATGAGTACCTTAAATCACATTCATTAATCTAGAAATGCAAAAGAAGGTGCATGTTAATTGAACAACATGCACCTTCTTTTTAAAATTTAAATCAAAAAATTATTTTATCGTAAAAACGGCACAGGATCCGCAGTCCAAGAATATTCCACGGCCACTTTCTTCAACATTGGCCAAATCAAAACATCTGACATTGCCCGGAATTGGAGAATGAGCCGTAATTCCTTTGAGCAAGCCTTTGACCTCATCCTGCAACATGCCTTGAGTGTGCGTGCTGAGCTTCATATAACTGAAACTTTCACCCATCAACGACATCAGGGTTTTCATGAAAGGCAAAAGGTCAGCTTCGATCTTCCAAATTTCACCGTTTGATCCACGGCCAAAGCTTGGCGGATCGAGCAAAATACCGTCATAGCGAGAGCCACGAACTTTTTCGCGTTGCACAAATTTGCGCACATCATCCACAATCCATCGAATCGGCTTTTCGCTCAGACCTGAGGCAACTGCATTGGCTTTTGCCCAATTGACGCTACTTTTTGCAGAATCAACATGCACAACTTCTGCCCCCAAGCTGGCAGCCTGCAATGTTGCAGCGCCGGTATAAGCAAACAAGTTGAGCAGCCGAAACGGTCGTTCATGTTCTTTTTGATGATTGGCAATGGCCTGAAAAAGGTCTTGATTATCGATATGCTCAGGAAACATCCCTATTTGGCCACCAGCTGCAAACTTCATGATCATGGAAATTTCACCGATTTTCACGGTCCATTCACGCGGCAGATCAGGGTTTGCAAATGACCAGGTGCCTTTGTCGTAATCATATTCGGCGTCAGCCTTTTTCCATTCTGAGTCAGGAAGCCTCAAAATCCATGTGGCCTGTGGGGCTGGACGAATAATCCGCACATCTCCCACTTGTTCCAATTTACTGCCAAATCCAGAGTCTAATAGTCGATAAAATTGCGTCTTCATGAATACTCTAAGTTTATATTACGATACAATGCCTTGATCCAATTGATCATGCTAAAAGTTTACCATTTTTCTTAGACTAAGAAAAATAAGATTACCCCTTTCCCCATATAAATAGAGCTGGTAATCTATTCCATAGAGCTGAATAAGTCACATTTTTACGGTATTATTTTGAGAAGTTCCACTAAAACTAAATACTTGAAGATCATTGCATCTGTTTTATTATGCTTTTTAAGCATGAGTATCAATGAAAGCCTTTGTCCTGTAATCGAGACTGAATCTCAGTCTGAAGTTAGAGAAAATGCTTGTCCCATAATAAAACCTATAACAAGAGATGAAATCAAACGGGCAACTAGATATACGCCATATAATCTTAATGCCCATTTTTTTCAAATCCATCAGCCTGAAGACTTCTGTTCTGTCTTAGAACTTAAGAGTGATGAGCATCTGGAATTAATACGTGGAAATATATATTTGCCATCCAATGCAAAACGCTGCCAACGCTTGATCGATAAACTGACAACTCTTTTTTGTCTGTTGCCCAATCTTGAATTTTGCGCGCTTTACAATACTTCGAATGTTGCGGATAAAGAAATTTTGATGTTAGTAGACATTATTCGAGACACAACAGGAAAATCGTTTGCTGTTACAAGGGCTCATGGTGGAACTTTTAGTCCGAATCATTTTGGAGTAATCATAAGCAGTGCCCCTCAAAACGCGCCTCCGTTTTATCCTGCTGAACTTTATGATAAAAAACAAGAAACTATTCAAATCTGGCCACCCTTCAATGGCTAGATATAGGGCGGGCTGATTACTCAGCCCTATAAATCTTTTTTTTGCCCACTTTAATCACATCGCCTGATGTTATAGTGACCATTGCCTTAAAGTCGGTTACCGCAACATCATTGATCGAAACAGCACCTTCTTCGAGCAATCGCTTGGCCTCAGATGATGTGGCAATGGCTCCAAAGTGCTTGAGTGCATCGACAATCCAGCACGGAGTGGCGAGGGCTGAAGCGTCAACTTTGGTCGCTTGTGAGTAGTCATGTTTTTGGAACAATGCTTCAAAATGAGCCTGTGCGCGGTGCGCCTGCTCAGAGCCCCAGAATCGTTGAATAATTCGTGATGCCACGTCTTTTTTATGTGCCATCGGGTGAATCGTACCCAATTGAACCTGAGATTTTGCCAAAGCAATTTCATCCTGCGGCACAAAAAGAAGTAATTCTTGATACCTGAACATTAAATCATCAGAAATCGACATCAGCTTGCCAAAAGCATCCTCGGGAGTGTCGTTCAAGCCGATATAATTACCCAAAGATTTGGACATTTTTTGCACACCATCAAGACCCTCAAGAATTGGGAAGGTCATGCAAATTTGTGGAGCTTGGCCATATGATTCTTGCAAATGGCGGCCCATCAGCAAATTAAAGGTCTGATCGGTTCCGCCAAGTTCAATATCGGCATGCAATGCTACTGAGTCGTAACCTTGCATCAAAGGATAGAGCAATTCATGCAAACCCAATGGCTGGTTGTTAGCAAGGCGATTGGCAAAATCTTCACGCTCGATCAAACGAGCAACGGTTACCTGCCCACACAGCTTGATAACGTCCATAAAGTCGAGTTTATTGAGCCAGTCTGAATTGCGTACCACTGTCAACTTGGATGCATCCAAAATACGGCTGACTTGGGCAAGATAGGTTTTGGCATTTTCATTAATTTGTTCTTCAGTCAGGGGGGGACGCGTTTTGGATTTGCCCGTTGGATCACCAATGCGTGAGGTGTAATCTCCTATTAAAAAGATAACCTCATGCCCCAAATCCTGAAATTGTCGCAATTTTGACAAAACAACCGTGTGTCCCAAATGCAAATCTGGTGCTGTCGGATCAGCCCCCAATTTGATTTTCAGTGGGCGGCCGAGTTTAAGTTTTTTTTCAAATTCATCTACAGGAATAACCTTTTCAGCTCCGGCACTCAGTATCCTGATTTGTTCTTCAATACTCGTGTTGTTAATATTCATATTTTAATCTTTCATAATATTTTGAAGAAAACTAGCAACTTCTTTAGAAAATTCAGGAAAGATTTTAATGACATCATCTGTAAACACTTCTGGATAAACCTGAAGCACTAGCATTCTTTTTTCTAAAAATTCAAACCAACATTTGGGATCATGAATCATTCCACCCAAAGCGGCTGCTCGAAAAATGGGCTTTAGCCCGTACTCAGTGAGTCCTTTATGATAAAGAATCCGCTGCATAGTCTTCCAGCACAATTCAAAGACACACCCAAAAGCTAAAATAGTGCCTGCCTTCGCCTGTTCGGTATCTAGATTAACCCTAAATTTTTCAAATTGATTAAATGCCTTTATCAAAGATGCAATATCTACGCCTTCTACATACACTCTATCCATCAAAGGTCATTCTCTCTATTTTTTACATAGCCCCAAAAAATGCAATTTTTGCCAACACCATTTTGATCGACAGACTCACAACATACAAAGTTGTCATGAAATATGAACTGACCACAGGGAAGAAAAATAAAAATATGAGGATAAAGTAGCCATATTGATCAAGAAACTCAATCACGGTGCCTTCTCCGTCAAATGCCAATGAAAGCACTTGGCCACCTTCAAGTGGAGAAATCGGTACAAGGTGCAGCACGCCAAAGTAGACACTGAATTCAATCGACATCTGCAGCAGCTGTTGAACCGCTTTTGCCACGTGCCCAGCAAACATGCCAAACGGAAAAAAGCGCGCAATGAGCATGACAACAAATGAAAAAGCAAAACAACCGAATGGACCAGCCAAAATAGTCAAAGCCATTGATCGTTTTTGATTTTTGAAATTATCTGGATTTATCGGCACCACAATCGGCTCTCTGATATTGGTAAACATCAGTACCATGATAATCACAGGGATGGTTATTTCACCTGGCAGCGCCGCGCTTAATAGCAATAAGATAGCCACACGGATGAGTAAATTGATCAAATCAACGTGAACCAAAGGGTTGAGTGTCAAAAACCCTTCTTCTTCCGGCGTTCGGTCACCCAAAAACGTTGCTGTCGCTGCTTTGAAAAACCCGAAAAAGGTCAAAGTAAACAAGTAACTGGGAAAAATCATAAAAAAATAACTAAGGACATCAAAAAACGTAGGTGCCATTGTGTATCCCAACTTGAAAAAAGAAAACAATAATTTCAGGGTAAAACAAACCCCCAAATTATCCTTACAATCCTGATACATTCAGGGTAAATCAGTTTTCAACCCCGGTCAAATCAACCTATGATTTAAAAGTTATCAGTTTACTTTCACAATCACTGTATTACACTTTCGAGCGCTTACATGTAATTCCGCGTACATAAACGCTCGAAAAGGAGATGTGAATGGAACAGAAAAGTACAAAAGTACTGAATGGTACAAAAGTACTGAATGGTACAAAAGTAATGCACAAAACCACAGGTGCCTTTGAGGATCATGCGCAATGGTGGTACAAATTTATTCCACTGTCTATCATCAGCCTCTTTACAGCTGTATTTTATTATCCTTCGTTACGGTACCCCTTTCAATTTGACGATCTTGCCAATATCACCAAAAAATACGAAATACGCTTTTGTGACTTTAAAGCCCTTGCTTTTAGTAATTCTCGATGGCTTGGAGAAATGCTCAATGGCTGGAACTACAACCTTGGCGAACGATTTCGATTTGGTGGTGGTGGATTTGAGCCTTTTTACTATCGTGTTGTAAACGTCTCAATTCATCTGCTCACCGGCATTGTGTTCTTTTTTCTCGTTCACAAAATATGCACCATCAATAAAACAAATTCTTTTTTACGCAAACGAGCACTTTGGATTGCATCATTTGCAAGCACACTCTTTTTACTTCACCCCGTTCAATCACAAACCGTCTCGTACGTAATTCAAGCCCGACTAGAAGGACTTGTCTGCTTTTTTGTTCTTGCAACCATCTTGAGCTTTATGTATGCAATTACCTCAAAATCAACCTTAAGCACGGTCATCTTGTATGCGCTTGGCCTTGGACTTGGGGTTGTTTCATGCGGAACGAAAGAAATTGTCATCGTAGCCCCTTTATTATTTGCTCTCGTTGACTGGTTTTTTATCGCTCAAGGAGACTGGAATGATTTCAAAAGCCGCCTCTGGCTCCACATTACCTACTTACTGATTGTTGTAGGATCAATATTGTTTTATCTCAATCGATCAAACATTTTGAGTAAGTTTGTGGGATTGCGCAGTCATATCACCAACAATCGTGGCAATATCCTGACAGAATCTCCCACCGACCTGATCAAGCCACTCCATTTTTTAATCTCAGAATTCAAAGTTGTTTTGCACTACCTGTTCATCTTTTTTGTGCCTTATGGCCTGAGCGTTGAATATGACTGGAAAATGTCACACAGCTTTTTATCACCCGACTCATTCTTTCCATTTTTGATTCTGGCAGGCATGGCCCTGTACTCGCTCAATTACCTCAAAAAAAATCCAACATCACTTCCCGTGTTCTCACTTTGGTGGTTTCTGATCGCCATTGCACCACGCTCAACGATTATCCCTTCACCCGAGTTGGTGTGCGACTACAAAACCTATCTTGCCTCTGCGGGCATATTTCTGTTTATGGCAGCTGGACTTGTTTGGCTGATGGACAAAGCTCTTGAAAAAATTGCCGAAGAGGATGAAGCAATCCGCTACGTTCAACGCCTGACCACCGTTGTCGCCTGTGCAGCAATGTTGGGTGCTGGTACCCAATGGCGTAACCAAACCTGGGAAACTACCGTCAGTTTTTGGCAAGACATTGTTGTCAAAGCCCCAAAAAAAGCTCGTGGTCACAACAACCTGGGTGTTGCACTTTCTGAAGGAGGCCGCTACACAGAGGCCATTCCGCACTATCTTGAAGCCATCAGACTGGATAAATACTACTCAGATCCACACAGCAACATTGCCGTCGCCTATTCTGTAACGGGCAATGACGAGAAAGCAATTGCCGCATTGCAAGAAGCGGTACGCATTTTCCCTGACTACCCCGAAGCTCACAACAACTTGGGCTCATTATTGCTCAAAAAGGGAGAGCATGCGCTTTCTGAAAAAGCACTGAAAAATGCTGTTGCTCTGCGACCTTATTACGGAAAAGGCTGGTTTAATATGGGGCGGCTCTACTTTGAGCAAGAAAAGTTTGAACTTGCTTGGGATTGCTTTGTCAAAGCAACAAAAGGTGATTTGGACATCCCAGAAACCTTTAACATTTTGGGTCAAGTTGCTCTCAAGTTGGGCAAGTACCCAGAAGCGGTGGAAGCTTTTAGTCAAACACGCAAACGCATGGGCGACCAACGAGCTCCGCAAGTTGAATTCAATTATGCCAACGCCTTGTATCTGAGCGGCAACGTCAAGGGAGCTCGAGAGCTCTTTGGCGAACTTGCACAAAACTTCCCGAATGTAACCAAATTCTGTTACAACTATGCCGAAAGTTTGCTCGCAGATGGTGAGCCAGAAAAAGCTCATATCGAATTTAGTAAAATCGCCCAGCAAACTCAGGATTTTCCAACCGCAATCGTTCGCGCTGCTCACTGCCTGGAAAAACAAGGCAAAATAAGCCAAGCAATTTCCTACCTTTCCCAATCACTTGATGCAAAAACCACCACAACGGTCCAAGAGATTGCAAACCAAGAAATTGCGCGGCTAAGAATTCAGGAAAAAATGGTTGAAGGAAATGGATCAATTCGCGTGAGTGATCTGCAAAATATTGCTAATCAGGCGGTACAACGAGAGCAGGCATAGATAATTTACAATTTCGGACCCTTCGATACAATTTTTCTCACGAAAAATCACTCAGGGCATGCGGGGGAGTGGAGAGAGGCCTGTCCTGATACTTTGACTATGCTCAATAGTAAGCACTCCGTGCATCTTGAGTGAAGCGAAGCAAAATCGAACAGAGTCGAATGGATATTAATCCCCTGAGCCGCATGCCCTGAGTGATTTGCAAGGCAATGCCGAGCAAATTGTATCGAAGGGTGAACAACTGAAAAAAACCGTAATAACTAAAAGTTGCAAGGAAAAGCATGATAACAGCCTCCAAACGCTACAGTTTTTTCGGACTTGTTACATTTTTTGCAGCGTGGGTATATGCCCGGACACTTTCGTATGGATTTGTGTTTGACGACTTACCCACGATTTTGAATAACAATGCCGTCAAATTTTTGGATGTTAATTCATTCATTATGCATCATGGACGCTGGATCAGCGTGATCTGGAATAAATGGACATATCAAAACTGGGGGCCCAGCCCGATTGCATTCCGTCTTGGCAATGCTGTTTTATATCTGCTTTTGGCCTACATTATTTTTGAGCTTTTTTATATTTTACTGCGCTCACTGCCGATCAATTCATTTGCACGAGCTTACGCCAATGCCATCTCAGTCATGATGTCGCTCTTGTTTTTACTGCACCCTGCCCAAACACAAACTTCTTTGTATATCGTTCAAATGCGGCTTGAAGGGTTGGCGCTCTTGGTTATTTTGTGCACCATTTTTTGCTTTGTAAAAGGGTCCAAGGCCATTGATGAACATTCAGCTCATGGTTATTCAGCAACAACGTGGTATTGGTATGGAGCTGCAACGATAATTGCGGTTGTTGGCGCGGGATCGAAAGAAATTGTCATTATATTGCCCGCCATGATGCTCCTTGTGGACCTCTTTTTCTTATCACATTTTACCTGGGCAAAATTCAAACGCACTCTTCCCGCTCATGTCATAATTTCTGGAACCTTTTTAGTCGGATTTTTTTTACTTCAACAATGTTTTTCAGTCTCAAGTGTTTTTACGCTCAACACCGCACTGATCAACAATCGCGGTAATCTGCTCACCCCATCATATGATGATCCGATCAAGCCCATTCCCTATTTATTCACACAATTTGGGGTGCTTGTTCACTATTTGCGTATCTTTTTCTGGCCGACGCAATTGAGCTTTGATTACGACTGGTCCATTGTTAACGATTTATTAAGCTTTGAAGTATTGCGCCCGTTGGCTCTGTTGCTCATGCTTGGCGCATTCACACTCTATTTACTCAAAAAGCTGGGCACCAACACTTTCACATTTGGCATCTGGTGGTTTTTTATCGCCATGGCCCCACGCGCCACCATCATTCCCTCAACTGAATTGGTCAGTGATTACAAAACATTTCCGGCCAGTGTGGGAATTTTGCTCATTTTGGCAACGTGTATTATCTGGTTTTTTGTGCATTTTTATGATTATGCGCATACCGCATGGACCCGCCGCCGCGCACATCTGATTGTATTTTCGACCGAACTTGCGTGCATGTTGGCCATCTGCAACTTGAATATTAACACAGGACTGATGTGGTCAGATTCTTTGGAGTTTTGGCAAAATTCAGTCAATCATGCTCCCAAAAAAGCACGTGGCTGGAACAATCTTGGCGCAGCACATTCGGTTAATGGAAATACGGAAAAAGCCTTGGCGTGTTTCCGGCAAGCGATTGAATGCGATGCCAATTATGCCGAACCTCTGATCAACCTTGGCAGTCATTACCAAATTTGTGGAGAGACCACACGGGCAATGGAATATTATGACAAAGCAATTGCCAACGAACGCGAACCACACGCAGAATGTTATAATAATGCTGGTCTTATTTGGTATGGTCGCAAAAATTATGCAAAAGCTGAAGAATACTTTAAGACCGCAATTTTATTGAACAAATATTACGGCAAAGCGCATTTTAATTTAGCGCGCGTGTATTATGCCCAAGCCATGTTTGAAAAAACGTATGAACACGCAGTTGCCGCTCTTACTGATTTTAAAGAACCAATGGGCATGATGCTTTATGGAAAAGCTGCGTACCAAACACAACGCTATAATGAAGCGGTCAAAGGACTGACCGAAGGGCTGAAAGATTGCGAAGAAATTGATGCCCGATTTATGCTCGGCTGCACACAGTACGCGCTCATGAACTACTCAGAAGCCAAAGTTCACTTTGAAAAAATTCATGAACGCGAACCGTCAAATACTATTTATTGTTATAACTTGGCTCAAACCATGCTCAACTTGAATGAATATGCTCGCGCAATCCCACTCTTTGAGCAATGTTCCAAATCGCCGGACTTCCCCTTTGCTTCGCTCCATATTGTCCGCTGCTTGGAAAAGAATGGAAATAAAGGCGATGCCGCAATCCGTTGGCTCAAACTTATGTCAGATCCAACCGTTGCTATTCACGTCAAACGCGAGGGCGAGGAACTAGGCCGAACCTTTAGATATTGCTAAGACCTGATACCCCATGTCCAACAATTGCAAGTAGGTCTAGAATTGCGCCAGCGGTAGTTGGCTGGTCGTGATTTTCCCCATGAAGCTCCTTGTACCAACAAATGTTCTTTTCTTTGTTATATTGATGAAGAGCAGACCAAACCTCCGTAAGTTTTTCAGAATGCCCAGAAAATTTATCTTTAAGGAACTCTGTGGCATTTTGTACTTTTTCGTTACGAATGCCTTGCCGAGTAGGGTTTTGACACCAATCCTGCTCTTTCTTTTCTGCAGCAAGTTTACGCATCTTAATAACAGAATTGGTCCCGCCTGCCACAATCACCCCAGCATACAGCACAAACAGCGCTTTTTCTTTTCTGGACATCTGGCCAAATGCTTCGCGAACTGCTGGCCAAAAATTAAGTTTGTTCGCAATTTCACGATCTTTGTTAACTTGTTTAACTCGTTTGAACAAATGCACAGCAGCAAGAACGGCAGTCCCTCCAGCAATTTTGCCAGAATGATCATGCAATCCCGCTCCAAACTCTGAAGCGCTCGGAATTTGTTCTGAAATCTTTGGCAAAGAAGGCATCGCAGGCATCTTGTAAGCAGAAATCGGCATAGCACTAGAAATCAAAACAACGGCCAATATCACTTTATTCATATTCATAGTCATCTCCATAAGCAAAATCCTTTATGCATTAAGCATCTTACGGCAAAACCGAAAAGCTCTAAAATTCATGCACTACGGTTCAATAGTATTACAGGTTGAACAACTTGGCAAAAATGGGTGGAAAGGAGCTATTTTTACGCTTTTTTGACGCTGAATTCACCCGTCTTCATCATTAAACGACATCATCACCAACATGAACACGGCGCACATTATCAAGAATTCCGTTGATGAATTTGAACGCATCCTTTTCGGCAAATGCCTTGGATAGTTCAATTGCCTCATTAATCACGACCGTTGGAGCGGTATCGGTATTAAGCAGCTCCCACACAGCAATGCGCAAAATCAAACGGGTGCAACATCCCAAACGATTGATTTTCCACGAAGTGAGCAATGGTTCAATGGTTGCATCCAAGCTTTCACGATTATCAATGGCTCCTTTGGCCAATTTCAGGGCAAAGCTGTCATCCTCAAATCGAACGCCATAATCTTTGCGAACAATATTAGCAATTTCATCAAGTGAAATTTCATAATCTGAACGATCCACAGCATAGACCAAATGGAAAGCCAATGATCGCAATGCGCGCTGGGTGGTGGGTTTTTCTATAAACTCACCCCACTCACCACCTTGATCACAGCCATCATCCGCACAGTTGTCATGATTTTCTTCTGCATGGCCTTCAATATGTGTATGAGCAATGCGCTTATTATCGTCGACTGAACTCATGGTGACTATTTCTCCACGCGTTCAATATACAAATCTTCACGTGTATCAACCTTGAGCACGTCGCCTTCTGCAACAAACAAAGGAACTTGCAAAACAAGACCTGATTCCAAGGTTGCAGGCTTTGAACCACCTTGAGCAGTATCACCACGCACACCTGGCATAGTTTCAGTTACCTTCAAATCCATGAACATTGGAGCTTCCATGGTCAATGTTTTACCTTCAAACGCGAGCATGTTGTAGCACGCACCTTCTTTGAGGTAATTGATCACAGATGCAAGTTGATTTTTGTTGAAAGCAACTTGTTCGTAATTTTCTTGATTCATAAAGTGATATTGATCATCGGCATACAGAAATTGCATGGTTGAATATTCAAGATCTGGCTCAGGAAATTTTTCACCAGAACGGAAAGTTTCTTCGTAAATTACGCCCGAAACAAGACTGCGCAATTTTGTTTTGACAAAAGCGCCGCCTTTGCCGGGTTTAACGTGGCTGAATGAAAGAACAAGCCATGGTTCTTTTTTGAATAATATTTTGGTCGATCCACGCTTAAAATCACTTGTTGCTATCATATCAAACCTTAATTTGCTGAAAAATTGCCAATTACCCCCGTGCCGTTCACCCTGAGCGAAGTCGAATGGGCCTTGGGCACGGCCGAATGCTTTTATGCTCATTGAGCTTATTCCTACAAGTGTAAAAAAAACAGGTAAAAAAGCAATGCTGTGGCACTTCTTTGGCTATAGATCTTTAGTTTTCCATAAAATAACGGTGCCTTCTGGGGTCTTATTAAAGGGAAAATGGATTGTAAGCGGTAACGTTTAAATCTGTAAATCGATAGCCGTTATACCATGTCTTGAGTGTCTGGCGCGTTTGCTCATAGGGCTCTGCTTTGATTACGCCCCTCAAAACCTTTACTCAAAGGGTCAGCACAGTTATCCACCAAAAAATCGTAATAACAAGAAAATTAAGGCCATAATAAAGGTGGCTGAAAGAAAAAGTGCCAACGCAGCAATGTGCCGACTATGCCCAGAAAAAAACCGCTTGAGTGTTTTTCTGTCATAGTCATCGTGATTGCGCCTTTGAGATTCAATTTTAGGTTGGACGGGACTTGCCACAACCTCACCCGACGCCTGGCTTACCACATCACGAGCTCCCACTAATTCAAGGTTGACGCCGCAATTGGTATCTGGTAAAGGAAAAAGGCCTATTGAATTGACAAAACAGGTCATCAGACTGAAAACTAATACGCCGCAATTTCTCCATTTCATGACACTCTCCCCCATTTTGCACATTCCTCTCACTGAGTTTCCGGCAATCCCCACACTTTTAGCAACCTTTTTCAGTAATCGCACCCCCCCGCATACTCTATTTGTCATTGAAATAGTGGGAAAAGGGGTATTTTATTGGCAAATGGCGACCGGAGTTGCCAAAGCCTTGTTTCATTGATACATTGAAATAGGTTTGGTTTTAGTCCGTTTTTTAGGTATAAGGATTAATTACATGTTTAATTACAATATGAAGAAAGCTGCATTTGTTTTTGCAGTTGTTGCTCTTGCCGGATCATCTGTTCAAGCTGCCCGCGGAAAAGCTGCTGGTGCTTGGAATACTACTAAAAATGTTACTGGTGCTGGCTTGAGAAAAGTTTGCAAAAAAGGCCGTATTCCTGCTGCTCTTTACTTGGCTTATAAATCTTATTTCGCATTTAAAAAAACTGCTTTGGCTGATGGCGCAACGCGCACAGCTCGCGTTTTGAACTTCCTTAAAGATTCAGGAAATGCTGCTGTAAATGGCGTTAAAGCTATGAACAAAGCAGAAAAAGCACTTTTTGTTGGATTGATTCTTCTACCAGAACTTAATGCTGGTCTCGAATCTGCTTCTGCAAGAGTTTTTGTCTGGAATAACAAGCGCGAAGTTGCTGCTGCACTTAAAACTGCTAAAGCTGCTGCTGTTATGCTTGACTTTGCTAAATATAAAAAAGATGATAATTCTACATATGCTGATCAAACAGCATTTCAGGTCGCAATTAATGACGCTGCAGACGAAGCTGAGCTTAATGCTCTTCTTAATAATAAAGTTGCTAAAGCTGATTAATTACTGCACTCAATTTTCGATTTTTAAAAAAGGCCTCGCATTTTGTGGGGCCTTTTTTATTACCCATTTTTGCCAAAACCTTCCATTTTTCATCACCACTCAGCCTTCTTTATCTTTCAAAATCAAAAAGTTTTTTTAAAAATTCTCGGGCTCCCTTGCAAAAAACTTTTTCGCCTTGATATCTTTGGTGACTGATACCTTAATTGTACGTTTTGCTACGTTCATATTATTTTCAAGGGAGTTTCCAATTATGATGTTTTTCTCAATAAAAAAGGCGCCACTTTTCCTGATCCTCGCCTTGCTTACGGCAAGCCTTTCAGCTGAGCCCGCTATAGCTCCATGCGACAGCCTGGCTCATGAAAATGATGCCAAGAGCACACACTTCAATGCCGTATTTGAAGCTGCGTCAGCACTTGAAGCCGCTGCAATTTTAACCGCTGCCATTGCCTCATCCATTGAGCAAGCCGCTGTGGCAATTGAACACGCTGCTGCTGCCGTTGAACAAGCGGCCATTGGAGCTGAACACACAGCTATTGAAATCGAACAAGCAGCCGAAATGTTCAAAGACGCTCAAACTGCGCCCAAAGAATAAGTTCTCATCCGAAAACTCGGTGATTTTAAATATCCATCTACACCCCGCATGCGGGGCGAGTGAGTTTCTTACACTGCAAGGTCTTTGCGAATTTTCCGATAAGCTCTAAAAAACAGGGTAGTTTTATCACTTTATGGTTATTTTGTTGGGATAATAAGAAAACAAAATATGAAATCTTACTGAAATAACCCAAAAAACCCTGATTTTGATAGGATTCAAACTTCAGTTTGCCCAATTGCAACCCCATTGCTAAACTGTAACTATACTGAAGATTGAGCCTTGTTTTTAGATAAAGGATAAAACTATGACACATTTCAATATGAAGAAAGTGGCATTGGCTTTAACGCTACTCTGTGCCGGAAATTCAGTTCATGCTATGTATAATGGTGATGGTACAGGGCATAAAACCTTTGTTGTTTATCGGACGCGGACAACCAAAGCTCCTCGTGACCTTACCCCAAACTACGCTCTTGGCATGATTGCTGCCGGCCAATTACTCCGCAAATCATACAAAACTGCTGATATTGATCAAAATGATGGCCTAATCACCACATCTAAAAAAACCGGAATGAATTTGTGGAATGCATTTTGGAACAAGATGAACAAAAAAGAAAAGCTCTTCTTCCTCGCCGCAACCGCTGGAGCCGCCAAAGCCGATCGTAAGCGTTATGGACGTCGAACATTATTACAAAAAGCCTCAGATCAATACTTCGATAGCCCAAAACCCTTTGCAGCAGCTGCCGGACTTCAAGCTCTGACCAAAATGTACCGAAGTTCATGTGATGACGGCAAAACAGGTTGGATGAAGCGCTGTTTAACCATGTTCTCTGCAAAAAACTTGAAAAAGAGCTGGGCTGCTACGAGCAAAACAGAACTGGGCCTTTTTGCCGCCCTCTTGGTTCCTGGAACCTGTGCAGCAGGAAAGTACAGCAAAGAATATGATCGTAAGGCTTTGCGTGAATTTATTGGAGAAGATTCCCATCGTGAATTTATTGGAGAAGATTCCAATGTTCGCATTACTAACTTAGAAGATGCGGTATTTGGAGAAGTGCATCGTGACCGTAGTGGATTCTTCAATGGAATCGAGCACAAAGTTGCCTTTTTACTACGAGAGACATATCTTCATTGGCGGGTTCCTTTCGTCGCCCCGAGAGACCCGAACCCGGACTGCCCCTATGGCAGGTACTATCCGTTCCCGAGTGCAAGCTCTCTCTGGCCTGAACAAGACAACGATTATTAGAACTGATAACTAAGCATACATTAATAAAAAAGGCCCCACCAAAAAAGTGGGGCCTTTTTTATTGCGAATAGATCTGATCAACTTTTTTTGCCTGCTGGGCGAGTGAAAATTTATTCTCAACATTCTCGCGACCGGCAAGGCTCATTAAATGTGCCAGCTCAAAATCATACATCAAGCTTTGCAGCGCATCGGCCCACGCGGCCACATCGTGAGGCGGTATGAGAAATCCGGTAACGCCATCTTCCACCAATTCGTCCAGTGGCGGCACGTCTGAGGCTATGACCGGCTTGCCCAGGGCACCCGCTTCAATAATAGGGCGGGCAAAGTGGCCGACAGTTGCGGGAAAAGTCACCACATCCATCTGGCGCATAATCTCGTGCATATTATTCACCACACCGAAGATATGAACATATTCACCCAGTTCTTGAACTAATTTTTCAACTTTTTTGCGATACCGATCTGAAGGAACAATGCGGTCGCGAATTTTTTGCCACCCCTTCGATACATTTTTCTGAAGAAAACCACTTCCCCCGTCGCTAAAGCTATGGCGGACAGGCAGGGAATGCGGAGCAGGCCAGAACCCGGCAATCATCAAGCGAACTTTGTGCCCACGGGCATGGAGCAACTGCACTGCCTGCAGAATGGCCAGCACACCCTTTTCTTTGGACAATCCCCCTACATACCCGATGGTAAAGGGCTTGTCCATCATTACCTGCGCAGGCATAAACTTGGCACAATCCACCGCATTGTACAAAACCTGAGTTTTTGCCAACGTAGCCCATGGGCGCGCATCATTTTTGCAAATGGCCACAATGTCGTCAGCATAACGACCCACGGCCCAACGGACCAAAGCTCGCCGCAACCCCAGATATCCGGGGGCAAGAGGTTCGCGGACATGGCAGATCACACGAATACCCATTTTCCGTGCAACAACGGCCCAGGGCCAGAGCGAAGTGGTATTTAGGTGAATAATGTCGGGCTTAATTTTTGCAATCCACCACAGCCCAATTTCAGTCAAAATTTTGTAAGTTCCCCACAGCGCGCGAACCAGGTGGTGCACATGATACCAGCGGTACCACCAAATTTTGGTGTGTGAAAAATCAGAATAATTAACAGGGCCGAGCACCTCAATCCCCGCATTGCGAAACAGATCAATGGCCGGAGATTCGAATAAAAAGAGAATAATGGGATGATATTTGGTGCGATCAAGAGGTTTGATCAAATTGAGCAGGCTAATCGGCGCTCCACCAATTCCCACCCCGTGATGGATGTATAAAATCTTTTTCACGATTTGGGCCCTTTTAAGTTCTGTTGAGTTTTACAATAGCTATAAATTGTACATTTTTATTTAGATACATATCCACCCCCCTTCGACAAGCTCAAGACAGGCCTCGCTCCACTCGTCCCGCATGCCCTGAGCTTGTCGAAGGGGGTTGATGATTTAGAATATGCCCTTGTGACAGCCAGCTTATGGTTGCGCTAAAAACTCTACAGATCCTTAGTCTCCCACAAAACTATGGTGCCCTCTGGTGTCGTATTAAATGTGATTCCAGCTAAAACAATTTTTTTATTTTGCAATATTGGATACGGCTCCCAATAACGCTTTTCTTCAATTTGCTTCAAGGCAATTTCTGGGGTGCTATTTCTTTTAAATTCGATGACAAAGGTTTTAGTCTTACCTTCAAGCAAAAGGTCCATAAAGCCTTCTTCTGTTGCAATTTCTGCTGCTGGTCTTTGCCCAAAGAGAACACATATCATAAAAAACACTTGTTGATAAAACTTTTCTCGATTAACTCGAATGTTATGAGGAATAATCTTAAGAAAATCTTGTAAATGCTTACAAAAAAGACCAATGTCATCAGCGGCAAGCGCTTTGCGGAATCTATAGCCAAATTCACCAAATTGTTCCGGTGTTATGCCACCCACAAATTGCAAAATTTGTTCTGTCATAGAAACACGAACTTCTTCATTGGGATATGCAACTTTATATCCATTTCTTTCAGCATCATAATCAGATGCAAAAGTGAGATATCCTGTTTGCAGCAAAAGAGTCCTGTAGTTTTGGTAATACACATCAATCGAAAATGTTTCTAAGTTTGACGCTGCAAAAAATGAACCTTCAATAGTCTCAATCTCTGTGGCGATAAGTGGATTTTTTTCAATAAACTTCATAAGAAAATTTGGAGTTCCACTTGAAAACCAATAATTATTCAAATCATTTTTGGTTAAGCAATTGTGAAGAGAAAAGGGATTGTAGACGGCAATATTGCTTTTGGTAAAACGATATCCATTGTACCATGTTTTCAAAAGCTGACGCGTCTGGGCGTAAGGTTCTTTACGAAAATCAGCAAAACTTTGGATATATTCCGCAAAATATCGATCAACTTCTTGATCAGTATACCCAACAAGAGCTGCTGCTCGTGAGTCATTAGTTAAATCTTCTAAATTGTTAAGATCAGAAAATAAGGCTATTTTTGAAAACTTACTCACTCCAGTAATAAAAAGATGATGAAGGTGTTCATCAACATCCTTCCCTTTAAAAATTCCAAAAAAGTCCCTTAATATTTCACGTAAAAGCTCTGCTTCTTCAAGATTGCCAATAAGATTGGTAATGGGTTTATCATATTCATCAATAAGAACAACTACTGATCCTTTTGTTTGACCAAGAGCTCTGACAAGCTCAGCAAGCTTTTCCTTCAGATCTTGTTCTTTCAGAATAATTCCATATTTTGCAGCCTGTGCTTCAAGTGAGCTATGCAGTCCCCTGATAAGGACCTCTGAACTTCGATGACTAATTTGACTAAAATCAAACGTGATTATTGGCCGAACAATCCACTCAAAATCACTTTGCCCTATCCACAAATCCTTAAAAAGTTCTTTGCGGCCACTAAAAATGGCATCAAGCGTGGAACAGGTCAGCGATTTCCCAAAGCGACGTGGTCTCGAAAAAAAATAGCGATTAGGAGTATCACCCTTGATCAATTGATACAAAATTTCTGTTTTATCAATATATAAGGTATTAGTTGTTATAATATTCTCAAAAGTTGAAACACCTATTGGCAATTTTTTCATCTGTTCTCTGTTTTTCGCATATTGATCGGCAGTTCGCATACCTTCATGGTACCAGCTCCCTCAAGATCCGCAACTCCATACTTTTGGCACCAACGCATCAACACAAATTGAGCCCACGCACTGCGATAATCAGCTCCAATTTTTTGATTAAAATGCTGAGCGAGCCACTTTCCAACCGGCATTTCAAACCCGCGCTTGGGATTATTCAGCACATGATCTGGGATCAAATCTCTGCATGCCTGCACCAACAAAGGCTTGTTGCCCTTTTGGCCAAAATTGTATTTGAGCGACCCATGAAGACTGACCACATCTTCAATCAACTTATGATCCAGAAACGGGACCCGTACTTCCAACGTTGAATACATTGCGGCGGCATCGGTGTCGCGCAACAGCGTGTTGGCCGCATACCATGCCAATTCGGCCTTGGAAACCGCATTGAGAATATCGGGTTCAGTTTCAAAAATTTTGATAATTTTTTCGTAAACTTGGGAGCCCCCGTCGCGAAGTTCTGTAATTGAGGAAGGAGTTACTTGAAATTGATCACTATTGGGCAATGAACGATACTGTGCATACAATTGTGCACCTGATGCCGGCCAATAGCGCACGCAATCGAGTGAAAGTCGATATGCTCCTGACCGCACCACCCAGCTCTTTTTGTGACCCCAGGCAAGGATATCCAGCATTTTTTTTGACCACGGCTTTTGGCTCATTTTTTGCATACGCGCAGCTTGCCCAAAAAACGGGTAGCCACAAAACAGCTCATCCCCGCCAAGTCCCGTAAACCCTACCCTGACAGCTTGTGATGTCAATCGAGAAATGAAAAATGTATTCAGACCATCAACACTCGGTTGGTCAATTGATGCAATAAAATCATCCAGAGAATCGGAAAATATTGATTGATTAATACGAATCATTTGATGCCGCGTTCCCAACAATCGTGCTGTTGCTTCTGCATCACCAGCTTCGTCAATCAGCTTACCTGAGCCCTCAAACCCTAAACTAAAGGTATAAATGGGAGTTGTAGATCGTTGTTGCAATGAGGCGGCCACCACCGTGGAATCAATGCCGCCACTCAAAAATACCCCTGCGTCACAATCGGTACTCTGATACAAATCAAAAACTTCATCAAGTCGCGATCTGACCAATGAGGGGGCCTCATCCAAGCCAACTTCTTCACTCTGTGTTGTGATATCAGCCACATCCCAAAAGGTCTCGGTTGTTATTGTCCCTTCACATATTTCCAGCACAGTTCCGGGCATGAGGGCATGAACATCCTGCAAAATGGTAAACGGTGCAGCAATTGATCCATGCCGCAAAAACAGATCTCGCCCTGGTTTTGACATCACCAAAGGAACAATGCCACTGCCCATCAAGCCTTTGATCTCAGAAGCAAAAATGAGCGATGGCTCACCATCAACCTCAATCTGCGACCAGTACAGAGACTTAACACCCATGTGGTCTCGAGCCAAAATTAAACGCTGTTCTTGAACATCCCAAAAGGCACACGCAAACATTCCCCGTAATTTTGAAAAAGCTGCACCGCCCCAAAGAATAAGGGCTTGTAATAAAACTTCGGTGTCGCCAGATGTTTTGAAAATTACCCCTGTTTTTTGCAGTTGAGCAGAAAGTTCACGGTAGTTATAAATTTCACCAACAAAAACCAAAACATAACGACCATCATCACTCATCATGGGTTGGTTTGACCGAGCAGAATGATCCACAATCGACAAGCGACGATGCCCAAAAAAACACATGTTTTGTGGGTCAGCATAAGTACCATGACCATCTTTACCACGATGCACCATTGCGCTATTCATGGCATTGACGATTTTTAGGCATTTTTCAGTGTCGAGTCTTCCACCAACCCCAAATTTAACAATTCCATTTATACCGCACATAAACAACCTAGTCTTTGTGAACCAAGCAAATATTCTCATCCAAATCCGGCATAGCGCACAATTGTTGCCGACTTTGTGAACACCGCCCCATGGTCACATAGGTGACACCTTCCAGAAGAAGTGCATGAAAATCAAGGCAATTGCGACCGTCAAAAATGGTTTTGTCAGACAAAAGACTGAAGTCTTTAACGGCATGGTCCTTGAACTCTCGCCAGTCCGTCAGAACAATCAGAAAGTCTGCTTTTTCCAAAACGTCTTTAGCCGAGCGCGCAAACGTGTAATTTTTGTCAGGATAATACTGCGCAAAGTTCTCCATCGCGATTGGGTCAAACACAATCAATTCGCGACACATTGGCGCCAGCTGCTCAAGAATGGTAAGAGCAGGCGCATCGCGCAAATCGTCTGTTTCTGGCTTGAAGGCAAGCCCCCAAACACCACATTTTTTTGATTTAAGCTCTGAACCGAAATGCTCTTTAATGCGCTCTACAAATTTGACCCGCTGTACCATGTTGGCTTCTTCAGCTGCCTTGGCAATGGTCATTGGAACATCGTGCATGCGACCCAAGTTGACCAAAGCTTTAACGTCTTTTGGAAAACAGCTGCCGCCATAACCCACTCCAGCCTCCAAGAATGAAGGCCCAATACGTGGATCTTTGCCCATAGCCACTTTAACTTCGTGAATATCAGCGCCCACTTTGTCCGCCAAAAGCGCAAGTTCGTTAATAAAACTAATGCGGGTTGCCAGCATGGTATTGGAGGCGTATTTTGCCATTTCGGCAGATTCGAAATTCATCGTCAAAATTTGTTCATCATGCTTTACAAAAGATTTGTACAAAGCACGAAACTCATGCGCAACGCTTTGAGATTCGACTCCAATGACCACGCGGTCTGGATACAAAAAATCGTCAACCGCGCGGCCTTCTCTCAAAAACTCTGGATTTGATGCCACATGAACCGCAATGTCCAGGCCACGTTGTTTGAGAATGTCCTTAATAACCGTTGCCGTTCTGCGCGTTACACCAACGGGAACCGTTGATTTATGTACAAAAACTGTATTATGAGTCAGCCGTTTGCCGATGGCTGTCACAACACGCCACACATCGGTCAAATCAACTCCACCATCAGGACGAGAAGGCGTTCCAACACATGAAAAAATGATCTCCGGCTGCTTTTCACATAATTCTTCGACTGACTGAACGCACATAAGCATTCCAGATTCAAGAGCATCTTTGAGCAATGGCGCAAGCTTGGGTTCGTAAAAGGGAACAATGCCCGCCTTAAGGTTTTCAAATCGTTTTTCATCTCGCTCAACAAGTGTGACCTTAAAGCCCCGTGTCGCAAAACAAACACCCGTCACCAACCCAACGTATCCAGCCCCAATAACCGCTATTTCTTTCATATTCAATCTCCCTTATGCCTCGATGAGGCTTATGTTTTTTACTCAAGCTCAGTGGTTAAAAAACTGAAATGTCCCACGCGCTATTGCTTCATGTGTATAATTTTTTTTAACGCGTTCATATCCTTTTTGAGCATATGAGTTTCGCAAACTATCATCTGACATAAAAGTGCGCAAACACTGCGCCAGCGCCTCTTCATTGTTTTGGTATGCAACAAGCCCTGCATCACCAATTACGCAAGGAATCTCACCTGCATCAGTGCCAATCACCGGAACAGATTCGGCCATTGCCTCAATGAGGATATGCCCAAATTGTTCACGCCAATGAGGCACATCGTACGAAGGAAGCACCAAAATGTCGACTGATTTGAGTAATTTAAAGACCTCTTGATGGCTTACCGCTGGCTCAATTTTTATTTGATGCGACCGTAAAGATGCTGCAACTGCACGTTCAAGATTCTCACGCTCTGGCCCCTGCCCAACAAACCGCAAAGTCCAGTCGGGATATTCCTCTGCCAATTTTTCAAATGATTTGAGCAGAACAAAAATTCCCTTTTCGGGGACAAAGCGGCCGATGAAAGTGATGGACTTTTGTTGAGGTCGTTCACCCTTCGATACATTTTTTCTTGCGAAAAAACACTCAGGGCATGCGGAGTGTGGCATCCCCAGCTCAACCCCCAGTTGCGGCAACACCTGAATCGGCCGCGAAAATCCTTTTTTAAGCAAAAGGGCCCGTGCATCAGAATTGCCAACTATGGCTCCCGATGAAAAAAAAAGATTAAATCGCTCGATCATTGACCAAAAAAGCCGCTGCGTGATGGGCCAGAGATGCTCCCAGTTGACCCAGGTAAAAAAAAATCTTTTGGCGCGCGGGGCTGCAATAAACGAAAGTAAAATAATCTGAAAATAACTGAGGGCGCTGACGCCTTGTTCAACATAAATAACATCGGGCTTGAAAGAGCGCATTAACCGCAGCATCTCAAGCCATGAGTATCGGTACAAAACCTCATTGCCCGATGATTGCGTCTCCATAGCAGCAAATTGGCAATTGTCAGCGCTATATTGGCAAGGGTCATCCGCATTGAGCGTAAAAAACACATCTTTCCAATGTGTTGGGATCACCACACAAACCTGAGACTGTGGATACGCTTGCGCAAGGGTCGTCCACTTAATCCGATTAATTGGAGCTATGTACGTGTGTCCAATCACAAGAAGCTTCATGATTAACCCCCTCTGCTTGCTCAAAGTGATTTTTAATTTCTGGATATGCCGTTATCATGGCTTGCTCAAAAATATTTTCAATACGTTTATGTGAAAAATTTTGCTCAACAAAACTTCGGCTTTCAGAACTCATGCGTTCAAAATTTTCTTTATTTTTCACGATTTCAAGCGCTTTGTCGGCCATTTCCTGAATATCATCAATGGGTACCAAGAATCCTGTTTTCCCATTAATTACATAATCACGCACGCCGCCACAATCGGTCGCAACCACAGGGACTCCGTGAGCTAATGCCTCAAGCCCCACAATTCCCAGGCCTTCTTGATACGAAGAAATTAACATGACGTCACATGAAGAATAGAGTCGATCAAGCTGTTCATTGCTGGCATAGCCCACAATTTCAACATTGACAAACCATGGCAACATGTTCCAATCTGCTGCAAAATCTGAAGGGACTGAACCAACAATACAAAGTTGTGCTCGAGAATTACTGCACCAAATGAGTTGGAACACCTGCATTAACATATTCAAGTTTTTACGCGGATCAGTAAAACGACCCACAGCAATAAATCGCGGCTCAACATCACGCTGGCGCTCAGCCAACTTGCAAGAACTCACTGGTGAGGCACTCACTTGTGAGACACTCACTTGTGAGGTACTCAATCCAATCGGATATCCACAAATTTTTGTGCGTTCTCGATTACACGCTTTTTGGCAATATTCATTGGTATATGAACTAAGGGGTAACAAAACGGTAGCTGATTTCAAAATTTCATGTTCAATTTCACGCATTTTGCCAACAGAACATTGGTCAATGCATCTTCTGAGCAAGGGCATTGTACGCACCCACTCACGGCGATCATCGTCAAATGGAGCAGCAACCCACAGTACAAATTTTTTATTCAAGAGCACGAGCGGATGTGCCGCCAAAGCCGTTCCGCTGGTCACAAAAAAATAATCGTATCCTTCAAGCTCTTGTTCCCAAACCTTACGTGTATTTTTGTAATGCCCAGGCTCCCAAAAAGCCCATTTTGCACCAATCTCAACGCACGGCATGCCAAAATAAGTGGTATGTCGTACACGATTTTTTCGCCACGGTTTACGCAAGCTGACTGAAATTGATGAATCAAACCCCAAAAAGAATACGGTAGTATCAAAATATTTACTGAAAAACGAATATGCGCTGCGTAATGATGATAAAATGCCACCCCCATTGAGTGGATGTAACGTCAGAATGGCGACTTTTGGCCTTTTTGTCAGATTCATAGAAGTGCCTCGATTTCTCGCCCATGAAGATTATCACCATCTAGTGATCCCATGAGCTGCGCTATAATACGCTCCAACGTCATTTTTTTAACACACTCTATTCCGGCCAACCGAATCAATTCACGTTCATTTTCGTGAGCAAGATACCACATAATTTTGGTTTCTAATTCATCTGGTGTTGCAAAACACGCAATACTTTGCCCCTCAGTAAACAAAACCTCGCAATGCTCTTTCGTTCGTTGAGCCAATTGAAAAGCTTCACTTGCCGGAATTTCAAAGGTTCGCATATTGTGCGCCGACAAATTTTGTTTTCTGACCAAATTCAATACAATTTTTGATTCACGAAAATACTGAATCATCTGTGCCCCATAGACCGCATTGCCACGAATATATTTGCGCAACGGGGAATCAGGTGCAAGGTGCTCATGCCACATATTTCCCCAAATTGCCAACTTGAGGTGCGGCATACGCATAACCAATTGCTCAAGCCACCATTGCCTGTCAGGCTCCCATGTTCCAGCAAAACAGACATCGTACGTAAATTTTTGAACTTTCTCTGATACCTGAAAGATAGATGTGCCAAACAAAGCAGATTCGTACCCAAACGGCATATACTCCACGCGCCTGCAACCAATGGAAGACATAACGGGCATCAGCATTTTTGACCAAATAGCACAGACGTGATAGATCGGCAAAGCATGCAAAACATTGGCATTTGAATTGCCATTGCTTACCAAAAAGGGATTGTCTGGATAAAAATTAATAAGCTGAACACCCATTCTGCCCAGAAATGAAAGTGTTGCTGGCCATAAATTTTCGCCTTTGACCACAAATATGACGTTGGGAGAAAATTTACGCGCCTGCATAATGAGCCTGAAATTTACCCACATATCAACAATCTTTTTTTTCAAACGAGACGCAATGTACGCACCGGCAGGCTTGTTATTAAAATGCATAACTTCATACCCAAGATCGGCAAACACGCGACGCAACGAATCTGCGTAGGCATATACCTGAGGGTCAAGGCTGCGTTCACCAACCAGCAAAATTTTTTGTCCTAAGTTTTTTTTCATGATGACCTCATGCGCATAAATTGTCGCTTGATCATATGCCGTGCTCTGACACCCAGCGCAAGTGTTTGAAAAATTGCATCACGTCGCGACATCTGCAAAGCCGCCAAAACTCGCCTCCAAAACCGCACGGCGACAATAATCATAACCAAGCTCATCACAAACGCTCCACCAAATGCACCATACCACGTTGCCAAAATCGGGCCGCACGCCAAAATAAGCACCGCCTGAAGTGCATTACTCATGGTCAATTCCCAAGGACGCAAAAACCCAAAGATCATGAGGGGCGGAACATCATCATAAAACGCTCTAACAAATCCATATACCGCAAGCACCTGATACACACTTATCAACTGGACCCATTGAACGCCACAAAATCGAGGGACCCACCATGAAGCCGTTAAAGCCAGCAATAATTGTCCGGGTAATAAAAAAAACATTTTGATGGCCTGGGCCTTGATGAATATTTTTTTCAAATTATGTAAATCATTTTGATACTGCACATACAGCGGCACAGAAAGTCTTTGGAAAATTGCTGTTAACATGAGAGGAAATGTAGCAAACCGAAAGGCCTTTTCATATAATCCAGCCTGATAAACGCCCGCATACCAGCCAACCATATTTGCCATATAATCGTAAATCACTATGCCACAAAAACCACCTACCCACGTCGCTATACCAAATTTTCTGAAAAAAGTACGGGCTATGGTCTTATCAAAGATATATCCGAACTTCCAAGGACTTGCATAAAAATACCCAAAACATAATACCAAGCGTTCTGCCGCACGCTGAACCGCAAGACTAATGTAACCCCACCCATACAATGCACAAAGCAATGCTATCGAATAACTTATGACGACTGAAAAAAATTCAAAAAAAGCTAATTGCTTCAAGCGATAGGTACGTTCAAGAATGGTTTTATAGGTCAACCCAACTTTTTCAAAAAAATATCCAACCACCAAAATGAGAATTAATAATTCTCGATTAACCAAATAAACGTTAAAAAACGTTAACTTTGCCACAGCAAACGTTACCAAAGGCAAAAGGGCTAACGTAATCCGAATCATTAAGTGCGTACTAGCTGCACGATCAAATGATTCTTGTGGGCACGTCATGAGGCCATGATCCCAGCCCCATTCTGTAATCCAATTGAAGATATTAAATGCAAAAAGGCACATTACAACACGCCCTAAATCCGAAGGATCCAGAAGCCGTGTTAGCCAAAACGAAAGTCCTATGCTCGCGCACATGCCGCCATAGTGACTCATCACAAGAGCAAAAAAATACGTCACCGTATGCGCCCTTGAGGTTGCAATCATCAAAGAATACTTTCATATACGCGAACAATTTGCTCGCCATATTGATCCCACGTTTGTTCCAAAATACGCCTCTGCCCCTTGCGTCCCATCTCAAAACCTTCATTTTGATTGTCATGAAACCACAATATTTTTTCAGCCAATGCAAGTTCATCATGAGTCGGAACAATAAAACCATGCTCCCCATCTTGAATCAGCTCACAAGCTCCTGAGTTAGTAGTTGCAAGAATGGGCAAACCCGAAGACATGGCCTCAGCAATGACCATGGCAAGCCCTTCTGCCAAGGAAGGAAGGACAAACAATGAACTGCGTGTGTAGTAGGAAGCTAACTCTTCCTGACGACAGGAACCTGCAAAAAATACGGTTTCTTGATTGAGTAACTCTGGCCCAAGTACTTGAATATCACTTTCAACGTGCCCAACAAGTACCAGCTCTGCCTGTTCTTTGGAAAACCCAAGCCGCTTCCACGCGCGCAAAAGGTATTCAATTCCTTTGCCTAAGCAAATGCGTCCGGCAAAAATCACACTAAATTTTTTCGGACGAAAATAAGAAACCGCACAAAATTTCCGGATATCAACACCATAAGGAACTTTTAATAGTTTGCTCCCATCAACACCGTTTTTCATAAAACTTTGTTTTACGTGCTCAGATGGCACTGAAATGAAATCAGCAGCCTCATATTCTGCCTTAATTTTATCTCGATTTTCTTGGCGAACTGGCTGAATAATCAACCCTAATCGTTCATATTCGCGCTGAAGAATTTTGGCATGCTCATCAATATGCATAGACCCGCATTCAATGATAATTTTTGCGCCTGTGCGCTGACGAATATGAGGTAATGATTCAAGAACGTAATGTGCCCATCCAACAAAAATATCCAGATTGCCCAGCTCCTGAACATGTTGGCTGAGCCATCGATCAAAATAACCATCCTTAAAAACATACCAAGAAGATTGTGGAACAAAATGATTGATACGCAACTTAAAATAACACTGATCAATAAGCCTGATAAGTTCATTATTTACCAAAGCTCCACGAAATTCATCCTGGTCTGCCCATTGGCCACCTGCCGAAAAAAAGCGTGTTAGCATTCCACGCTTATAAAGCTGACGTGCTAGATGAAATGCGTGAAACCGTCCGCCAGCGGCAAGTGCAATGTTCATAGATTCAATTCCTCGTACTTCTTATTTTGAGCATATTGGCAAACGGAAACCTGTTGTCGGAAAAATGCTATGGTTTTTTCAAGTCCCTCTCGCAACGACGTTGTCGGCTGCCATCCCAAAAACTGCCGTGCACGGCTAATGTCGGGTTTGCGGCGCGTTGGATCATCTTGAGGCAGCGGGACAAAGATAACCTCAGATGTACTTTTTGTCAGCGAAATAATGAGGTCAGCTAACTGAATGAGAGTAAATTCTTCTGGATTGCCCACATTAATGGGACCTGGATATAACTGCGGCATATCAATGGTTTTTATAATTGCATCAACCATGTCGTCAACATAGCAAAATGAACGCGTTTGAAGTCCGTTACCGTACATTGTAATAGGCTTGCCCAAAAGGGCTTGTACAATAAAGTTGCTCACGACACGGCCATCATTGACAGCCATATTCGGACCGAATGTATTGAAAATACGCAAAACAGTCATGTCGACATTATATTGGCGATGATAATCGAAAAACAACGTTTCTGCCGCTCGCTTGCCTTCGTCATAGCACGCACGAATTCCGGTACAATTAACATTACCCCAATACTCTTCAGTTTGAGGGTGCTGCACAGGATCACCATACACTTCACTCGTTGAAGCCTGAATGATGCGAGCCCCAGTTTTGTGCGCATAGTCTAAAAGATTGAGCGATCCCAAGACCGAGGTTTTGAGGGTCTTGATGGGGTCCATTTGGTACCAAATCGGTGATGCAGGACAAGCAAGATTAACGACACAATCAAAATTCCCGACAATTTCCCGACTAACGTCAGCAACCACCAAAGAAAAAAGAGTCGACTTAAGAGCAGCAACATTATCTTCACTTCCCGTACTTAAATCATCAACTGCAACCACCATTCGGCCCTGGTCGACCAAGCGCTTGCACAAATTACTACCAATAAACCCGGCCCCACCTGTCACTAAAATTCGTTTTTTCATAGAACCTAAACACCTTCTGCGTCGTCAAGTATACGAAAATCTTGAGCTTCGTAATCCCATGTTATTAATAAAGGTCGCGCGCTCTTAATTTCTTGATCAAAAGTAACGGCAACTTCATCAATATGCGCTTGAGACCGATGACACGCCTGGCTTGTTCCCACACAACACTCAAGTGATTTTCCAAATGCATTTTCCATCTGAAACCACATGCACGATGCATCGCGTGATACCAAACGAACACCGTCTTTGATACGAACAACATCAATTAAATTTTTACAAGGAACACGAGCCATCCGATTAAACTTAGTGTGATCATAGGTAGAAAGTACGCCATCATGGAAAACTTTGCGTCCATGATCACCACTATACATACGCACAGCTTGAGCAATTCCAGATGGTGGAAATAGTGTATTGGGAACCCCAACAAAACACAATGCTCGATCTTGTGTTCGAAAATCAGCAACAAGACGCTCAAGAGCAAGAGATGTACGATACGTCAAACATTCACGCGATTGCATGACGCTGACACTATGCACAATTCCAATCCCAATAATGCACGAAGCAAGCGTGGTCCCCATTCGAGCAAAACGCCGCATGTTGCGGTGCCGCTTGAAAAACAACACCCCCACAAAAATCATGCCAACCAGCCATGGATAGGCCTCGTATAAATAACGTGGTTGATGTCCAAGTACAAAAGATGGCCATGCCATAAGCAAAAATCCAGCTGCCATAAGTGCCATTAACACTTTCTTCTTGGTGTAAAAAAATATCACTCCAATAACTGCTAAAAACGCCAAAAGAAAAAGGAATTTAATCGAACTATAACCCGATGGAACAATATTAACACCAAGGGTGTCGACCAAAATGGTTACAAAATCATAAAACCGCGTCTTTAAATACCATATAACCGACCCAAGAGACGGGATGGCCTTAATTGCAGCACTTTCACCAACAGGAAATAATATAAATCGAACGCCTAAATACATCAGCGATATCAAATAATAAGGAAGAGTAACCATCAAGCTTTCATAAAATGAATCTACTACGCTCTGCTGATCATCATGCATCGTGTAATACAACCATGTTACACACGTCATCCATCCAGGCAAAAAGAAGACGGTCTCACGCATCAATATTGACACCGAAAATAATACAAGCGATCCAATATATGCAGAAATATTCGAACGTTTTATAAAAGATTGATACAAAATCAATGTTAATAAAATCAGTGTGGCATTCACCACATACAGTTGGCGACTGACCACCCCAAACCACTCACTAATAACGGGATGGAATGCAAATAGCAAAGTGGTGATTAAAGAAAGTGCAAGTGATCCGTAACTGTAAAAAATATTAAACAACAACACGCAGTTAAGCGCATGAAACGCAGCACTCACCAAAAGATATCCATAGGGACTAATACCCAAAAGCTTAACCTGAATCATGCAAAAAACTTGCCACACCGGACGGTATAAAGCCTCAAAAAAGGGCAGTGGATGCCGTTCGATGGCATGCGACGGATTTATGCCGTAATTAACCGCATTCGATCCATTAAAAAAAGCTCGGACATCAGCCCATGACGAGGAAGTAAATGACCGAAAAACATCTCCGTAATCATCATCCATCATACCCCAGTCACGGTATGAAAAACCAAATACATACATGGTTGCGACGATTAATAGTAGTGAAATTACAATGCGCCATCGCCATTTCGCATCATGCAAATAATACAGGTGCATCATCTCTCCCAAGACACTTTGATTAATATTTATTTTTTCAATTTTTCAAATCGGGCGAGCACATTAAAATCTGAGCTCAAAAAATTTGATTGTCGCTTTTTTGTCAAACAATCCACTCCATCAAGCGTTGTCGCAATAACCGGCAAAAAGAATTTTTGATACCAAGGGCGAACTTCATACGTTTTACCGTCACGCATGATCCATTTTTTGATCGGATAATTTAATGCGCGCACCACATGCTTCATTCTATTCCAAATCACATTGTGTATTTTGTGGGGAAACGTTATTGATGCAAGCTTGAGATCGTGATTTACCGCATTTTCAAGTTTGGCAAATCGCTCTTTGTTGTATGTTCGATAGTGCCCCAGAGACTTCCATTCATCTGGTGTTGCCGTTCCGCAAACACGGCCTGGTACGAAAAAAATAACCTCACCACCAGGTTTTAAGACTCGAGCACATTCCTTAAGTACATTTTCATCATGTTCAACATGTTCGAGTGTATGAGATGAAACAATGGCATCAAAAAAATTGTCCTCAAATGGCAGCTCTTGTGCATCTCCAACAACCAGCTCGGCTTTCTTCCCATTATATTCAAAAATTTTTTTCGATCGTTCGATGGCGGTACTAGAAATATCGATTCCATAACATGTAAATTTTTGCAAATCTTCAAGGAGACTTGAGATACCAACCCCTATTTCGAGAATATTCCCCGATTGAGACTTGAGGGATTGCACAATGTATCTGCGCGTACAAAAGCTCCCAACATCGTATCGAAAAACTTCATAGGCATCGGTATCGAAATATTTTTCATAAAACTTGTTATCTAATTTCATAGAAATTTTCTCATTCAAGATTGCATGTTTTGAACATCGACAAAAACAAGTTTTCTTTCAAAAGACGCTCTTTATCTTGTCTATAAAAATGCTGATTTTTTTTGATCCACTCAAATGACCGCTCAATTCCTGCTTCCAAGTCATATTTAACCACCAAACCTAATTCTTTGTGTGCAAGTGTTACATCGGCACACCAACTGGCCGGCTCTATGTATTCATATCCATGAACAGACCATTGAATATCAATGTTTTCTATTCCCGAAACTTTTTTAAAAATCTCAACTGCTTGCCCAAACGAATACTCTTTTCCAGTACCACCATTAAAAACAAAATTATTTTTAGGTTTGATGCGTTCAATATGGAAGTACAAGTCAATCAAGTCGTCAATATACATAAAGTCACGGACACAATTTTTTGCAGGTAACTGAACAGGTTCGCCGCGTAAAGCAGCCAAGAATATTCTGGTCATAAAATGAAATCGTGTTTCAAGATCCCCGTAAACGGCAAATGGTCTGACAGTATAAATGGGTAAATTGTTGATAATAGCTTCTTTTTGGCAGTAACTCGTGGCTGCCATCTTGATAATGCCATAATTAGTTACAGGCTCAAGATGCATATCTTCAGCCATGGGAGATGCCTTGAGGCCATATTCATAACTGCTGCCGGTGTTGATAAAACAATCAAATCCAACCTCTTTGCACACATCAATAAGCTTGACCAAGCCGATAAGATTCACCTCAACAACTTTTTCAAAATCGGTTCCGTAGGATGAAGCGCCATAAGAAGCGGCATTGAATATTACATCTGGACGGATTCGTCGGACAGTATCAGCAACAAGTCCAAAATTTTCTATATCAACACGTATAATTTCCGCATCAAATTGCATGTCATAAAGGCGCCAAAAATCATGATCTGCTTGGCAAATAACGTGTACTTCTACGCCCAATTTGGTTAATCTGCGAACAAGATTCGCCCCAATAAAACTAGCACCCCCAACAACAAGACACTTCTTCATCGATCCTCACAATTGTGATTTTTTCTCGTAAGAAGATCGTGCGGCGTTCCAAGTCGCCCGAACTTTTTTAAATCCCGATCTTTATCTTTCTCCAAAGATGCTGGCCCTTTTAATTAAACCATTCGTGCAAATTTGGCAAGATATTCTAAAGCTGGCGCTCTTGAGGTTTATCCACATGAACAATTTTTTGTGATTCTTTTTGCGCCAAAATACGATCAACTATATATGAGGGACGGCCTTTAACTTCATCAAAAATACGAATCAAATACTCTGCTATCACACTCAAACACAAAAGCTGAACAGTCCCGATAGTCATAACAACCAAAAGCAATGTCATAAATCCACGAGGAGCCCCATGCATGAAATACGCATACAAATGGAAAGCTGCAAAAACAGTGGTCAATACCGCTGATCCGACAGCTAGGCATGAGATATATTCAAGTGGCTTGTAGGAGAAATTGACGATCGCTTTTTTTGCCCAATAAAAATACCGCAAAAAGCTAATTTTGGTGTAACCTGAAAAGCGCTCGTCACGCTCATATTCCACACCGACTTGCTTAAATCCAACCCACAAACGCAAACCTCGAATGAATATGTCTTTTTCAGGCAATGCGATCATTTCATTCAATGCGCGCCGACCAATCAGACTGAAGTCCCCTGAATGGAGCGGAATATTCAAATATGAGAGCCAACTGAATACTCGATAAAAAAGAGAGTACCCCAATTTTCGAAACCAGACCTCTTTGCGTTTTGAATAAACACCATAAACCACCTCGGCACCATTTTCCCACGCTTTGATGAATGCAGGAATCACCTCTGGTGGGTCTTGCAAGTCACAATCAAGAAGTACCGCCGCAGCTCCAGAACATGCACGTAATCCTGCCAAGTAACTCGATTGTGAAGTCCCAAAATTACGTGACAAAAAAAGCACTTTTACATGCGGATCTTTTTCAACTAAGTTTTTGAAGATTTCATGTGAACCGTCGGTGCTGGCATTATCAACAAAAATAAGTTCATAGTCATAATCAAGATTGGCAAAAACTTTTTGAACTCGTTCCTGAGCATGCTCAATGTTGCCTTCTTCGTTGTAGCATGCTGAAATTACGGAAATAACTGCACGTTTTTCACGCTTTGCTGGATTCACTTGTCGCTCCTGGTTTTGTGATAATAACGGCATAATGCCCGCCCAGTGGTACCCGTGTTATATAAGGCTCAAAAACTCGGAGCTTGCGTAACCACCCAGGAAAGAAACAATAATATTTCAAATCACAACTTCCCATCGGTGAAAGCAATGATCGCGCATACCGTGGATACAACATATGTGCATTTTTATCAATCGGAGAAGTCCTAAAGACGTATTGTGTTCCAGGATTGATTGGATTGAGTTCAAACATCACAAATGAACCCCCGTCTTTCAGCACCCTAAAAATTTCATTGCGCCACAGAACATGTTCTTCAAAGGGAATATGATGAAACACTCCTGCTGCATAAATGAGGTCAAACGTGTTGTCTTCATAGGGGATGCGTGAATCTGAAATGGTTGCAAATGACAAAAGAGGAAATTGCTTTTGAGCTTCTTGGATACTTTTGCTCGACGGATCGGTACCAAAATGGTGTGAATTGGGCACTAACTTGCTCAGATGCTTGGTCATCACGCCATCACCACAGCCATAATCAAGTATTGAATACGTTTTTTGAGTCAACCATGGCAACCATTCAATCAGTTTTTTTGATTTGTAATGTGCAAAAAATTCTGAAGTTTCACCAGAAACTGCCAAGACATTGCTTACATGATCACGATAATCTTTGATGTAATCATCAAACTCATGGCGTTGCATGGCGACCTCCTTGTTCAGAAAATAATTTTAAATCATCGAGGTTGGGTAAATCCTGATTATTCAAATACGCCTGATACCAGACAATGGTTTCGACAAGTGCTTGATCAATGGTATAGCGAGACGTCCATCCCAGCATTTTTTGAATTTTTTCAGTGGCAACATATTGTGCTGGAATTTCACATTGCGCTTCATTTTTAATGACGATTTCAAAGTCATCAATTTTCATAGTTTTGGCAATAAGGTTAATCAAATCAATCACATTATAGTTGTCTTGAGCACTGACATTAAACGCCTCTCCACCCAAATTTTTGGTGTGCATGTTTTCAGCAATAGCCAAATAGGCATCTACCACATCCAAAACATAGATATAATCGCGAATCAATTTTCCATCTGACCGAACAATTACCTTTTCTTTATTCAAAAGAGACTTGATGGTTCCAGGAACAATGCGATTGAAATGCAAGTCACCGCCGCCATAAAAATTACCACAACGAGTCACACTCACAGGCAATCCATAGGTAAAAAAATAACTTTGCGAAACGAGATCAGTGCACGCCTTGGAGACATCATAAGGATACCGACCCACGAGCGGCATATCCTCTTGATACGGCAAAATATCGGATGAGCCATAAGCCTTGTCTGATGAAGCAACGACGACCGATTTAATAAATTTAGACAATCGACACGCTTCCAAAACGGTCCAGGTTCCTTCAATGTTTGACCGGAAGGTCATCATCGGTTGAATCATGGCTAATCCAACTAAAGCCTGAGCTCCAAGATGAAAAACATGTGCAACTTCATATTCTCGCAAAACACGCTGCACCATTGCAAAATCAGTAATGTCAGCGCAAACAAACCGAACATCACCACCATTTTTGATCATTTGTGCATAACGACTTGCGAGAAAATTATTGTCGTAAACGATAACCTGTGCGCCCAAACGACTGAGCATATTAACAAGCCACATCCCAAGAAAGCCGCCTCCGCCTGTTACCAAAACTGATTGCCCGGCCCAGAACTTTCGCTTGTCCATTAGGTTCCTTCCTCGTGCCCTCTTATTTTTTAAAAATAATTAATCACCCGAAAACTACGTGTTTTTCGAATGATTGCGCAAGTATATCAGGAACAAATCGTGTCTCAAGAAAAAATTCTTTTACCAAAAGCTATCTCAACACAGCTCACTTTCTCTCACGACAGGACGCAAACCATGTACTTCCTCATGCTCAGAACCAAAAGTGTTTGTATGATCCCACACTTTCCATGGCGCGCCTGATTCCCACAACTGTTCCAACTGAACACGTTCTTTTATGGTGTCCATGCACTGCCAAAATCCAAAATGATGGTATGCAGAAAGCTGTCCAAGTTGCGCAGCATTGCGCAACGGCTCTTTTTCCAAAACAAGTGATGGGCTTGCCGTTAATGTATCCAAAAAACTTTTTTCAAATACAAAAAATCCACCATTAATCCAGGTGCTGTCTTCTTCATGTTTTTCTTTAAATGCCTGAACGGCCGAACCATTCATCTCAAGATTTCCAAAGCGTGCTGGACTTTTTACCGCTGTGAGCGTTGCCATTTTGCCGTGAGCTTCATGAAATTTGAGCAGATGATTAATATCGACATCAGCAATGCCATCACCATAGGTCAGAAAAAAACGATCGGTGTCGATGTACCGAGCCACGCGAGCAAGCCGTCCGCCAGTCTGACAATCCAAACCAGTATCGACAAGGGTCACATCCCAATCTTCACCATGCAACACATGTTCAGTAATATTTCCCGAACGCGTATTGATCGTAAAATCAGCATGATGCAGCCGAGAACGTAAAAAATAATCTTTGATGACTTCGCCTTTGTAACCAAGACAAATAATGAATCGACGAAATCCATAATGAGCATACGTTTTCATGATGTGCCACAAAACCGGCTGATTACCGACGGTTACCATCGGCTTGGGACGAATGTCCGTTTCTTCCCGCAAGCGCGTCCCCAAACCACCGGCCAAGATCACCACAGGAATATTGGTATTCATAACATCTCCCAATAATTTAACCGTAATTATTGAGCGATTATAGACACAAAATGCCAATCCCCTCAAAAAAACTTATGTATTTTCTGGTGCGAGATACCAATTTTTAATGACGAAGAGGGAAATATAACCTATGCAAAGATATACCAATGTTGGAGTTTGATATGAAAAGTAGGAACATAATTCATGCGATATTTCTGCTATAATCAAGAAAAGAATAATAGCTATTATCCATGCCATTACGACCTTCAGGTGATGAGAATTTGTAACTAACGCCACGCGACGTTTTTCATCAAAATTAGATTTCTCACCAAGGTTTTGGTTGCTTGTTACTAAGTCGTGGCAGTTTTTTACATATTTTTGAGAAAAAGAAAGAATATCATGATTCTTACGATCAAGATTCAAAAGAGTTATGCGATTGTTAATATGACAGCCAAGATGCGCCCCTAAAAATGCCATTAATCTAATTGACCATGCAGATTTTTTTGAAACAACATCTGCTAAATTTTTAACCACGATAACAATTGATTCTATCTGATCTGAATTTCCCTGTTTTTGGACTACAACAAAGTCACAAATCTCAGTCCACGGAATATGTCCATACCGAACAACCCACATGCCATTATCATCAAAAATTACAACAGGCAGCTCTCCCTTAAGAAGGGAAAAATATGCTGGGAAAAAATATATTATAAAAAACAGAAACCAACCCACATATAGATACAATAGTGGCTTTGTCAAAAGAAGTAACAGAGACCCAAGGTAGTATGAGTCAAAAAAAATAATCTTCTGAATTTGACCAAGCGAAAACAATCCACCTGATATCAACGCAATTCCAGCAAGCATCCAGAGAAATCCCTGAAAACACTGCATTGATATTTTTTTATCAGAATAAATAACCATCTTTACTGCTTTATTCATAAAAAGGCCTACTTAAAATGATCACCCCTGCCGATTAAGACACCCAATCGGCAAAGGTGATCATATAACTGCAATCTATTTCAGACAAAATGCCAAAGGCTTGGTTATTACGGCAAAAGCGGACATGCTGTAAAATAGCCCCCAATCAATGTAGCGGCACCGTCAATAACTGCTACCG
>JAHFBP010000012.1 GCA_023249975.1 bacterium
CATGGTATCGAGGTCTAAAAACTTGTTGGGCAAAGAATATAGAAAACTTTGAAGCTTTTTTAAAATTAGCGGCATCTATTCAGTTGTTTAAGATGTGCTGACTTTTCGGATAAGCTCTTATTAATGGGTACATCATTTTTAGTAATAAAAAATATGTTTATACGATTGGATTTTAAAATGGTCATTGCGTGAAAGCTGCACGTATAAGCTGGATTCTGTACCTTTTCAAAACAAGGCGGTAACCATTTATCTATGCGACATACCCGTGCATCATGTGGAACAGGCCAACCTGATGCACCTATTTTGTCTTGCTCCGAGTGGGGTTTACCTTGCCATGCCATTACTGACACAGCCCGTGCGCTCTTACCGCACGATTTCACCCTTACCGCAATCAATTAAGATTGAGGCGGTATCATTTCTGTTGCACTTTCCGTGAGCTTACGCCCCCCCAACTTGAACTAAGTCTTGTTGGGCACTCTGCCTGTTAGGAGTCCAGACTTTCCTCCCCTTTTAACGGGGGCGATTACCCAGCACACCTTCCATGCAATGACCACCATGAGTATGACAGAGATGCGAAATAATGTCGAAAGGATAAGGGTTTTTGGGCAAAAGAGGGTTTCAAGAAGGCAAAAAATTCCCAAATATGAAGTTGTCAGGAAAAAAAGGTTGTGATGCAAAAAGTAATCAGAGAGCACCAAAAGCGCAATCCAGGCGCAACTGTAACTGAGTGAGACAGGCAATGCCCAGCCGCGAATGAATAATGCGTGCAGCATCATGAGAATGAGGGGTGTGGTGTAACCCAGAGGCTGTTGTCCCGAGATTCGGCGAGAAAGCAAATTTGAATGAGTTAATGAGATAATCCAGGTTCCGGTAGTGGTCCAAATAATGAGATCGGTGAAAAAAAGGAAAAGGGAGATCATGGGGTTTCCGGGTGACAAATACGGTGATATGAAAAAGTGTGAAACAGTAAGCTGCGTGACACAGGGGGCTGTGTGAGGGAAAGAGCAGGGCTCCTTCCCTCTGAATTTTGCTGATTATTTTTTGGCAGATGACTTCTTGGCGGCACTACGAATTCTCATTGGTGTACGAGTTGCTTTTTTAGCAGCGGCCTTTTTAGGAGCAGCCTTTTTAGCAACTTTACGTTTTGCTGCAGCTGGTTTGGCTGCATGATGAGCTTCGTGGTGAGCTTCGTGTCCTGCATGATGGGCTTCATGATGAGCTGCATGATGTGCAGCTGCGTGGTGAGCGGCCTTTTTAGGGGCAGCCTTTTTGGCAGCTACTTTACGCTTTGGAGCAGCTTTTTTGGCAGCGGCTTTTTTAGGAGCAGCTTTTTTAGCAGCTACACGTTTTGGAGCGGCCTTTTTGGCAGCAGCCTTTTTAGGAGCGGCTTTTTTAGCAGCTACTTTACGCTTTGGAGCAGCTTTTTTGGCAGCGGCTTTTTTAGGAGCAGCTTTTTTAGCAGCTACGCGTTTTGGGGCGGCTTTTTTAGCAGCAGCTTTTTTAGGAGCAGCAGCTTTTTTCACTACAGCTTTTTTAACGGTAGCTTTTTTAACGGTAGCTTTTTTTACAGTGGCTTTTTTAACGGTAGCTTTTTTCGCTACAGTTTTTTTTACAGCTGTTTTTTTAACTACTTTTTTCGCAACAACTTTTGCCATGTCGCCTCCCAAGAATGCAACAAGTTACTCTCTCTAAAGAACTCTTTTTATATAAATATAAGAGCCCCTCTCCAATTACGATTATACACAGATCACTTTTATGTTTGTCAAATAAATAATTTTTATAAAAACAAAATAAAAAGAAAAGTTTGCAAGTGTGTGTTAAAAGCACGTTTTTTTTAAAATGATAATATTGCGTTTTTTTCATCATAAAGTGGTTTGTTTTTATCAACTTTGCATCTTCTTGTTTCCATGTTTACACTCAATCATCATACAACTGAATTCAGCACACAACGCTTTGTAGGACTGGTTTTGTTTATTCTTGTCAGGCTGATGCGTGGATGGCGTGAGCCTCTTTGGTATCAAGTTACTTCATCAAATATTTCACAATTATTTTGCGGTGCATTGGTGAATGTCCCCTTCAGGGCAACATTAGCACCAGCAATTGTTGTGGGCATGCAGGCCACACATCCTCAAAACGCCTCGTTTGAAATTCGTCAAACTGAAGTGTCGCTGGCTATGCCAAAAGACCGATTGTACCAGCCATTTGCTCAACAAGCGTCCCGGTTTTATCGTGTTGATCCAGCTCACTTTTATCAAAGAATTTTTATGTGTATGACCGGAGCGATGAAGGAAAAAGACGAAGAAATCTTTGAGCCTGAAAATCTCCAATTGACCGAAAATGTTAACTTTTCTGACTCATCGGATGTTTGTTTGACGGATGAACAGACTGTCGTGGTTGATGCTCTCATTCCCGTTATCAAAAACCCACAGTTTCATCCTGTATTGGTGCATGGAGTCACGGGATCGGGTAAAACGGAAATCTACAAACGACTGATTATGCAGACCATTGAGCAGGGCAAAACGGTAATCTTTTTGTTGCCTGAAATTTCGCTGTGTTTGCAGTTTGAGCGTATTTTTAAAAATCAGCTTCCGGCTACTACATTGATTTACAGCTTTCATTCTTTGACGCTCAAAAGTGAACGACTTGCCCTGTGGAAGGCACTTGCGCAGGATAAGCCCGTACTCATTATTGGGGTACATCAGCCGATTTTTCTTCCGTGCAGTAATTTGGGATGCATCATCATCGACGAAGAACATGAGACGGGATTTTCAGAAAAACGGTCTCCGCATGTGAACAGTAAGGAGGTTGCGCTCATGCGAGCCCAGATGTACAAAATCCCCATAATCCTCGGTTCAGCCACACCTTCAGTCACTTCGCTGTATCAGGCTGAACAAAAAAAATGGGCTTATTTTAGGCTTGAAAAACGGTTTTCCGGAACATTTCCAACGATGGTCCATGCGACACTCAAAGGCGGAAAAAAGCGAAAGCACTTCTGGATTACACCGCAATTGGACGAACAAATTCAAAATTGTTTGTTTCGCGGTGAGCAGGCGATAATTTACCTCAATCGTCGAGGATACAGTTTTTGTGCGCAGTGTTGCGAGTGTGGGGCGTCGCTCAATTGTCCTCATTGTTCCGTAAGTTTAACGGTTCATGAGGTCAAAGATTCAGGGCAATACCGGCTCGAATGCCACTATTGTGGCTATGCGACCCAACTTCCACCAGGGTGCCCTGAATGCAAACAGAGCAAAGAATCGCTGATTATGAAGGGGATTGGTACCCAGCAGATGACCGCGTTGCTCAAAAAGGTATATCCACAGGCGCGTATTGTCAGAGCTGATCTCGATTCAACCAAAGAAAAGCGCAAATGGGCAGAGACTTTGCGAGAATTTGGAGAAGGCAATATTGATATTCTGGTGGGCACACAGTTGGTAACTAAGGGGTATCATTTTCCTAAAGTGACATTAGTGGGAGTTGTTTGGGCTGATTTGCACTTGGCCATCCCTAAGTTTAATGCGCGTGAATCGCTGTTTCAAAAACTGATTCAGGTGGCAGGACGAGCCGGGCGCTCGAGCCGAGCAAGCACCGTAATTGTGCAGACGATGTCGGATGATGACATTACGCAGTATCTTGATGAACGCAAATATATGGATCTGTATCGCGAAGAATTGGAAGTGCGTCAAGTGGCACACTATCCACCCTGTGGTCGTTTTTTCCAGATTGAATTGCGCAATAAAAATGATGCAGAGCTCGAGTTTGAATCTCGTAAAATTGCTCAAACATTGCGTGAACGTAGCCAAAAACTTTCAACCCCAGTGACTATTCTTGGCCCGGTCAAACCAACCATATATTGCATCAGCAATATCAATATTCGTCATATTTTCATCAAATCACCCACATTTGCGGCAATAGATGCAGTGCTTTCTGGGGTTGATATCAAGCGGCTGAAAAGCTCAATTACATTTATCCCGACGCCGTGATTAGGATTTTCTGTCAACCACTTCGTAGCCAAGGTCTTTGAGTTTATCTCGGAGCATATCGGCACGAGCCCAGTTTTTTTCAGCACGAGCTTCTTCACGTTCGAGCAATAGGGCTGCAACTTCAGGGGTCATTTCTTCTTGATCCTCAGTAATTTCTTGAGGTTTCATGGCAAGGCCTAAAAGTTCATGCAAGAATAATTTGGTTAACTGCTGAAGTTCCTTTGATTTTTTAATTTCACCAAGATTTTCAAAAATGAGACCCAATGCTTTTGAGGTATTCAAATCGTCAATCATGGCGTCAAATGCGTGATCTAAGAATGTTCCGTAAAACATTTTTGATAAAGGGACTTTGATTTTTGGCATGACCACATCACTCAGTACGGCATGCAATTTATAAAATGCCTTTTCGGCAGCTTCCAGGCTTGCGCTTGAGTAGTGCATGGGTGTGTGGTACACGTGCTGCAAAAAGTACAGACGCAACGCGAGCGGTTCAACTTCTTTGGTAATGGTGTGCAAAATAATGATATTGCCCAATGACTTGGACATTTTTTCTTTATCGATGCTCAACATGGCTGTGTGAACCCAGGTGTTGGCAAGGTCATGATCAAATGCTGGTTCTGACTGTGCAATTTCATTTTCATGATGAGGGAAAATCAGATCAGCTCCGCCGGCGTGAATGTCCAAAGGTCGATCTTTGCAATACGTGTCGATCATAGCTGAACATTCAATATGCCAGCCAGGTCGGCCGTAGCCCCAGGGCGATTGCCAGAATAAATCTTCGTCATTACCTTTCCAGAGCACAAAGTCTCCGGGATTGCGCTTGTCATCTTTTTTGTGTTCAACGCGCGCACCCGCGATCAAGTCATCCAGGTTGCGGTGTGACAGCTTGCAGTAATTGCTGAATTTTGAAATATCGTAATAAATGTCATGTTCAATGCGGTAGGCATAGCCACGATCCATTAAAATCCCAATGAGGTTAATAATTTCGGGAATATGTTCAGTAACCAGCGGTTCGACCATGGGTTTGAGGCACCCGATCAGTTCCATTTGGTTATCAAAATCTTCAATATATGGTTTGGTTATTTCTTGAAAATCATAAGGATTTTCAGTTCCAGCTGCTTTGATCAAAATTTTGTCATCAACATCGGTGACATTGCGGATGTACATAACTTTGTAGTCAAGGGCTTTGAGTACTCTGACAAGGGTATCGCACGTGATGGCCGATCGCGCATGTCCAATATGAGAATAGTCATACGGGGTGATGCCGCAGCCGTACATGATTACAACTCCAGGTTGAACTGATTTAAAGAGGGATTTTTTCCCGGTTTGAGTCGAGGTTAACTGTAGTTGTTTCATGGATTAAGCCTTTAGTTTTTTAAAGTTTTTGATAGTTCAGTTTTATAACAAAGTCGATTACAACAAAGCAGCGTCTTGTTCAGCCTCGATACTACTATTCTCCTCAAAGCTTTGCTCATTGTCCAGTTCGCAACGCAAAGCGTCAGCTTGTCTGATTAAATGATCAATCTTTTCGGTACTGCAGCATTTTTCAGTCAAATAGGCTGTGAGCATACTCGTTTGGTCCATATCGATATTAATTTGTGCCCGACGTTCTCGTTTGACTTGTGTGTGAATCGGAACAATAGCGGCCACATGGATGGCGTCAGCACAGGCTCGATAAATAGCGGCTAAGTTGACGGCATCTTTAACGTCAGGGGGCAGGTGGTACACAATTTTGACGATTGCGTCTGTCAGGTCATAATCTTTGATTTTTTCCAAAATAAACTTCGTCTGGTCAGGAGTTGGGCTCATTTTGATATCAATTTGAATCATGGGACGAGTAGGCAAAAGTTCAAATTTATACGATGTTGTGCGGGTTTCGTAACTTCCTGATGAAATGGTTACATCACAAAAACCTTTGGTGTCATTGCGTTCGCCAAAGTCCACGCGTTCAATTGATCCTGCGTACACGAGTGGACAGCGGCCACCTTTGTTCAAATCTTGGTGGCGGTGCAAGTGGCCCAGTGCGATGTAATCAAAGGGTTTGATCGCCAATTGCGAGGGCAAAAATACAGGGTCATTGCCAAAAACTGCCGTCTTTTCCGATCCAGAAAATACGCCGGAGGTGACGGTCAAATGACCGCCCAAAATTGCAGGGATGTTCGGATCAAGTTTTTCGGCGATATTATTAATAATTTTGCACACTTCGAGCGACAAGTTTTGCGTAATTTCGTGAGCTGTTTTAAAACGAACGGTGGCATGGCGCGCGAGCAGGTTGTGGCGACTGGGCCAGGGAATTCCGACTACTTGAATGGGCCCATTTTTGGTCTCAAGTTTAATGACGCCGGGTTTGGCAAAAATGTGAAATCCATCAACGGGAAGATCGCCGAACAAATCGAGGGCCGTTGCTTTGCCAAAACTGAGGGGGTGGTCATGGTTGCCTACAATGATTACTGCAGGGATTCCTGCTTTTTGTAGCCGTAAAAATTGCTGTAACAATAATTTTTGTTGAGTAGGGGTTGGTGTTGCTGTTTTGTAGGCATCGCCTGCAAAAATGAGAAAATCAATATTTTGCTCAATGGCCATGTCGACGCAATGAGCAAAACTGTTTTTAAAATCCAGCAGACGAGTATGAATACCCGTCTGTGGATCTATTTTTCCGTAATTTTCGACGCCAAAATGAATGTCCGCGGTGTGAAAAAATCGTATCATAATTGATGTGTTTTATCCTTATTCGTCAAAGAAATGGTTTTTTTTGTGAGCGAAAAATCGTCATCTTGTTCCTGGATGGTTCCTGCGCTTACTTTTTCATTCATCAAAACTTGTGTATTACTCAGATAGGAAAGCGTGGTGGTTCCGGCATAATTTTCAACAATTGATTCAGAAATTTCGGTAAAACTGCCGATTTTAACATCGTCCTTGATGATGCTCATGCCTTTAATGCGCGCAAAGGGTCCAACAATGCAATTGTCGCCAATGGTACTGTCTTGTACCACAGTGTGCGACCTGATCAGGGTGTCCCGACCTATGGTTGAATTGCCAATAATGGTGAACGCATTGATTACGCAACCTTGCCCAATCGTGGTTCCGCGCAACAAGAGCACCCCATTACCAATAAAGCAATCTTGCCCGATTGTAACGTCAACATCAAGATGAATGTTTTGCGCCAGTTCAAATCGCACCCCGCGCGCCATCCAATGCTTCATGAGTTCTGATCGCTTGATTTGTTCAACGGCCCACAATTCTTCCAGGGTATTAACCCCGCGCACTTTATCAAACGGCTCTTGCATGACAACAACGGTCAGGCCCAGCTGGCTGGCAACACCGATCAAATCAGGTAAATAGAATTCATTGTTGGCGTTATTGCTGGAAAGTTCATTCAGGTGTTTTTCCAAAAAGACTCGGTTGAAAATGTAAATTCCGGCGTTAATTGATTGAATTTTGCGTTGTGCAGGGGTGCAATCTTTTTCTTCAATGTTTTTAATCAAATCACCATCTTTAATAATGCGGCCGTACCCTGAAGGGTTGATCACGCTCGTTTGCACAAAGCTGACGGTGGCATTGTCGGCTATGTGTTGGTCGACGAGTTTTTTGATAATTTCATCGGTAACCAGTGGTGTGTCGCCATTGAGTACCAGCACATGATCTGCACTTTTCCAACTCGGTTGAGCGGTCAAAACTGCATGAGCCGTTCCCTTTTGAGTGGTTTGTTCAATAAAGCTGATGTTGTCAAACCCAAATTCTGTAATTTCGCTCTGCACTTCATTGGCCTGGTAGCCCAGCACTACTGTTGCGGGGATCTTGTTTTTGGTTAGAGCCAAAATTGGGAAATAAATCATGGGCCGTCCACAGAGGCTGGCAAGAATTTTACTGGTAGTGGTCTTAAACCGTGTAGACCTCCCGGCGGCAAGTACGACGGCATGGATATTGAATGAGTTCATGATCAGAGCCTTTTGGTTGATGAGGGCCACAAATACTGAAAATCCAAGAAAATAACTGAAGTATATCTATTTGATTTGGATTTCAAAGTCCCATTATTGACCATTTTTGAGGAAGAGGGGGTCTGTTTTTCAGAAAAGGCTGGTTTTTACATGTCTTTTTGGCCAAAAGGAATTTTACTGATAGAATTACTGAATGGTCGAAAGTGGCCTTTAATACAGATAAAAAACAAAGAACTTTAGCTAAAAAAGGAGATTTTCTATGAACATACTTAAAAAGCTCACGTTATTCGTGATCGTTGCACTTGTGGGCAGTGGCGTTTCGCTTGATGCCATGCAAGTGCAAAGCATAAAGCAGGTGACCGGCCAACCTACAGGACTTCCGATTCACAAAAAACAATCTCAAAGCGATAGGAAGGCTAAAGGTCGTATGAAGAAGAATCCCATGAGTCCTGCTCATGGCTATTCTGGCACCAACAAAGCTTTCATATTTTAATTCGAATCATGTCCCGGACGACAAATCAGATTCTGATTCTGATGTTCCTACGCGAGCTTCGATAAAGGCTGCATCAGAGGCTATGGTGAAGGCAGAGCAAGTGAAAGCTTTGAGTAAGCAATTTGTTGATACAATCGTAAAAAATGCTCTTAATGCCGTTAGTCCCAACGTAAATGTAACCCCTCCAGGTGAGCTTAGCAAACAAGTTGACGCTCCTATCAACTCTGGTGCTCAGACTATTGAAGATTATGATCCATTTAATCCAGACGATCAGAGTCCAGATGTTGTGACTAATGAAGCAGTTCAACCTTCCGTGGTTTTGAATGAAGAACAATTAAGTCAGTATTTTAAGGTTAACTCTCATATGCGAGAGGTCGGGCGATATGAGGAGCCGGGTGATAGTGATTGTTTTGTAAATTCGCTTACTGTAGAAAACATCTCAGGTGGCTCTGTAAATGATGGTGAGGGTTCTACTAATGGAACCAAAAAACCTCGTAGCTACAAAAAGATGATTCTTGGTGGAAGTGCAATAACTGCAACAGCTACTACGCTCTATGTTTTTTACAAAGCTTGGAAAACGGCAGACTTGAAAAGCTGTACGAATCTTCGTCAAAAATTTGCTGCTGCGGTAAAAAATATGCCAACTGCTGCAAAATCAGAAATGAGCACGGCCAAGTCGGGCGTAATCCGAGCCAAAAAATCATTGGGATCCATGATGAATGCAGCTCGAGCTTACATGGCAAGTTCAGTAAAAGGCTTTCGGCAAACATAAGCCATTTAAGTACTACATTTTTTAAGTACTACATTTTTAAAATTATAAAAAAGCGCTCCGAAAAAAAAGGGCGCTTTTTTTATACTGATTTTGTTGCGCGTTTTCTCAAGTTCTACTTGGTTATTTAAGTTTGCGTGATAAATTATGGAATCGTTAAAGTTGTCGAGAACTTTGGTAAAAATCGAAAAGATTGATTTAAAACAAGGGATTTTGAATATGAACATGCATAAAAAAGTAATGCTCTTTGCTCTTGCTGCGCTTATTGGCAGTGGAGTTTCAGGGATGGAGGCGGAAGATTCTGGCCCTGAGAGCCGAGTAGCGGGTGCCGCCAGTGGTAGTCAGAGCAGTTCTCGATCGGCATCACCAACGTATTCAGAACGAAGAAGGGCACGTAGCGCAGACAGTATAGGTAGTAATAGTGGGCAGAGAGAAGAGGCCCATAGGGCAGATGCCAATGCTGGAGATGCGCACAAAGAGCCAGTAGACCATCCAGATGTTGATACCACTGGAGGCAAGCCTACTGAAACCAAAACAACAGTACCAAATACAGATAAAAAAATATCAAAATTAGATGTCGATGCTGGAGGTACGCACAAAGAGCCAGTAGGCCGTCCAAAAGGCATATATTTCAGCAATAAAGTTGAATGGACTGCTGCTGGTGGTTGTGCAACATTGTCTGTGCTTTATGCAATATATACAATTGCCACAACAGCTCAATTTGTTGAGGGCGCAACTCTTGGCCAAAAGGTCAAAGCGGTTTGGGACAATATTCCAGTATTTTTCAAATCAAAAATGAACAAAAGAACCAAGGTTTTCGTTATGTGTTCCATGATCCCTCTTGTGATTAAGAGTGTTCATGCGGTAGCTGGACCTTGTAGCAGTAGTACTTCATCTGATACTTCTGAACACCTCAAGAGCGTATAACCTACATACTCCTGTGATGCGCATGGCATCTTTGAGGATGTGATTTTAATTATTTAATTATAAAAAAAGCGTTCCTGAAAAATGGGGCGCTTTTTTTGTTTTGACCCAGATTGTGCCGTTTTTCTAGACTGATGAGATGCATGGAAAAATACAAAATAGGGGTGTGGCATGAACAAGTGTTTTAAAATAGTTATACTAATTTTTGTGGTAGGGCCTCTTTATGCGGGTGATCATGAAGGTGGCTTGTCGTGTGACACAACCCCTTTTCCAGCACCTTCTGCCCAAGAAAATGTGCCATTTGGGTTACGTTCTCCAAGGCCATCTCTCACACCACGTAAAGTTACTCTTGATGAAGGAGATGGTCTGAGGCCACAATGGGACTTTGCTGTTCTGCGCCGAAAGACATGTTCTCCAAATGTTACCCTTCGAGACAAAAGAGTTCTTGAGGCTTTGGCTGCCATGGGACATTCAGATTTTTTTAAAACCATGGCCGTTCAACGGTTGGTTGGCATGACCAGCACGTGGATTTTACAAAAATGTGTTCAACGTTTGATTAATTCCCGGGCTATTGCTCAAATTGACAAAACTGAGCGGATTGAATTTACGCAAACGTGCATGGGGATGGTGCGGGAATGTATCCTGACGGGCTTGCATGTATCTGCAATCTCGATTGATGCATACAAAGCTTCTTTGGCCGAGCATGCCGATAAGCTGGGGATATGGCCTGATAAAGTTGGAGAATGCGTAACTCAAAAGGTAAAAACTGCATGGTCGATGTCGCCATTGGTTGTGATCCCCTTGGCATATCAAACATGGAAATTTTTTAAATTAAATCGCGATCAACGTAAATATTATGAATCACGGCGAGTTGACGCTCTTGAAAAGGCTTTAGAGGATTATCGTTATGCCTGTGCGGGTGAGCGGGCAGAATTGCGGTCCAGCTCTGCCAAAAAGCAGGCGGCTCTTGAGGTTTACAATCAGCTTGCGCGGAGTTATCCACAAATCGTTAAAAAGTATGAGCTACCAACTCAGTGTTGAAACTAAACTTCACATCCCGCATGCCCTGAGTTATTTTTCGGCAAGAAAAATAGTATCGAAGGGTTTTAGGGAAAAGAACGCCTTTTTAGGCTCCATAAAAGGCATTGGGAATGTATTCAATGTCCATTGGACTGACGATCGCAATATCAAATCTGAATGTTTTTTCGCTTAATTGATTGACCATAATGTAATACTTTGCGGTTTTAATAATCTTGCGCTGTTTTGATGGGATGACAACTTGCGAAGTGGCAAAATAGTGATGCTGACGGGTTTTGACCTCAACAAAAGCGATAACGTCGTCTTTGTGGGCAATCAAATCGAGCTCGCCAGACTTGGAGGTAAAGTTGCGCGCAAGAATTGTGTATCCTTGTTGCTCAAGATAGCGCGCAACTTTTTCTTCTCCGAGATTGCCTAATTTTTTACGTGGATCCATGGATTATGACAACAACCTGCGCAAGAAGTTTCCTTCAGGAGCCGTCAAGCCTTCAGCCATTTGCGTGTACACAGAATCAGGGAATTTTTCCAAAAGTTCACCAACTACGCTGCTCTTGTGATCAGTTTGTTGTGTGTAATGAGCCAATTTACAGTCAAGATACATCATCTGAGGTTCAAGATCGGGGTGTTGAACGAGGTATTTGGTCTTTAGGTCTTCAAGGCATTTTTGAGCAGATTGGTATTTTTTGTAACGTAAGTTGGTGTTGAATACATAAATTTCTTTGTCGATCAGGCGGCTTTCGCATGTTCGATAGATATTGCGCACATCATCGCGGTAGGTGCTCTGCTCGCCATCCAGGTAGGCTTTGCATAAGTCGCGGGTGCGTTGCGCGTCACTCGAGTCACATTGCTTACTGATCTTGAGGGTTTGATAAAATGCCGCCAAAATTGCGTGATATTGCGCGTGCTCGACTTTTTCATCATTGGGGTAGAGCAAGACATAATTATTGTAAAGATCAAAGGCAGGCTCAAATTGCTCCGTTTCCAGATACATTTGGGCAAGCTCTAGTTTGTGCTGCTGATTGTCGGGGTGATTTTGGTGGCGAGCAACCAATTCTTCAAGGTATTCAATGACTAGGTCATTGCGTTTGTTGGCCAGGGCTGTTTGTTTTTTTTCGATAATGACTTCTGCTACAGAGTCTTTTTTTTTAATATCGTGAGTTTTGCATCCGGTCAAAGTCAAAATGAGAAGACTGCAGGCGGCAAGATTTTGTAATTTTTTCATAATTTCTAATTTCTCAAAATTTTTTAATCAAATGAGCATTTCCGCAAATGGTACGATAAGATGCCATAAAAGACAAATTTGGTCAGTTATAGCGATTTGAGTTGTTCCAAAGCGGCGAAGTATTTGTTCGGGTTGGTCTGAGGTCAAAAACGAGAGAATCTGTGAGGTTTAAAACGAGAGAATCTTTGTGTTGTATCATAATACTGGTATCTGACATGAGAGGATCGGGCTTGCCATCTTGTTCTGTTTTTTCTTTAAAAACAATAGTTTTTATGCGAGAGGTTAGATTCTCATTTTTTTGTGCTTTTTTAGAATCTTTACACCCTGTGAAAGTGACGATCAAAAGGCCGCAAAGTATGAGGTTTAAAGTTGTTTTCATGGGTATATTCATGGGCCAAGTCATTTGAAAATATTGTGTATATAAAAATGGTAAGTGATCGCCTTGAAAAACACAAATTCGGTTGATATTCACGGACTTTTTTGATTAAAGAGTGGTGAGAATTTAATCTCGCCAGACAAAATTATATTTTTCGGCCCAAATTTTGAGCTCATCAGGCCCCTGGGACCCCTTTTCATAGATTGTTGGTGGCGTTTCAGGATGTTGGGCATGGGCTGCATCAATAATGGCCCAGGAATGTTCAATTTCATCAAACCTGACAAAGGCAGACTGGTCGCCCTTCATGATGTCAAAAAGCAAAGTTTCGTACGCCTCTGGGCTATTGGGACACAATTTGCTGTGGCAAAACGTCATGGGCACGGGGGCAATTTGATTGGAGTAACCTGAAACTTTCGCATTAATTTCCAGAGCAAACCCATGCGCAGGATCGATATTAATGATCAGATGGTTTTGTGGCGGAGGGCAAGGAGTGCTCACCATACATTGCGCGGACTTAAAGGTGATGTGAATACTCGTGTTTTTAGCGCGTAAACATTTGCCCGTTTTGAGGTAAAAAGGTACGCCCGTCCAGCGATCATTTTCGATGCTAAGCCGCAAGGCTGCAAAAGTTTCGGTTGTTGAATTTGGATTAACGCCTGATTCTGTCCTGTAGCCTGCATATTGCCCCTTAATGACGTCTTCAACTTTTACGCATTGCAAGACTGCTGATTTGGCATCACGGATATGTTGGCCATCAAGAGCTTTGGGTGGCTCCATGGCAATGAGTGCCAGCAGCTGCAGCATGTGGTTTTGGACAACATCACGCAGAGCTCCATAACGATCGTAAAAAGCGCCGCGGTGGTTGATGTCAATCTCTTCATTGAGAAAAATTTGGATATTGTCGATGTATTGGTGATTCCAGAGTGGTTGCAAAAATAAGTTGGTAAACCGTACTAAGGCGATGTTGTCCACCAATTCTTTGCCCAAAAAGTGATCGACGCGATAAATTTGAGATTCATCAAAAACTGAGTGAATGGCTTTGTTGATGGATTTGGCTGATGCAAGATTGTGGCCAAAGGGCTTTTCGTAGGCAATGCGAGAGTTGTCACCTTTTTTAATAATCCCCGCCAAAGCTAAGTTCTGGGTAATAGGAGCAAAATAGTCAGGCATCACGGAAAGATAAAAAATGCGTTGTCCCGAAAATCCGAATTGTGACTCCAAATTCTCGAGAGTTACTTTGAGCTTTTGGTAGCCACTTTGATCGTTAAAATCAAACGGTTGGTACACAAACACATCGCGTATTTTTTGCAAAACATCAGAATTTGGCTCAGGGATAAAAGATTTTGATTTTTCTAAAATTGAATCAATGGTTGCGGTTTGGTCATTGGCAACGCCAATAATTGCACACTTTTGCAAATGCCCATCTTTGAGCAGTTCATGTAGTGCGGGGATGAGTTTGCGCGTGGCCAGGTCACCAGTGACCCCCATGATGACGAAAATAGTACCATCCATGTGCTGCATAATGTTCTCTGCAAAATGAAGCGATTTGTGTGTGCACATGGATGGTATTTCAAAATTGGGTAATTAATCAATTAAAATTATGCTACAGCTGCCGTAAGCTGAGGACTTGGAGACGCTTCTGCGTCATCTTCACCAGAAAAATCAAAATCTTGAGGTACAAGGGCGTCATGTTCTTGCTTAATGTAGGTTTCCACAATTTCATCGACCATTTCTGTGGTGAGTGTTTTGTCTTCAGAACAATCTTTTTTAGATTTTAATCGTAATGCCATTTTCATGATTTTTCGTCCAGAAAAGCCTTTGGTGCGTTTTGCAATTTCCACAATTGCTGCATCATCAAGGACATTGTTACGTTCTTCATTGAAAGATTTTTCAACATAGAGTGTGACGAGTTTTGCTCGATTGTCTTGGTTCGGCAAATCACATTTAATCTTGAAGTCCATACGGTCACAAATCATAGGATCAAGGTCTTTAGGGTAGTTTGTTGCCAAAATGATGCATAAGTTTCGATGATTTTCACCGGTAATTCGCTTGAAGGTACTCAAAAGGGCGCGATGCTTATGGGTCAATGTTTCTGCTCGACCAAGAAATGCGTCGGCTTCATCAATAAACAGTATTGTACCACGAATACTTTTGTTCTTTGCCCAACCTAAAAGTTTTTCCAAGTGAGTAGGGCCATCATTCTTTTCAGCAAACTGTGTAATCAAACCACCATCAGTTGCGATAAAGTTAAAGCCCAGCTCGTGTGCAATTCTTTGTGCAGTGAGCGTTTTTCCTGTTCCACCCGGTCCAAAAAAGAGTGCATTGGGCAAGGGTTGGTTGTTTTGTTTGGCATTTGTCAGACCCTTCATGTAGTCATCAAATTGAGTTTTGGTTTTAGGGTTGTAAATACCCGTAACCGGTCCTGACAGTGGTCTGCCAAAAACAGTTCTGAGGGTGGTGTTCAGACCATGAAGTTTGGTTAATTCTTTATCGGTTAATGCTGGTTGGGCAAGTTCTTCAACAAGTGATTCAAGGGTGTATTTGACTGCCATTGGAAATCCAATCATAAAGGTTGTCGATACAATCGATATTGGCAGGTAGGCCTTAAATGAACTCCACCCCACGTTTCTTATTGCTTGACCCACTGCTTCACCCATTACGCCCGATCCACCAGTTGTCATACCTGCCAGGGGATGAGAAAGGAGTTCGCCAAGTTGTTCAAATACTTGAGCCTCCTCAAGTCCACGGCTTGCTTCTCGTACGCAAGAAGCTGCTGCGTTCCCAAGGAGAAAAAAACGTGCTTGCAATCCATCCGCGGGGTACATTTGTAGCTGCTCCACGGCGTGATGGTGCAGTATGTTTTGGGGGTGCATAGAGTGAGTTAGTTGTAAAAAGTAATGCGGTAAAAATTAATACCAATTTATTTTTCATTGTTGAGCTCCTGAGCATGTTCTTCTTCGTGGGCTTTATTTTCGACTATTTCAATAGTTGCACTTTGTGTTTTTTCTTTTTCTTCTTGCGCCTTTTTCCGATCAGCGGCCTGTTTTTTTTCGTAGATATATTTGCAGGTAAAATAAGCAGCAGCTGAGAGAGCTACGCCAATTGGTAAATACACGCATAAGGTTTTTTTAATCTTATTATCAAGTTTGTGTTCGAGTATGGTCACAGGATTTAATGTAGGCATTAAATGATACCCTGCTGCCCTCAACATACAATTGACTTCAGGATTTTGCCCCATATCTATCGGTTGAGCAGATTCTGATAGTGGCTCATTTGGAATAGGTGTTGCCGTAGCTGCCCATGAGGCTAAGTTTCCAGGTATTTCACTTATAGTTTTTTTTATAGTTGGCATGTGTTTGCGATAAAGCTGACTTAGGTTGAGTGCTGGGATTACAGAGACAGTCTCTGCGTTCGCGCGCACTTCTGCGTTTATTTGCTTTCTCATAATGTAATCTTTAATAATATTTTTTCTGTCGGCAGCATCCATAGCAGAAGACAGCACACTATTAAGCTGGTGGCTGTCGATTTCTTGGTTGAGTTGCTGTCTTAATCCATATTCTTCTGAATTGAAAAAAGAAGCAGTTTCAGACCTTGGGCATATGATAGCATTTATTTCCCGTCGGCGTATGAAGTTTTTAAGTATACTTGTAATATCAGCAGCATCTCCATGATTGGACAATACTGTTTTAACTTGATAGCGATGAGCTATTTCTTGGTCGAGTTGCTGTTTCAAAGCATATGTTTCTACAAAATCAATAGGGTCTTCATTGTGCATAACTGCATGGTGTTGCGATGAAGGGAAAAGGGCCTTGGTAATTAATTTCCCCTTACGATGTTTAGCTAATGAAGAAACATCAGGAACATTGCTCGGAATAATGCTTGAAAACAAGTCACTTGGGATTTCACCCAAAGCTTGTAGCACTGTTGATCCTGGGTTTGTAATAAGTGCACTGCTAATTTTCAGAAAACTTGTAAGGCGAGGCACGTCATCATGAATTATTTCATGCCGATTTTCAACAACACGGCTGATTGGGTTACATACATAATCACGAATTATTTCATGCCGATTTTCAACAACACGGCTGATTGGGTTACATACATAATCACGAATTATTTCATGCCGGTTTTTAACAACACGGCTGATTGGGTTACATACATAATAATTTAGCATATCTCGCAAGATAGCATCACGCCGATTGTTTTTTGGTACTGGCATGGCTGTGCTGGATATGACTCCACAACACACCAATAAAAATGCCAGACACAGAGTTTTTTTATCCACGCCATCCTCTTCCGGTGTAACGGCTAGCTCCGGGGTTTTTAACGCTGAAATTGATATGTCTTTGTCGATGAGAATATTGATTCGAACTTTGTGAATAGGAACTATTCGCTTGTCGGATCGGATCTATGCAGACTTTGTTAAAAAGGTTCCATGCACCTGTGGTTGATTTATTCAGAGCCTTACCGATGTAAGGATTTGCGTCTTGTCCACATGCTAAATATAGAAATAAAAATTTATCAAATTTACTCATGCCGTTCCAATACACATTTCGTGCATTTTTGAGCAAAGCTTTGTGTCGGAGATAAAAGCCTTTTATCCCCTTGATTTGTTCAAGATGTTTAATGTTGGTGTGCTTGTGCAGATTATGGTAAAAATGCAGGAATGCGAGGAATTTGATATTGCGATAGGCTGTGCCTTCTCCTAATGCAAATTTCGTACCCGTTTCAATAGCCGCAGCGAGGTGTCTTCCTGTAAAATTGAGAGCTGGAGTAATAATTCTACCGGCACCCCTTGCACCAGTTTTTACAAATTCCGGAATTCCCATTTTCATGGGCATCACTGTGGCAGCGGAAGTCATTAAAAATATAAAAAGTATCGTTTGCGTAAGTTTCATAGCTAATCCCTATTTAATCCCATCAAGTATCATGCCTCAAATATATTACAGCCCGAAACTTGTGGCAATTTTAGGGTTAAATAGGGCCTTTTTTGGTTATTTTGAAGCGTGAGGCTCTGTCTGAAGTCTTAAAATTAGCTAAAAATACCTAAAATTTGATGGGAAGCATGGAAAGTAGGTATTTAAAGTCATCATCGTCAAACTTGATTCCAGCACCAAAAAATGGGCTGGCGTCGCGCCGGCTCATAAAGTCGTCCAGTCCAAACGAGGTGTAGATATTGCGCATAAAGGCGACGGTGTTAATCCATTTGGCATGAACGCGTTGTTCTCGGATGAGGCTTCCTGTTTTTGATGCGCTCCGGTTGTAGCCACTGAAATCAAAGAATTCCAGGCTACTGGTCCATTCAAAGTTTTTCGATCCGGTTGGAAGTTTGATATCCAAGGCGCCGCCACCGGTGTTTTCAAACAATCCGATGCGCAAACTCATGTTTTGGAATCGTTTTCCGATCTGGAATCCAAAAAGAGGCTTGATGGGATCTTGTTGGATGGTTCTGACTTTGTACGAGTTTTCTGCGCGATTGTTCAGCGGAAGATCAATGACATTGCCGTTTTCGTCCTCAAAGCGTTGGTAGGTATTGATCTCTTTTACACTGCCAATAGTTGAAGAAACGATTTGAAGATTGTAAAAATAATCTTCGTGCGGTTCAAGTTGCACGTTGACGTAACCTTTTCTTTCGTTGGTGGCAATCATGGTTTCGTAGTGTGAATTGAACGAAAGGCCTATTTTTTCCGTGCGGCCAATATAATCTTTAACGCCCCTGACGGCTTCTTTGATGTCGGTGTGGAGATCGCCTTCACTCAGCAATTCACCCAAAATTCCTTTTCCGTCATTAACTTTACTCACCACTTGATCGGCATGATGGAACATGTCGCTGGCATTTTCGGCGGCATGATTGATATTTTCCATGGTTCCTGGAACTTTTTCGTTGAGCGAGTCGGTAGTAGATTCCAAGTTTTTGGCAATATTTTCTACCGGTTCTTTGATGTTTCCGCTGGTTTGCTCAATGGTTTCAGAAAATTTTGAGAGTTTTTCGGAGGTTCCTTGGATATTTTCGACCGTTTTGGTCAGACGTTCTTCACCTGCAGGAGAGGCAATTGCATTGCGTAAAGAATCGGCAACATCGTTGATGTTAACGCTAAATTCACGAAATTGCTCCAATATGTTGCTGATGTTGGCAGGAGTACGACCTGGCATAGAAAGCGTACTGCCAGGAGGCAAAATGCCGTGAGCTGAATCGCTCGGGTCAACTTCGATGCTTTTGGTTCCAATAAGGCCTTCTTGTGAAATACGGGCATAGGCATTGCGAGCGAGCTTGTGGCGTTTGTGGATGCGCAATTCAATTTCGGCCTTTCCGCCTTTGAGTAGTTCAATGGACTCTACCCATCCAACAGTAACCCCAGCAATTTTTACTGCTGATTTTTTTACTACGCCGCTAATATCTTCAAAATAGGCGATATAAGGGTAATGAGAACCCTTATTGAGACGAAATTCCCCAATATGGATACTCATAAAAAGAAGAATGCCGATTGCGGTAATAATAAAAATACCAACGCGAGTTTCTGTTTTCACACTATAACCTTATTGTTAGGTTTTGATTTAAAAATTAGTTATTATAAGTTTTTAATTTTTAACCATCAACCACACCCCGCATGCCCTGAGTGTTTTTCGTAGAAAAATGTATCGAAGGGTCGGTTGATGTAAAAAAACAAAACTTATAACTTACAATTCCAAACCCTTCGATACATTTTGTTCGAAAAATACTCACAAAACATTCAGGGCATGCGGGGTGTAGGCAATACGAGTTTCCCTGTAACCTTCTAGCTTTGATTACTTTGATCGATCCAATACATTCGTTCAATGAGGACCTTTCGCTGTGGGGCTTGTCCATGCGTTGTTTGTCCCGATTGCCCTGAGCCTGTCGAATGGGAGGCTTCTTCTTCGACAATGCGCAGAATGGCCATCAAGCGTTGCTCAACATCTTTCACTTGTCCTGAAGATATCACAGAATAAACCTTTGGCTCAATTTCTGTGGCTAAAATACTTGAGATTTGGTCAAAAATGGCGATGTCATGCTCATATATGGGTTTGAGTTGCGCCCAATTGGCCTTCCAGTCTTTGGCCCATTCGGGAGCAATTTGTTCAGCCAAAGTTTTCATTTTATTATTCAATTCATCGTTTTGTCGAGCACTTGGTCGTTTGAGGCTCAGCGCAGCACACATTCCGTCGGAAAAAAAGAGTGGATTGACGGTGCCCACGTCACTCCAAAGCGTAAATACATCAAAGAGTGCAAAGGCGCGAGGCTTTTCGACCATTTTTTTGTGTGAATCCATGACCATTTCAGGTGGCGCATAAAATAATTCAGAACTACCAGTGGGTGCCAAAAGAGGAATTTGGGAGAGGTCATTCAGAGGTGATTCATTTTTTTTCAGGGCATCGGCGATTTTTTTTCCCAGAGAGTTTGGGCCTGTTTCTCCTGTTCCCGATTGCCCTGAGCCTGTCGAATGGGTGTTTTTGTCAGAAGTAGAACTTTCGGCAAATCCAAGTTTTGACAAAATCGCATCATATTCTTTTTTGAAAACCTTCTTTTCAAAGTCAAAGGCTTGGTTGAGGTTTATCTTACCTTCTTCGCAACTCAAGCATATTTTTAGGGTGCCATCTAACCCGTCAATTGACTTGGTTAGGGTAAAATCTTGCCACTTATTGAGGGTCGGCAAAATTCGTTTGAAAAAGGTTGCGCGCTCTTCTTTATCAGTTTGAGCTTTATCTTTATTTTTGTTTTCTGTCTTGGCTTTATTCGATCGCGTCAGCTGGTCAGCCGCGCAGTACATGCCACTGATGGCCAACATTTCGGCTTGTTCGCGTAGGACCATGCGATCGCTGAAGATGGTACCTATCCAGACCGTACGACTGAAGTGTTCAATCAGGATGGACATAAGGGAAAGGAAAAGTAGGACCATGATCAGGACGGATCCCTTGCGGTGTGATTTTATCATGACTGGTGCTCCGGAGTTGGGGATGCCACAGCCGGGGCGGCTGGGTTTTGGGCTTGAGGAGAATTTGTTTGAGCAGGGGCAGGTGGCTTTAGGCAAGCTTGGTATGCTAAAATTGGAATCATGCAGCGGTAGGTAAAAAACTCTCCCTTTGGATCATTGTTGCGCACATCACGCCAGAGGCGAAGTGTTACATTGACATATTCGGGTAATTTGCTGGGAGCAAAGCCTTTTTTGTCAGATTTTTTTGCTTTTTCTTGGTCTTCTTCCGATTCAGGCTTCCAGTCAAACATGTGGATATATTCTTTTTCTTCTTCGCCTTTTTTTTCTTTTTTTACAGGTTTTGATGACTGTTCGGGATTATCTTTTTCAGGTGGTGGCTTGGGCGCTGAATATTCGATGAAAAAATCTTTGATGTTATCAAGCACAAGAATCGTCGAAACAGGCACTGATTTTTTGTCCTTGGATCCAATACTTCCCGGCTTAACATCTTGGTCTTCTTTAAAAGTATGATTGGCCAGATCTGCAGTTTCTTTGCGAAATAGTTCGTAAACGTCGATATCGCCTTCTTTTTTCTTTTTTAATTTTTTAAGGGTATAGCCAACACGTGCAAGGCGCACCTTGCGCTCTTCATGCACATACAAAGGGCCTGTGTTGATAAAATGGGCAACTTTAAAGAGTCGATGGGGCTTGCCATCAATTTTAAGGGTTTCTTCTTCATCGCAAAGAGCTGCAAAATAGGGGGGTTTCTTTTTTTTGCCTGAACCAGACTTTTCTGTCGCAGGTTTGTCTGTACTCGTTTTTTCTACGTCAGATTTATTCTTGCTTGCTTGATCTTTGGCCAGAGCCTCTTTTTCCGAATCGTAATGCAAGGGGTTGGGGACAAGTGCCGCAATAAAATCACGATCAAGTTGATTAAAAAAAATGGTTACTTTGTGGTCAAGTTCCAAAATTTGCCGAGCACGCGTGGTTGTTTTGACCAAGTTAACTAATGCACGCGTAATTGTTCCCATAATGAATGCAGCCAAGCTGAGTGAGATAAGAACTTCAAGAAGGGTAAATCCAGGGCGTTTTTTCATGACTATCCTTGAGGTTCAGGTCGAACGGTCGGAATAATGGCGATCATTCTCAGTTCACGGTCCAAGAGTCCTTGCTTCCATGTTCCGTCTGAGGTGACGATGCTCATGGTAGCTGAAAATTGGGCAAGGCTCGATTTTTTTTCAATTTCATTGTGGGTAGTCGTAATTATGCACTTTGGTTGCTCCAATTCAATTTTGAGGGGCTTGCCAAGTGGTTTCTGGGCGAAGAGTTGCGTGTACAATTCCTTTTTGAGTAAAAATATGCGACCGACGTCATCGTGGCTGCGTACAACTCGGGCCACCTGCTTCATTTGAGTGCTGGTTGCTGCATACAAAGCAAAACTCAGTACACCCATGGCCATAAGAATTTCCATGAGAGTAAATCCAGATTTTTTGTGGTGCATGCTCAAGGTTTGCTCTTTTCTGGTTTGATCCAGTCATCAAGTAATTCAAATTTACTAAAAAATGGCAGCATGTGCAGAGTTTTATGAATCTCGTTTTTAGCATCCTTGCTCGTTTCGGCCACGTGGACCATGAGTTCTTGACTCAATCCGCAGGGCGCCATGTAGCAAAAAGCTTTACCTTTGTTTTCGGCAAAAAGTTCGGGTTTGTTGGTGTTGAGATATGCGGCTTTGATGATTAGATTTTTGGGAAGTTGGTATTCGGTTTGGAAATAGGAAGAATTTAATTGTGCGTAAGAGATTTTGCCGGTTTCGGCATCGGTTTGTTGTTTTTCAACCACTATTTTATAAATTTCATCAGCATTGCTGAATGAGAGGCGGCAGGTGGTCATGGGTGTGATGATCGTTTCCTGCCGAGCAATGGAAGCAAGATTGTTCACTTCGTTCAAAATAAGCTTCCAGTCAACTTTTTTTTGTCGGGTGAAACTTGGAATAGCAATGGCCGCGAAAATTCCTATCACGGCCATTACCATCATAATTTCGAAAAGAGTAAATCCAAGCTTTTTATTGACCATCGTCAATGTTGTTCTCATCCTCTTCGCCCGATGCGCCGAGTGAATAAAGTTCGTATTTTTTGTATTTATTTTTAAATCTTACAGGCGGAGCATTGTAAACAATGTCATTTCCCCAAGGATCTTGAATCTCTTTTTCGTTTTCAAGATACTTGCCGCCCTTGAGCAATGCCTGAATGCCGCCATCAGCTTTTTGTGGGACTTTGCCATTATCAAGTTCGTATCCAACCAGAGCTTGTTTGATAGCGCCCATTATCATAGAACATCGTCTAACCTTTAATTGTCGCATTTGTTTATTAATTTGAGGCATAACAAAGCCCATCAAGACACCAATGATGGCAACTCCCATCATGATTTCAAATAAGGTAAACCCACCTTTGCGACTGTTAATCATCTACAACTCCCATTAAAATTGAACCGCATTTCCCATTTCAAGGATCGGTAAGAATATAGCAAGAACCGTAAAGAGCACAACAGCCATGAGGAACATCATCATGACAGGATTGATAGCTCCAACTAAATTATTAGTAATTTCTTCTAATTCAATTTCGTAATCATTTCCCACGGTGGTGAGCATTCCGGCCAAGTCTCCTGACTCTTCGCCAGTGCTGATCATATAACTGGCAATGGGCGGAAACATTTGTGTGTCTTTAAGGTACTTTGCCAGCTTACCTTCTTTGATAATGCTTTCACGTGCATCATTGAGGCGTTTTTTGAGCACATTATTATCTACAATATTGCACACAATATTAAGGGCTTCGGGGAGGCTTACTCCGCTTTCCAGCAGCATTCCGAGTGTTTTGCAAAATTGTACAACAGCCTTTGTTTTGGCGAAAAAAGCAAAGCCCGGTGTTTTGAGTATTATTTTGTCGATAGTATATTTTCCTTGATCGGTTCCTTGCCACACAAAAAAGCCTGTTCCACCAATGAGGAGCACGGCCAAAATCCAGTGCCAGGATCCTGTCAGGGCATCGGACATATCCATCATAATCTGAGTGGGGGCTGGCAATACAGCACCAGAAGACGTGAACATACTTGCCATGCCAGGCATCAAGAAAAGCAGCACGCCAACAACAATGCCAATGGTGGCGCAGAATAAAAAGATTGGGTAGGCCATGGCACCTTGAATTTTCTTTTTGGTTTCTTCTGATTTTTCCATATATACAACAAGTCGGCTGAGAATAATTTCCAGTTTTCCGCTTGCCTCACCCGCTTTGACAAGCTGGGTGTAAATATGATCAAATTCGCTGGGATAGCGCTCCAATGCAGCACCGAACGAAATACCTTCTTTGAGTAAATCTTTAATATCGATGAGAATGCGTTGCATTTTCCCTTCAAATTGATCAATCAGGAGAACAATAGCTTTCAGTAGCGGAATTCCAGCAGCCAAAAGCACGCCTAATTGCTTGGTGAATAATAATTTGTCGCGAACGCTGACCTTGCGCTGAAAAAGAGCTAAAATGCTGTTTTGAGAATCACTGCGAACCTCTTCAATGCTGATGGGCATGAGGCTTTGGCCCCGCAAAATTTCTTTAGCCCCTTGGACAGAGGTCGCATCGATGGTTCCCGAGATTGAGTCGCCGCGACGCGTGTACGATTTGTAACGATAAAGTGGCATACTTTTTTCTCAGGGAAAGGGGTTTTTCTTGCAAGGATTACGGGCTGCATGTTATTCCTGGAGGAGTGATTACTTGCAAAAGAGTTACTAAAGCGTTGTTATTTTATCAGAAGGAGGGGACGAATGAAAATAAGCTGGAAAATATGTTTGGGACTCGGAGTTATTGGAGCCGTTTGTTGTCAAAATGATGTGGTTGCGTACAATCCAATCCCAAAACAAAAAAGAAGACTATCTACTCAGGTTGAGCTTCCGGTTCAGGTAGAACTACCTGTTCAAACCATTGGTGGATTTGATGAATCTGGCGCTACAAGATCTGCATATATGCGCATGCCACAGGGAGTAGAGTGGACCGAGCGGCCAGATTGGCAAGCTCCTGAAGACTTTACGCCAGCTGCGCATATGCAAATTGTCGACAGCGCTGCAGAGCTCACGGAATGGAAGTCTGAACAAGCACAAAACGCTCAAAATGAACCTGACTCACAAGTTGTGTCATCTGAAACATCAGAAGCCAAGCATGTGATCTTAAATTACGTTAAGGGCCTTTATAACAAAGAAGAAGCAACCGATCGATTTGCGCAAAACACGAAGAGTCTGAATAACTTTTTGCGTTTGTGTCATAAGTACGATGTTGATACTGAAGGTGTGTACACTGGATTGCGACTTTTTCATAATAAAATGAAAAGTTGCCTCATGGTGGACGATTCTGTGATGCATCATGTGCTCAAAACATTTCCAAAGGCTCTCAAGTCATATCTTAAGCCAGCAGAAGATGTGCAGCCACAAATATTTGAAAATATGCAACGCCAAACTGAACAGCTGATGTGTTCGCATTTTACGAATCATGCGGATCAAATAAAAACAGACCCGTCCAGCTTTTTAACCACCGTTTCGCGTGACATTGTTTCTCGTGTCAAAATGGCGATGGATGATCCAACATCAACTGAAAACAGTCAACGTGAAATTCGTGAGCGGCTGCGTCAACAAGTTTTCCGATTTGTTGATAGTAATTTGGGTAAACTTTCTTGGGTTCCAGAAGCCTATGAAAGCATTTGGCCTTCATTCAACCGCCTTGGTGCGGGTATTTGTCAGTTGGCTGAACATGGTATTGTTTCGCACATGGACGATCTGGATGAGCTTCTTTCCACACTTACTCGTCGATTTAGCTTCTTTGTAAAGGATTTGCAAACGTTACCCATAAGTTTTTATGATGAAATTGAAGATGATTTACAGCATAAAACAGTAGTTTTTCTTGAAATTGGTGAAACTGATGAAGGTGTTCAAACGAAAAAAGAACTCCTGATTGAGGCGGTCCAACAAGGAAGAGCGAAGGCACAAGCTGCCTTGCTTTCTTAATTTAAACTTTTAAAAAAAAGGCCGGCTGGATTTGCTCCAGCCGGCCTCTTTTTTAAAAGTTGCTCGTAATCGAAATGTGTTATTCAAAGATAACGTCACATCCATCCGGAACAATACCTTGGATGCTTTCACGCATTGCGTTACTAATATTGTTACCGCAAAGATTGAGCAATGCCAGATCGTGGAATTCGGGTAGGTCGACTATTAATTCCGCAACTCCTCTTGCATCAATGTTGTTGCTACAAAGGCTGAGGTGCGTGAGTTCTCTTGGTAGGCTGGGGGCTAGTTTTCTCATGTCATACGTACTGATTAAACAGTTGCTGAGGCTTAATTCCCTCAATTGTGGTGGCATGTTCTGTGCCAGGAGGACAATTGCGCCAGCCTCGAATTCGTGATTATGAAAAACTATTTTGAGAGAAGTGAGGTTATGTAGTTCTGGTAATAGTTGTGCTAATCTTCTAAGGTTCTCAAAATTCATTAAAGTTGTTGTTATATCAAGGCTTTCGAGATATCTCAAACGTGGCAATTCTTCGAGAAGGTGGTTGAATTCTTCGTGTGATTCAAGGCAGCGACTGAAGTGTGTTGGATAATAAATTGTAGAGTTCCAGCCATTATACTGCATCTCTTCATACGTATATGGCCTTACCCTGCAGTAAGGACAAGAAGGAAAGTCTTTGCTGGTAAAGTGAGATGCGATACATCTCATGTGCATTTTTATGTGATGAGGGCACAAGTTCCATGCAGGGATGTTGTTGTCTTCTGACCCCAACAGCTCTTCTCTGCAAATATAGCATGCATAAGAAGGGGCCGCTATGTCTGTTTGGATACAGGCCTCTGCCTGCTCTTCATTGGTTTGAGTCCCCCTGTGTTGAAAACGGGTGGATGGGTCAGATAGCGCTTCTGTGATTTTTCCGAGTATACTCGTTAGTTTATTTCGAATTGCTGGGTTAAATTTGTTGCCAGGTCTTGCGATATGGTCAGAAACGACATCTTTTAAGAGCTTGAGATCTTCTATTTGGGTCTCATCAAAATGAGCCTTTTCTAGGCAGTCAACAAGATCTTGTGAGCGTATGGTATCTAGTTTGTGGCGATGGAGTCCGCCGCAGAGTACTCCTAGGAAAATGATACCAAGTGCTAGGTTTTTTTTGTACATTTTTTACTCCTAGAATGCCTGCCGCCTTTAGTCCTGAGCCCGTCAAAGGGGTTGTGTGAAGACTGGGGGCAATGCATCTGCCATGCGTCGAATAAGCCAGGCCAAGCCATTATCGTGTAAATAAACCGTATTCTATTTGAATCAAGCTGTCAACAACAAGGGGTGGCTGCTGGGCCAATCTTATTCAAACTGAAAAGGCAAGTCGTCTGTAGGTTGAAATTGGATACCGTCTATAAAGGGGATGTCATCTATAAATTGAACGGGGATGCCGTTGAGAAAAGGGATGTAATTTATCTCTATGAGCCTTTTTTGCGTTCGAGCTCGTAAGAATCGTTGAATTTTTGCATCACCATCTTGAGAAAGGGGTTTGTCGGCAGATTTAAAAACATCAAGGCAGGTAAGGCTTGTGAGAGCGGCCAAATCTGTTATTTCACCAATAGGATTCTCTTTAAGGTTAAGAGATCTTAGGTATCTATAGGGTAAAAGTCTCGAAAAATCAGAAATTTGATTGTCTAAAAGTGAGAGGTCTTGAAGCCAATCAGGAGAGAGTTTATTTAAGAATTCCTCCAGTTCGTGATTGGTTAAATTTTGACTCTGTAGTTCAAGCCCCCAAATTAAGTCCTTTTTATTGGTTCCATTTTCCCGATCATTTTCAGAAATTTGCTGAAGAACACTCAGGACCTTTTGTTTGCCAAATATTTTACCCGATACTATGCACGCGGGAGTTGATATTATGTGCACGGGAATGTTGTTACTTAAAGCATCGAGAAGTTCTTTTTTGGTAAACACCAAAAGGGATGGCAAAGATGTTGGATATTTATCTACTATGGAAAGTTGATATTCAAGAGGCAGTTCCTTCATCCACTTCCAGTAGACTTCTGGATGTTTTCTATCGCATTCATTAATTCGAGCAATGTCGCGTTTAATCTCTTCTTGAAAGCATGGATATTGAACTATTTTTTCGGCCCTAAAGGAACATCTTCCTGTCAACTCTCTTTGTCGCAATTTTTGGTGCAATCCAATCTTGGTCTTTTTTTTGATGGTACGAGATGGGGTTATGTGAAGATCTTTGACCAGGCAGGCAATGCTACTTTCTGCTTTTTCTTCAGCCAGTTGTTTTTTGATTAAGCTGTTACATATTCCAGCACTGATGCTGCGATGAGTGAAGCACAAGGTGGCAAAAACTAAAAGTATAATTTTGTGGTTCATTTTAAGCCTCGGCCTTTAGTTATTTTGGTTGGGCAATGTTTTAAAAGGTATAGGGTTTCATTGCTCAATATATGGTATTGCCATTCAATTTGAATAACAAGCTTTATGATAAAAAACCTAAGCTTAGATTTTAACAAAAAAAGGCCGGCAGGAGCAAATCCTGCCGGCCTTTTTTTGTTAAAATCTAAAATGCCAGTGTCAATTCACCACCAACAACCATGCCGGAAATAATGCGTCGTCCCCCCATTGGGATACGGACAAATGCATGAATTGCAGGGTCAATTTTGTTATGAATGAATTCTTTTTTGGTTTTGCGAATTGTGGTGTACGAAGCTTTGAGAACAACATCTTGAGTTGTCCATTCTTTGATCGATTCACTGGTATTAATTGCGGTGTTGTTAAAATCATTTGAAAAATACGTGTCATCCATGTGTTTGAGGAAATGGTACGATGCGGTAAATGCAAAGTTTTCATGTATGAGTTTGGCATACAGATTAAATCTCCAGGTGCCACCATGTTTTTTGGTGATCGTTCCTTTATTGAGCAGGAGATATTCAGTTTGGTCTTTGTCGGTTTTGAATCGGCGAACTTTGGTGTGGTCAAAGAGTTTAAGCCAATCAACGCCCAGGCCAGCCTGAACATATTGGGTGAATTCAAAATCAAGAGAAAGCGATGCAGGCAGCCCCCATGCGCCATCAAATCCGGTTGGGATACTGAAGGCCATGTCTTCATCCCGTGTTTCACCTGTGGGGATTGAAATACCAATTTTGGCATTTACAATGGCACGCTTGATGCGGCGATCATTTTTGTTTTGCACAAAATCATTGTACCATCCCAAAAATACACTGGTATCACCAGGCCGCGCAATGCGCCAGTCATTGATATCCAAACCACCAACTTCTTTGACGTAGCTGTGAATCTTGCTGGTAACATTGTTAATATAGGCAGTTTGAGTAGGGTCGGTCAGGTCTTTCCAGATAATGTCATGCGCAGCTAGAGATTTGAGGGGAAGGTAACCGGCAACAAACCAGGTGCCGGGTTTATTTTCCAAAGGAAGCTTAGCTTGTGCCCATAAGGTTGCAGCTGAGGATGTAAATCGGCCACTCAGATCAAGTGTAGCCTTGGTTGGATCAGTCGTGTTCAGCCCAAGAATAGTCGGATCGTCTGCGCTAGGAAATTTAAAAGAATTACTGCGCAACATAGCAGAAGCGCTTTGAACAGTTTCGTATAATTTAAACAGATCCTGTTTTTGGGTATTGAGGTCGTAGCCTTCATGAGTTGACATGTATTCACCTGTCAGACCTACACGAATTTTGCGTTTACCAAATTGAGCATTTTTAAAATCAATATCAAAAGGGCGGTAGGTATTGATTTCCGTCGCATGTATACTTCCCGAAACAAAGCTCAGGAATAGTGCAATAAAAATGACAGGCCTAACCTGAACAGGTCTGGCTTGAAGGCTTTTGAATAATTTTGTCGTCACGGGAAGTACCTTTCTTTTGTAATCTGTACAGGTTTTTATGATTTCACGGCGGGGCTAGTTCCTGGTCTCAAGCTTACTCCGTAGGGGGTTATAATTGATGGAAGCATTATGCCAGATGATGTTGCAACGGTGGTAGATGAGCCATTAATGGTAATCTTGCCGCCACTTTGATTTGTTGTGTATTCAATAGTTGTCCCATTTACAGACATGCCAGTATAAAATGATCCAAGATCTTGTACTACTTCAAGTTGCGACATCAAAGGCGTAACGGTTCCAGATGAAGAAACAAAAATAGGGAATTTGTAGTGTACGCTTTGTTGGGTGATAATGTTTGATGCCAAAAAGTGGGCGGTATAATAGTGATCAGTTCCGGGAACAGGGGGTGCTGATTGGGCAATAACGATTTGTATGATAGGCCCAAATACTTGAAGTAGCGTTTTGGTTTGTAAAGTTAGTCCACCTGTTTGGTCGAGTTTAACTTTGTAAAGTCCAATCGCCGTAACGGCAAGAATGTCATTATCATATTTGAGCGTATCAAAGTCAGTAACAATTTCATTAAAACTAACGCTTGCAACGACCTGTGGACCAGTGGTTGCTCCGGCCACAAGGCTATTTGCGCTCAATCTGATACGAACAATTGATTGAGGCAAGGCCGCGATGATATCCGTTGGGCTGATGAATTTAATTTTCTTTACTTCACCCACAAAAATCTGAGTAAAAGCATAATTGCTACCAGCCAAATCATTGACGGTTATGGGTGCACCAGTCCAGCCCAAACCTGTGACGGGGTCTCTCAAGACAGAAATTCCACCACGACTTGCAAAGGCAAGCCACCCTGTTGGGCCGGTGGTAAGGGCAAGAGATGTGATAGGGTTGCTGTCAACAGATGAAACATCGACTACTTTGTACGTTGAGGCACTTGCTGTGAATGTTGCAGGCAAGTTGTTGGTGTCCCCAAGATGTGCGATGACTATTTTTCCGGTTCCTCCGGCAACAAGAATGTTTTGCGCGGTTGTGCCCACAATTTCTTTGCTCAGTGCTGAGTTAATTCCACCACTCAAATCTGCCGTAACATGAGTCATAAAGTCTTGAAGCGGACTGCCTGCGCCTGTATTGGACCATGTACTTTGTGAAATGGCGCCTGTGGTATCTTGGAATATCATACTGTCAGTTGCAGGATCATAACTTATGCCAACAATATCTTTGTTGTAGGTGGAAGGCGCGCGTTGCCATGCAGACCAGCCAGTCAGAGCTCCGGTACTATCCATTTGTGCGTGAGAAACATAAACTCCGCGATTTTTGCGAACATTCAAGTTGCTAATACTAGGAACAACTGGTGAGATTGGTGGATTTGCAACGGAGACATAGACAGATGTGCCCTGAACCAAAATATCAGTAATTTCTGCAACAGCATCACACGGTAGTGGAGCGCCACCCACTCTCAGTCGAGCTTCTATGTAATGAGTAGCAAGGCCAGGAGTCAATTGTCCACCTTCAGTATTGCTCAAACCCCATATGTTTGAGACAGTATCAGATGTTCCGTTAAACACCGTGTTGGTATCAGCCATGGTTGAAAAACGTCCACGAGTTGTACTGGCAGGTGGCACGTCAACGACAATTGGCATGGCATAAATATTACGAAAATCTTGGGCTCCTGCGGCTGCATGACCTGCAACTGCGGCAGCATTCATAATCAAATATGCATGCGCGCTGTTACCGCTTGAATCTTGCGTGTGCATAGTTCTGACTTTGGTAACGTGTTTGAAGCCAATGGCGTTAACTGCAGTGGTATTGTCGAGCATCCCTGCAAAAACAAAATTACTTGTTCCACTGTTCCACTGTAAGGCAGCTACGCCTAGGTCAGATTGTCCATCGACGAAGGTATCAAGGTTCATGCGCAAGGCAAGGTATAAAACTTCAAGTGACTCGTCCCACCAGATATCTTCAATGCTTTGGAAGTCTTTGGCGTTTAGTGGTGCTGCATTGAGTGAAAAGTCTCGTACCAAGCTCATGTTAGTTGCGTCAAAAATACGCATATTCGCAGTGGCAATATCTGATTCATTGATGAATGTTTTTGAGTTTAATTGTTCAAGTGCAAAAATAAGTGGACGTTGGCTTCCCGTCGATTCAGAGCCAGCTCCGAGTAATAAGAAATTTTTGCCCGCAGTGGCTGTTGCGTGACTTGGACTGACAGCTCCTGTTGCAAGATCAATTTCATAAATAGTATTGCCGCCAGGAGTTGCTGAAACGGTGCGTGGAACGACAAACAAGGTGTCTTGGACGGTGGTGATATCCCAAATCCCATTAGTTCCTTGAATCGCGCTGATGTCAGGAGCGGCACCAGTAAGTGTGAGATTTTGAGCAGTTCCACCAGGAATAGTGGTTTGAATGGTGTCAGCACCACCCCCAGAATCTTTTACGGTGAAGAAAGTTCCATTGTCTGAACCGCCCGCTGTGCGGCGTCTGATATATTGAGTGCTATTAATAATTGTTGCGCTGATATCGGGAGATGTTGCAAATCCCGTGGCTGCTCCTGAAATAGCTACACGAATTTTGTTCGTCCAGAGGTTTTGCGTGCCAGTTGTAAAGAAAATATTAGTAGCACCCAAACCAAATCCACCAATAGGTTGATTAGCCGTTACGGGCAATAAAGTCCACGGATTCCAGTCTGAAAAGTTACCTGCCATTGCAATGGCTTGGCCTTGATACACCCCGCTTTGGTATACGCTGGCAAATGCTGATGGTCCTGAAGCGCTCAATTGAGTAATAAGAGGGTCTGTTGCTTGATTGAGAAGTGTTTTGAGAGGCGTGCGTCCTACTGAATAACGAGGGTCGGTCAGCTGGCTCCAGGTAGTTGTTTCGTTGGTGGTGGGCAGAGTGTAATTGCCTGATTTTGCAACAAATCCTGTTGCGGTAACCAATGGCAGTGCAAATACACGACCAACATCAAGTGATGAGGCAAGAGTTTGAGCTGAATTAAGCCCCCCTTGTATAAGTAAATAATTTTGAGCTGAGCCATCTTGAGTTTGCATGGTTGTAGCATTGAAAACATGCTTAAAATCTGGGATTCCGAATGTTGAAGTAGCAAAGCTATTTTTGATATTTGGTTGATTGGAAGCAGAAACTGTTGCAGTAAAAAGAGCAAGTTCTTTGGTTGCAGCAGTTCCGTCACCAGGCCTGAGTCCACCAAGAAATAAAATGCGCATGCCAGGATCCCAATGCATTGACTGAAGGTCAACAATCGGACGTGATGGTGCCGGCAGCACAGGGAATTTGGTAGCACCAAGAGTTGCGGGAGTAAGGGTGGTCAAAAATACGCGTAAAACATTATTGCCCGTACTCGTTCCATCAAAATTAATAATATCAGTTGACGCATCGGCGATGCTGGCAAATAAAATGGATCCGTTGTTGATGTAGGCACTTTCCATCAACATAACACGAGATGGATTGCCTGCAGTCATAAAGGCGTTGGTTCCATCAAGAATAGGATTAGATTCTCGGATGGTAAGTCCTGCGGTTAAATCCTCGATAAAGTAAATGCGTGTTCCGCCAGAAGGGGTCATGCGGGCAGGACGTTGAGTTATTGCAGCTCGTTGTGCTGGTCCGCCTGTGTGCAAAATAACGGCAAGTTTAGTAATTTTTCCGGTAGCATCAAGCATGGGGACGATGTCCCAAATGGCAGCATTATAGAGTGGGTTGATTGTTTTACCGGTTTGAGCGCTAAAAGTATTGAGATATGAAGTTACCGTTGGAGGAGCCAGTGGGGTTACTTGAATAATATTGCCTCCGCCCACGGTTACTTTAACAATTGAACGATCAGCAGCTCCGGGTTCTGTACAGCCTACATAGAATGTTTCAACTGAGGAGGCGTCAAGGCCAAATGCAGTTGTTCTTCGTCGCAACCAACTTCCACGAGTGGTTTGTTCCATTTTGTCAAAGTTAGCAAGGGGGTCAATGAGACGTCCATTGTTACCGAGAGGATTTGGAAAATAGCGCAATTCTGGACGCAATTGGATTCCGGTAATGTCGGTAGTAATTTTACTCGATTCAAGGGCAATTCCGGCAATATCAGCCCCGTCAACGCGTGTCATTTGAATAATGTTACGCTTATCGCTTCCTTCGGCCAGGTACCAAAGTATCCATGCGGCATCACTGCTATTTGCGGAACTGGCGTTGGCAAGGCTCATACATGAAATTTTTTGGTGGGCTGTATGCGGGATGAGCGTCCAGTTTGACCATGATGTAAGAACCCCTGAGGTTAATGTTCCCGTTGATACAAAAATTCCTTTGGTGTCGGGAGTGTCTCCGGCCATAGCAACAAAGACATCAACTTTAGTATTGGAATTGTAGACAGGGCTGACAATCAGTCCAGTAATTGAAGCACCTGGATTATCGGTTCCTCCGGCTACAAATACAGGTCCGTTTCCAACAAGCCGCTTGGCGTTTTGTGTTGAGCTCCAGGTTGCCGTTGCACTCGTTGCAGCAGTTCCTTCACTAATTGTGCTGCCAATTTTTCCAGCCGTTGCGCCAGTTTTTACCACAGGAAGCGCAAATACAGAATTCATGCGGATGCTGGCATTGGTCGAGGTGCGAAATTCTGATCCATTAATAATCATGTAGGAATTGGTAGTACTTGAAAATGTTCGCGCTTTGAGAGAGTGTGCCATATTTGGGCAGATGACCGATCCGGTCAGGGCTTTGTCGATGGTCAGTTGTGTGGCTGAAGAAAATTGAAATTTAAGAATACCCAGTTGTGATGCACCTTCAGCTGTTTGTTCAGCGTTGATGTAAAGTGTGTTGAGGGTTGAGTCCCAAAACATATCATCAAGTCGATTCCAGACAAGATCAGAGAAATTTAATGCTGAGGCTGCCGTGGTCAGTTCGGTCAACGTGCCACTATTAAATTGATACGCTCTCAGGCATGAGTTTGTTGAGCTGCTAGCGTTTTTTTGATTTGCCTTGGAAATTGCGAGGAAAAGCACCGGTCGGTTGCTATCCAGTGGATTTGTTCCGCTGGCGATTTTCAGGTAGCGTGAAAAAGCACCAGAAAGGTCGACTGCAAAGGCTGAAGCAACAGGAGTTTGATTGCTCAAAATTCCCGCAGAACTTTTAATTTTAAGTAATTCAAAATTTATTCCACCGGAGGTATTAACTCCAGCGGCTTGGCCTTGTGTTAAATTTGGGGTGTGAACAATATAGGCGAGGTAGACGTCAGTTCCATTGACAATGGTGGTCATATCCCAGATGGGGTCAAGTCCTGTTCGTACTGTTTCTGTGACTAATTGTGCAGCGCTATTAAAGGTGATGCGCCTGATTGACGCCGTTCCCGTTCCAACTTCTGTGGTGCCGACATAAAAGGCATTGGTGTTGGAGTCGTATACGCAGGTTGAGCGGCGAATCCATGATTCTGGAAATCCTGAATCGAGAGTGTCGGTGCTGTAAAGTCCAGGTTCTGGAGCGTAATCTCGTTCAACCATTGGGCTTGTTGCCGAGGTTTGTTCATAAAGACGAATGCCAGCTTTGTTTTGTTGATTAGTCCCAAATATGTTTGTCGGAAGCAGCATGAGCAAACATAATAATAATCGATGAACCAAGCGCATAAACTCTCCAGATTATTTGCGGGAAGCATAACAGTCGGGTCATTCTAGAATAAAAAATAGTTCAAGTAAACATTCGCGGTACAGATGACATCGAATGATCGGAAACTTTCTGACTCTGGTCTTATGTCAGATTGGTGTCACGTCATCCATTATACTTTTGAGATTGATGTATTGCTTAAAAAATACAAATTAATTCCAAAAAAACGTCGCGTTACAAGCAAAAATTTGAACATTAATAATAAGAGAGGAATACTTACAGCCCAATACCCAAAACTATCCATAAAGAAGCTTGAGTGTGTAGTTTTTGTAAGTAAGTGAAATGTCATATGGTGACCTACAATATAAAGAGTCATGCCACAGAATGCTTGAGGAGCATAACGTCTGAGAAACATAAAGTAGGGGCCAAAGTAGATGGTGAGTTGGTGTTTAGCAGAGAGCATCCAGACAAATAATACGGTTGTGGTAATACCACCAATAACGGTTGCCAAAACAATTCCTGTGATACCAAAAAATTTTATTCCCAGCCAGTTGCCCAATATATTAATGAGTGCAGCAATAGCGGTAATCCAGGTAGGTGTCCAGGTATTTTTGAGAGCATAAAAAATATTAATCAGGCTTCTGTTAAGTGCGAAAAAAACAAATCCGATAGCAAATAATAAAAGTAGTTGAGCGGCAATGGTAATTTGCTCAGGCGTTCCTTTGCCGTAGAGCATAAGATTTGCAAAAATTGGCCGTGAGACAAACATTAAATAAAATGTGACGGGGAGCGAGATCCAGGTAATGAGCTTGGAAACTTCAAGCAAATAAAAACTGAGTCTGTTTTTCGATCCTGTGGCCAATCGTGAAAAGTGAGGAAGTAGAACGGTTGAAAGCGCGACGGCAAAAATGGAAAGGGGCATTTGTAAAAAACGATTCGCGTAATAAATAAGAGTAGTGGATCCCACTGGTAAATATGATGCAAATCTTAAGTCAACGATCATGTGAATTTCCAAAATCCCAACACCAAGAAGGCAGGCAGAAAATCTTTTAAGGACAATGCTCAAGTCCGAAAATGACTGGCGAGTAAGGGGTCCAAAAGTAAAATTTTTGTAGCGGTACACCAGAAAACGTGTAATTAATTTGACGGCGCCTCCTAGCAACACCGCAAAGCATAAATACAGAGGAGGGAGGTTATATTTAATACACAGCAATAATCCCCCAATATATACAATATTGAGAAGCACTGGTCCAAGTGCTGTGACTAAAAAGTGATTAACTGATTGCAATGCGCCAGTTAGAAGGGCGCAACTTGAAATAAAGAAAATGAAGGGGAAGAGTACTCTGATCATGGGGACTGTGGCAGCCATTTGAGTGGCGTCAAAACCAGGCGAAAAGAGCCATATAACAAATTCAGGCCAAATCATGACGATGGCACAAAGAAGAAGTACCATTCCTTCAAAAACAACAAAAGCCGCACTCATGAGGCTCGAGGCATCATCTTTCCGTCCGTCTTTTACCATTCCAACAATATGGGGAACAAAAGAAGCAGATAATGCACCTTCTGCAAAAATTTTGCGTAAAAAGTTGGGGATCTTAAAGGCTGTAATGAATGCGTCAGAAAGTATGCCAACGCCGAGGTAGTTGGTTTGCAACATTTCACGAAAAATGCCCAATAGTCGGCTTAAAAAGGTCAGTCCGCCGACATGAAGAGCTTGAGAAATAATGCCTTTTTTGGAAAGGTGCAAATCGCGCGATTGTGGGGAATGGGACGTTTTTGAGCTTTTGTTGTCCGATGTATTGATCATAACATGTCATCCTGAAGAAAGCCGGGTGAAGAAGCGATTGGTCGTAAGATTATAGCGGTATTTTTCTTTATTAAAAGAGAAATACCGCTGATATACACACACTTTTTAAGAAAAAAATAATTTAATTTCGCGTTGGGCTGCATTGGCGCTATCAGCACCATGGACGGCATTGTGAAGTTGATCAGTTCCAAATATTGCTCTAATAGTGTCTTCTTGATATTCATGGGGCTTTGATGGGCCCATCAAGTTACGCCATTTCATTCCTGCAAAAGGGCCTTCCAGTACCATTAATATCACAGGACCTGAGGTGATAAAATCGATTAACCTTTGGAAATATTCACAACCAGAGTGTTCTTGGTATAACGCTTGAGCTTGTTCTCGAGAAAGCAGTAACTTTTTTTCTGCAATAATATTGAGATTATTCATTCCAATTATGGCCTTAATTGCTTCGGGGCAATTTTCTCGTGCAATGGAATCTGGCTTGATCATTGCAAATGTTTGGCGAATATATCCCCTCATAATAGGCGAAAAGCTTACGTTGTTATTTTTTAGATAAAGAGAAGATTGCATACAGGAGAGTTGGTTGAACAAAAGGGTTAAGAAGAACAAAGATAAGGGGGTCTTCATGGCAACTCCTTTTGAGTAACGAAGAGCACATGAAGCGTAGGTCATTTTTAATTTTTGAGAAGATTTCTTAGCAGGATTTTTGCAAAAAATAGATTTATCGGGTGTTTTTGACTTTAGTTTGAGTTCCCACAAAATTTAGTCCAGACTGGCTGGTAATATAAAAATTAAGTAAACATGTTTTTTCAGAATTTTAGTTTTAGAAAGTTATCAGTATGGCGAGCCTCTTTAAGCTCCATTCTCCTTTTGCTCCCTCGGGTGACCAACCGCAAGCGATTAAAAAGCTTGTTGCGCAGCGACCTGGGGCCTCGTCATTGCTTGGAGTGACTGGTTCTGGAAAGACTTTTACGCTGGCAAATGTTATTGCACAACAAGACAAACAAGTTTTGATTATGTCACCCAACAAAACGTTGGCGGCACAATTGTATGAAGAGTTTTCACTTTTTTTTCCTGAAAATAAAGTTTGTTATTTTGTCAGTTACTATGATTACTATCAACCTGAGTCCTATTTGCCGGCACAGGATATTTATATTCCCAAAGAAACGAAGATCAATAGCGAAATTGAGCGACTGAGAATTGAGGCAACTGCTTCGATCATCAATAGGCAGGACACGATTATTATTGCCTCAGTTTCAGCCATCTATTCTTTGGGTAACCCCCATGATTACAAAAATTTAGCCCTTGCGATTAATAAAGGTGGCAAGATGAGCCGACGCGAATTGGTCGCTTCGTTAATCGCCATTCAATATAAACGTAATGATGTTGAGCATCTTCCAGGCTCATTTCAGGTTCGTGGTGAGACGGTGACCATCAATATTCCGTATTTGCGCGACAACTTGCGGATTGAATTTTTTGGTGACGAAATAGAAGCACTTGAGCTTGTAGACAATCAGCATCGTGTGGTCAAAGCGGACGTGGATACCATGAGCATCTTTCCAGCCAAGCACTTTGTGACAACTAAGTCTCAACTTGAGTCTGCGGTTGTTCAAATTAAGCATGACCTTGAACAAGAGCTTTTGGTTATGGAAGATCCGCTCAAAAAAGAACGACTGCGCACGCGGGTAACGCATGACATTGATATGCTTACGCAGACCGGGTATTGCAGTGGGATTGAAAATTATTCACGGTATTTTGAAGGTCGGCAGGTTGGCGATGCTCCATATTGTCTCTTTGATTTCTTTGAAAAAGATTTTTTGTTGATCATCGACGAATCTCACGTGGCCGTTCCGCAAATGGGTGCTATGTACAAAGGTGACCGTGCGCGCAAAGATTCATTGATTGAGTATGGATTTAGGTTGCCCTCATCACGCGACAACAGACCGCTCAAGTTTGAAGAAATTGAACGTTTTTTCAAAAATGTAATCTATGTTTCGGCCACACCGAGCCCATATGAATTGTTGGCAGCTCCTGATTATGTTGAACAAATTGTGCGACCAACGGGAATTATTGACCCCGTTATTGAAGTGCGCCCGCGCGAGGGCCAGCTTGACGATTTGATAAAACAGATTCGCACTACTATTAAATGTGGATTCCGGACTTTGGTGACGGTGTTGACCAAGCGAGTGGCTGAGGAATTAGCGCTTTACCTCGAACAGCAGGGACTCAAGGTCTGTTATATGCACTCGGACATTAAAACTCCACAACGGACTGAGTTGTTGCAAAAGCTCAGATTGGGGATTTTTGATGTATTGGTTGGTATTAACTTATTGCGTGAAGGGCTGGATCTGCCAGAAGTTGCGCTGGTTGCCATTCTTGATGCGGATATTGAAAGTTTTTTGCGCGACAAACGTTCGTTGATTCAAACCATTGGTCGTGCTGCGCGAAACACTCAAAGTCTTGTCATTTTGTATGGCGATAAGATTACCAAGTCGATGAAGGCTGCAATGGACGAGACGGATCGTCGGCGAGCCATTCAGCAAAAGTATAATGAAGATCATCACATTACACCTGAGTCGGTGCAGCGCGAGGTGGTCAAAAGCATTTCTGATATGCAGATGGCTATTTCTGAGGCATCCAAGATGAATAAAAAAGGCAAAATGCCTCGCGGTGCGCGAGATTTGAAAGCTGCAATTGAGCGGCTCAAGATTGAAATGCGCGATGCTGCAGTTGGTCTGAATTTTGAAAAAGCAATTGAGCTTCGTGACAGGCTGGTTGAATTTCAAAAACAACTTGAAGAGGTGATGGCCGACTCAAAATAATGGTGCTTGAAAAAATATGAAATAGTGATTTTAAGGACATTGATCCATAGGGGATTATTGTCTTTAAAATGTATGATTAACAACTTTAACGAATAAACAATTGGATGCTATTTTTCAGAACAAACTCAATAATTTCAATGCTTTTTTTATTATTTAATATTTTCAACACAAACATTATTTATTCTGTAGATGATGAAATAATGTTTGTGGATAATTTTACAACAGACCATAGAGTTATTAAAAAAATATGCTGTGGTCTTCATGCCGATCAAGAAACCTATAGGTGCGTGCTTGATCATATTGCTAATGAAGAAGGACTTGAAGAGATCTATTTAGATGGAAATGATTTTGACTTGACAGATATTTGTTTTCTCAGGGATGCCTTAGAAAACAGGAATAGGTTAAGAATTAATAACTTAAGAATTATCAGCCTAAGAAACAATCGAATGTCTTGGTTAGATGCTTGGAAGGCATTTTACTATTTACTTGTGGTGCTAAGGCATAATAATCATATAGATCTTTTGGACCTTGTTGGTTGTAGCGATCAACCTTTTTTTGAAAAAATAACTCAAGGGTTGTCTGGGGGAAGGGGTTTTGTTAATGAAGAAAAGAGAACCATTATAGATATTATGGGCGATCAAGTGTATGCAACAAGGGACTGCAAAAATTTAGATTGTTCTGATACTTCTTTGGTGCGCATTAATATAGAAAAATGGTCCGACTTGTGTCGTTTGCCAAAAGAAAGCTATCGCAACATCTGTAGCATTAATTTAAGGTCATCCCGCCATGATGCTGATTTTAACATAAATAAATTTTCGACTTTTTTACATGAAATGAAAAATCTTGAAAATTTAAATTTGGCCGGAAATGATATTACAGATGCTGAAATTAAGGATATTGCAGAAGCATTAAGAGATAAAACTAAATTAAGGAAACTAGATGTTTCCTTTAATGCGTTTGGGGACTTAGGTGTTCTTGAGTTATCTAATATTTTATTTCATAAATATCAAATAACACATGTAAATATTATGGGAAATGACTTTACTATTGGTCGGTCTGTATGCACCTTACTATTCGCCTTGTCGGATAAATATTCTCTTCAAAGTTTAAAAATGGCAACCAGCAACAATACATATGACAGCGATGAAAATTTTGTAGGTTATTTATCTAAAATAATTTTAATATTTCGAAGTCATTTTTTATTGAAAGAGTTGGTATTAACTTGGGGTTACGTAGAAACCCATCATCAGAAATTCTGGTCATTAAAAAAAATTAAGAGACTGAATACAGAATGTTTTAACCTTATGCAGTATGGACATTTACCGTCAATTCAAGATTTGTATAGACATTGTGATGCGATGGCCGATTACAGTACAGAATGGTGATTCTAGGGACATTGATCCATAGGGGATTATTGTCTTTAAAATGTAAGTTTAACCCTTTAACAAAGATAAAAACATGAAAAATTTTATGCAGAAAATTATATATTCAGGCTTGTTTGTTATTCTAAGTTTTCCATCAATTTCAATGACCGGCTTTCAGGAATGGGAAGAGTTTGACCCCAGTAAGGAAGAATTGTCAGCGGTAAATCAAACGTTTGGCCATAGCAAATATCCTGATGATAGAGATTGTGAGGCAGATAGGGCTTTTCGGAAGCTAGATGTTGAGGAGCGCTTGAATCTTTCAGTCTCATTTAAGGATTCACCTTCATCTGCTGAAGAGGAGGCTTCCTGGATTGAGCAAGAGAGGTCATTACGTTCACAATTTAATGTTAAAAATTTAATAGCACAAAAAGCTTTCCTTGCAGGTGTTGGTATCGAGTCTTGCAAATCAAAAAAAATCAATAATGGTATTAGTTTAAAAAAACTAGAAAAGATAATGGCTTCTCATGAGAACTTTGAAGCTATTTCAGACTTAAAGTTGGAACAAAAACAAATTTATGATGCTCTGTGTAGCCTTGAAAAAAACGAATCAAGTGACTTTGAATCAAGTAATGATATAACGGGGCTTGAAGGAATTGATTCAGGGGGTCTTGATATTGAACCAGAACTTGAACAAAGATTAAAAAACTACAATCCCTTGAAAGATGAAGCCTTGCAGCAAGAGTTACGTGAGATAGAATTTAAAATTCAATTGGTGCAAGCACAAAAAAAGTTTGATAAACGCAAAAATATTGAATCATTAGATGATATGTCAGAGGCTACGACACAAGAACTCTATCTTGAATGCCAAGAAAATTTATCTTCAAGTGATGAAGAAGTTGATGACTCTGATGATGATCAAAATGAAAGACGCACTGGTCATGGCTTTGATAAATTTGTTGCATACCCTAAGAAATCATTGGTTGAAAACAAAAGAAGCTCATTGGTCCTAGGTAATCAATCAGTTGCCTCAAAAAAACAAAAAAAATCAGAAAGCCCTTTGTCGCAGTCATTAAATACAGGGCTTTCCGAAAATACCGATAAAAATTTGCTGTGTGAAGAAGAGGGCATTTTCGACTTTGAAGAATGTGATTGGGCAAATTCTTATCAGCCAAATAAGTTCATTAAAGACTCTATGGTTTACGCATGTTGTTTTGATCAAGCAATTGATGTGCCAGAAATAGTGTTCTTTTTAGTATTAAGTTCGCCTGAAAATACGTCTTTTTCATTAAACGGGGTTGTTCGAATTTCGAATGACGTAAATTTTTACGCCATTACATTATATGATGAAAAACAAACGATATATTCTGAACAAAGAGTAAAAGCATGTTCGATAAAAGAAGCTGTAATTAGTTTTATTAATACCTGTCGTCACATTTCTATATATGATGAAAAAAGTCTTTTTTTAAATGACTCCTACCGTAACTTGGATCAGGTTATTAATTTTCAAATAAACAGAAGGCTCCAAGGGTTGTCTTTTGGATTGCAGCAATATTCACGAAGCTCTTTAGGGTATTAATCTATAATGAAAAAAAATATGGCAAATTTTGTATACAAATCAATAGGCATAGGTATTGTTTTTTTTCTGAATATTTCAATAGTTTTAGCACCACCAAAAAAAGAGCTACTATCGAATTCTGTGCGTGGTGAGAAATTTATGCAAAGCATACTGGTTGATTCCGGGTTGGATGATGCATGCTCAGAGGCTTCCACAAAATCTATTGGTAAACAAAATTTTGATAATGGCAAATGTCCAGGGGGGCCAGATGATTCATTGGATTTGGATGCATGTGCTTCAGATGGATATTGTTCGGATTCAGATGAGCCCATGAGGGCTCCCGCAGGAATTTATGAAATTTTGCCACCCAAAAATCCATTTGATGTGTTAAAAATACGGGGAAGTGGCAGCGGTGAGATTACTGTCAGAACATTGCTTTCTTCAAATATTACTAAAAAAAGAGTTGGGTTAAAAAAAAAGGGTAAATATAAAAGATATATATTTGGTGACTTAAGCACCTGGAATAATGAAACTATCAATAAATATAAAATTTTAGATGACACTAAAGCTTCTCTCTTAGTTTCATCAGATTATGATTCTTTGAAATGCTTCATCCCAAAAGCGTGTTATGTTGCTCCAACCATTGGTATGACTACCAATTTTTATTTGGCTATGAGTAATGCTGTGGACGGCAAAATGTTTTGCCTAAAGGGACAGGTGACTCAATGTCAAGTTCTTGATAAGTCAGGTTTGATACGATTTGAAGTTAAAGAACATTTAAAGAATTTGAAAATAAAGGTCTTAGCAACCTCGCCAAAACAAGCAGTTTCGTTGTTTTTAAAGGCAAATTATAGGCTTTCGTTGAATAAAAACAGTGGTTTCTTCTTGAAAAGCCCTTATGGTGTATTGACACATATTATATTGAGCAACACAGAGATAGATGAACATTTTTCACGACGTTTTTTAAAAGAAAATTACTTAGTTTCGAGTGTTGTCTCAATTGATCGATGTCGTCTTGTTTGTTATCTCAAGAGCGGAACAGAGCTTTTCATAACATCATGTGCAACTAATCGCAGTGATGCATTAGGACTCTTTGATATGCGTATTGCTGGAGTCCTTCCATCAGGATCATATTTTGAGGGTTCTCAAGATATATCAATAGGAAATTGTAATTTAGATGATTTGTCAGGCTACAGAAATTATGATCCAGGCGCAGTAGATCTTGTGCTTAACGGCTTTGGTTACGATTGCTGGTCTGCTGTTTCTGTAGATTGTTCATACGATGTGTATGGTAACTTTGATGGTTGGAAGTTTTGTAATTATAAGTAATGCATCCGGAAAGTGCAGTAACTATAAAATGGATGCATTGTTGGATTTTATAAATTGAGAAATAAGGTTTTTGTGGTGCTTAAAAAAATAACTTTAATTTGTGGTACGTTTTTTTTATGTAATGCTTTGGCCATAAGTGTTCCAGGGGATGAGGTTTTTGCATGGTATTTGGGACAACCACGAGATTCATCTCAAAATGTGTATGTGATGATAAAAAACATTGTGACAAATGATCTTCTATGTCAAAAAGGTATGATTTTGCGACAGAGGGACAAGTTGTTTAGGATTTGGTTTGATAGCGACTTGGCGGAGTTTGGCTGTGCCTTAATTAAGGCTCAAACAGCTCATACGGCATTATCTGCCTATTTTCAAGAAAAAAAATTTCGACTGAGTCAGTATTGTTATTATTATTTTTTACAACCAGAAGATTTGCGACAAGCTTTGTCTGGAGAATATCTTAAGAAATTCTTGCTTCACCCAAATTCAGTTGATTATTGGCGGTTGAATTCATTAGCACAATTTGTTGAAGCGTATGAATGTCTTGAACCAATTGAATTAGCAGTACCATGCAGTGTAACGAAAAAACGAACCGCTGAAGCTGCTGCTTCCCATCGAGAATTGTTACAAAAAAAGCTTCGACGCAAATCTCAGATTACAGATCAGAGAGAAAATCCTTTGTGGGAAGATTCTCCAGCAACAATAGTTTGTGTTCTTGGTTGCCATCGATGCGCTATTGAACAAGAGGCCCTTGAAGTTAAAGAAGAAAAGAAGCCAGATGCTGAGCAAATATTGCTTGAAGAAGGAGAAGGGCTACTTGATTGGGGCACGGATATTGATAATGCACAGTTATATTCCCTATCCTCAACAGACGATTTATTTGTTGCAGAAAATAGCACTTATTGGGGTTGAAATTGACCTTTTTTGGTATCTAGATAGGCTTATCTGGTAAGGCATAGTGCCTTATTAGATGACTTTGAGCATGCTCTTTATTCGGTATAAAAAAAGGTTTGGTATGAAGCTGTCACTTGCGTGGATATTCGATCACATTGATGCTGATTGGCGGAATGTAAATATTGAAAGCCTTGTCGAACTTTTTAATAAAAAGGTTGCCGAGATTGAAGGTTACGCGCTTCTTTCGTGGGATCTGAAGAATTTTGCATTTGCAGTTCGCAAGGGAAATAACTTCTTTATTCCTGAATGGAATCAAGATATTACATTAACTCGTTCAGATCTAGATTTGTATGCTGATCAAGCTGATTGTGCTTATTTAGTTAAAAAAAATGACGACGCAGTGGCATGGGCAACGTATTCAGACTTTGATGTTGAGCGCGATGAATTACTTCCAGTATTCAAGGTGAGCGCATCAGACCTTTCTGGTAGTTGGAAAAAGAACATTGAAGCGCAAGATATTATTTTTGATATTGATAATGTTTGCATTACGCATCGCCCTGATATGTGGGGCCATCGTGGATATGCACGTGAGATCGCGGCAATTTTAAATTTGCCCTTCAAAAATATCAAAGAAATGACGTCTCGGTTGAATATTACTGAATTTGAAACTAAAACTAAAGATGGCAGTGATACGCCGTTTTCCATTCGTATCGACGCTCCAAAAGAGTGTTCTCGATTTGTGGGTGCGTATTTTTCTTCAATAAATAATGGACCTTCATTAGTGGTGCCTGCAATGCGTTTGCTCAAATTGGGCGCCAAACTCAATGGTGGCATTGTCGATTTAACTAATTATTTAATGCACGACTGGTCGCAGCCAGTTCATGCTTACGATGCTGACAAATTACCGTCGCGGGAAATTATCGTTCGTCTTGCCAGCCCAGGTGAGGCTCTTGATCTTTTGGGTGGGGCAAAAATTGAACTTACATCAGAAGATCTTTTGATTGCATCGCCAGACAAAGGCTTGTGTCTTGCGGGGATTAAGGGCGGCATCGATAGCGGCGTCAGTCCAGAAACTAAATCAGTCTTTTTTGAAGCTGCAACTTTTGATCCTGCAGCGGTGCGCAAAACTGCACAGCGTTATGATGTGCGAACTGATTCTTCCGTGCGTTTTGAAAAAAAATTATCACCATCACAGCCTCTCGAGGCAGTTTCGCGTTTTGTAAAATTGGCGCAGGATTTAGGATTCAATCCGGTTATCGAAGGCTCGGTGAGTGTTGTAGGGCCAAAAGTTGAAGAACATATTATTTATGTTTCCCAAGAATTTTTGCAATCACGTTCTGGTTTGCCATTAATGCCCAAAGATATTGTTGAGCCGCTTGAAAAAATTGGTTTTTTTGTAAGGTCTGAAGAGACTGAAATTGGCTTAATGTTTGCGATCACCATTCCACATTATCGTGCAACTAAGGATGTTGTGCTCAAGGAAGATATTGTTGAAGAAGTAGTGCGATTTTATGGTCTGGACAGAATTACCGCAGCATTGCCAGCTTTGAGCAAAAAACCAGAAGACCTTGCACCTTTGTTGCGCAATCGAGCAGCCAAGCGCCATTTGGCATTTGGTTGTAATATGATTGAGCAACGTAATTATCCATTTTATGACGAAACTTTTATCAGAACACTCGGCTTGTCTTTTGAAGATACCTGGGAAATGATTAGCCCGGTAACTGAGCATTACAAACGATTGATTAAATCATTGGTGCCAGGTCTTTTAAAAAACGTTCACGACAACATTGTTGAATATGACAACCTTAAGTTTTTTGAGGCTGGTGCTTGCTGGGATGAGTTGGCCCTAGGTGGAACTGAGCATCGTAAGCTTGCGGGCATGATATTCAGTAAGCGAAAAAGTTATGATTTTTATGATGGCAAAGAAGTCGTTCAGGATTTGATTCGCGCTGTTTGTGATGGTGTTGTTGAATGGAAAAAATCTGATACGCAAATTTGTCCATGGTTGGATCGTTACCAAGCGGCCACCTTGTGGTTAGGTGATGAACAGGTTGGATATGCTGGAAAAGTTGATCCGCAAATTTTGAAAAAAATGGATGCCTTGCCAGAAAGTGAAGCATTTGTGTTTGAGTTGATGGCTGAAAAAATCTTTAATCTCAAAAAACAAATTGTGCATTACGATCCAATTTCAAAGTATCAGGTTAATTATTTTGACGTTTCACTCATGGTGCCGCCATCGGCAAGCGTTAAAACCTTCTACGATGCGTTTGCCAAAGCTGACCAATTGGTGCAAAACGTTGCATTGACTGACAGATTCTCAAAAGAAGAATGGGCGGGTCAGTCGGCGTTGACCTTCCGCATTTGGGTAGTTCGTCATGACAGAACAATGACCAAAGAAGAAATTACTGCTATTCGTGATACTGTTGTTGGAGTTGCCACATCATTGGGAGCTCAGGTTCGTGAATAATAATTTGATGCGTGGCCAAGCTATAGTCGTTGCTGTCGTAGTTGTTTTGATGCAATTGCCAAAAATGTTGGCAATGCGCTATTTGCAAAGCGGCGACATTGATGTGTGTTCATGGTTATCCTTCAAGCTCTCCTTTAACAAGGGGATTGCCTGGAGTTATCTTTCAACCAACTTGTGGTTTGGGCAATATATTCTGGCGGCAATAGCGTTGGGGGTTTTGTTGCTCTTGGCAGGCAGTTCCATGATCCAATCGGATGAAGTTAATAAAAAAATATTCTTCATTGTTTCTTTGGGGGCCTTTGGCAATATCGTTGATCGTTTGATGTACGGACATGTTATTGACTACATTGATCTTCATTGGGGTGCGTATCACTGGCCAACATTTAATATTCCAGACATTCTCATTGTGGTGGGCTTGTTGTTGATTGTAGCGAGGATGAATTATGATGATATTGAGCGACCGAATTAAAAACGGGGCCTTACAGATTGCGACATTTGGTAATTTTGGTGGACAAAAAATGCGGGCTCTTGAGGCATCGCTTTTGGCCTATCTAGTCGTATTTTTAGGTCGCATGACGTATACAGTTTCGGTTGATCTTTTTTATATGATCAATTCGCTGGTATGCCTTGGGCTTTTCATAATTCTTGGTTTTATTTTTCGTACCTTGCCCCTTGATCGCCATGATGATGTGGTAATCAACCGAACGGTGGGAATGTGTTTGGCATTGTCCTTTAGAATTCTTTCTCCAGGAACATTCATTTTGGCATTGATGTTGTTTCATGGAGCTCGACTGGCCTTACCTATACTGATTGAACAACGAACCGGAATTGTTTTGAAGGAAGTTGGAGGGGAAGGATTTACAAACTTTTTGACACTTGATGTTCTTGCAGGAATTGCGACAAACCTTGTTTTGATTTTAGTAATTCCATTTTTATTGCCTGGATGAGAGCGCGGAGAGTTTTAGAACTATGCACATGCTTGGCCGATGGGTTGCTCAAATTTATTCACATACCAGCTGGGTTGTTGGTCATATCATTAATGGCATCTATCCATCATATTGCGTTGAATGCAAAGTCTTGGTTGAAGCTGATCATGTCATTTGTGTGCTGTGCAAAAAAATGATTCAGCCAATTGCAACCAGAACCTTAGTTGAAGGCACACATAAAATTTCAGTCTATGCAGCGTCTTTGTATGATGGCCCTTTGCAGAAATTGGTGCGTCAGAAAAATCATGGCGGTATGTATTCAAGCATGCAGCTAGGTCGATTGGTTGTTGAACTTGTCGATTGTGAACGAATCGCGCCAGATTTACTTGTTCCAATCCCTTTGCATTGGCGAAAAAAAGCAAAGCGTGGCTTTAATCAGGCAGAGATTATTGGAAAAGCTGTTGCCAAAAAACTATCAATACCTTTGGTTGAGTGCATTATTCGTATAAAAGATACCAAGCCTCAGCATGAACTGACTCGATTGGAGCGAATAGCAAATTTGGAAGGTGCATTTGCCATCAATCCCAAATATCAGAATACAATGTCTGACTTGATTAAAGATAAGCACATTACCATTATTGATGATCAGGTCACATCAGGAGCCACCATCAATGCAATGGCTCGGCATTTTTTTAAATATAAGCCTGCGCGTATCAGTGTTATTTCTGCGTGTCGGAAATAATTAAGTGGTTAATGGTTTTCAGCGCCTCGGCATAATCATCAATAAAATGGTTAACTTCATCCATCAGGTGATGGTTTTTCTTGTTACGCACAGCAACACACATCATTCCAGCAGCCTTTGCGGCTCTAAATCCATGCAGTGAATCTTCAAAAACTAAGCATTCACTTGGGTCAAATCCGAGCATTTTTGCAGCGTGCAAAAAGACAGCAGGGTCCGGTTTAGGTTTATTTTCTGCGTGCTCAAAGCTGTACACATGTGTTCCGAAAAGATTGGAAAACTGGAGCTGAGAAGAAATGACAGCGAGCGTTTGCAGTTCGCAGTTGGTTGCTACGCCAGTGGGAATATTCAGCGCAGTAATTTGGGCATGGAAATTTTCAAATCCGTTAATGTACTTGGCTGAAGCGCGGAAATGAGTTTGAACAATGACCTTCAGTTCTTGAACGAGTAAGTTTGAAGAGTCTTCAATTCCAAGTAATTGTTTGGTAATTAGGGCCCACTCTTTGAGGCTTAAGATATTTTCAACTTCTTTTTGATAATGAGCTGGCGGGTTGGTGATGCCGCGATTTTCAAGAACTTTTTTGCTCGCAAGTTGCCACAGGTGCATTGAGTCGATGATGGTGCCATCCATATCAAAAATAATGGCTTTAATGTGTGGCTTGTGCTTCTTTTCCATAAGTCTCCTTTCTGGTGTGTTGACAGCTCTTGGTAGTTTCATCCTAACAAAATTAATTTTGTTCGTCCTGCATTCCTCTTTCAACTCTTGCGTAGTTGAAGTACACTGCCGTCATAGGACGAAATGTGTCTTATCACGCGGAAAAGGAATTAGTGTGGAACATCTTGCGTGCATCATGGATGGCAACCGACGCTGGGCGCGGGAAAATGGCTATCAAGCTCTTGTTAAAGGGCATCAGGCTGGAATGGAAGCAGCTGACCGAGTTATTAATTTTTGTCTTAAAAGCAATATTAAAATATTAACTCTTTACGCGTTTTCGATTGAAAATTTTAATCGTAGTGATTCTGAAAAAGAATATTTGTTCGACCTCATTGCAGATGCATCAGATAAAAACATTAATAAATACACTCAAAAAGGTATTTCGGTACGATTTGTGGGTGATCGCACTTTATTTCCGGAAAGTACGATTGAAAATATTAAAAAAATTGAACAAAAAACCGCTGATCAAACAAAGCTTCAGCTTAATATTCTTTTTTGCTATGGAGCACAACAGGAGTTGGTTTCAGCAACTCGTTTGATTGCTCAAAAAGTCAAAGAAGGGCTGCTGGAAATTGATGATATCAATGAAGCTAATTTACGAGATTCTTTGTGGCTCACTGGCAGATCGGACCCTGATTTAATTCTCAGAACTGGCGGAACAGCGCGGTTGAGTAATTTTTTGTTGTATCAAGCCGCTTATTCAGAATTGCAGTTTCTTGATTGTTATTGGCCGGAAGTAACGGAACAACATTTGACGGAATGCATCAATAAATTCAACATGACCAAGCGTAATTTCGGACACTGACACATACCCTAAAAAAGGAGAGGGGACGTTGATGGAAAGAAGCAAGCACATAGCCGTTTTGGGAGGCGGCTCATGGGGAACGGCATTGGCGACATTGCTCGCGAACAATGGTCATCGCGTCATGCTATGGTGTTATGAAAAAAATGTGGCCGACGAAATTAATCTTACTCATCAAAATACATCATATCTTCCTGGAATTACTCTTTCAGCTAACATTACAGCGACATCAGATTTACAGGAACTTGCGCAATCAAGTGAGTTGATAGTTGAAGTAGTTCCCGTCACGTATTTGCGATCAGTTCTGAAAAAATTTGCACCATTTGTGACCCCATCGCATCGATGGTTGATCGCCAGTAAAGGGATTGAAAACAACACGCTTTTACTGCCATCACAAATCATCGAACAAGTATGCGGGGCGGCGACCATGGCAGTTGTAGCAGGTCCCAATTTTGCCAAAGATTTGGCGCAACAAGTTTTTACTGGGTCGGTGATTGCGGGGTATGATCAGGAATTTGTTGATGAATTGATTTCACTATTTTCAAGTTCATATGCTGTTTTTTATCCATCATTTGATTTTTTTGGCATTCAAGCTGCATCAGCACTCAAAGTTTTGATTACCCTTGCCCTTGGAATCGCACAAGGTGGTGAGTGTGGTGAAAATACTCGCTCATATTTACTGACGGTTGGAATGAACGAAATGGCGCGAGTTGTTACGGCATTTGGAGGGCAACATATTACGGCCTATGGGCTTGCAGGTCTGGGCGACCTTGTTTTGTGTGCTGTTGGTTCACAAAGCCGGAACCTCAAAGCCGGTGCATTGCTGGGCAAAGGATGCACTCTTGTGCAAGTTGAGCAGGCATGTGGGTTTTTGCCTGAAGGGATCAATACGGCCTATTCAATTTCTCAGTGGGCGTTTGAACAGGGCGTTTCCATTCCCATGTGCCAATTGGTTGTTGACGTCATGCAAGGTCGACTGACTTTTGAATCTTACTTTGAAAAAATTGTATCACAGACCGTGATGGATGACTTTAGCCTTGATGTGAATTACAAAGCACTCGCATCTAAGCATGTCGAGCAATTGGGATCGCAAGGCGAGTACACGAATTTTTGAGCTTAAAATATTCCCGCCAACTTCCTTTTGAGGTAAATGGCTTGAAAAAAGGAATAATGACCTTTTTAACGGTAAAGCATTGCAGCAGTGCAGAGCATCCGATAAAGCTGCGCATAGAAGGTCGTGTGAGGGTGATTGAATCAATGGTTCGGTTGCCCAGTGCCTTGATCAGTGCCGAGCGCACCGTGAAATTAACTACTTTTTCGGGTGAGGCATGGACATTAAAAAAGCCATGGTCGATGAGATTGAGCCTTGAGTTAGTGTAATCAATTTGTAAGATTTTATTTTTTTTCACCAAATCAAAATGGACTGAAGATTCAAATAGTCCATAGGTAAAAAATACGGGCACGGCAAGGCAGAGAATGGCTCCTCCTATTAACGAGGCATAACGAGTCCGTTGTGTTGGCGCATAAATCAGGCCATAAATTCCAGCCGCGCCAAAAAATACGGTTGATATAATATTAAGAGGCGTGCATGCCGGCGCACACAGCCATGTTGGGCTTGAAAAGTTGAGCAAATAGAGCCACCAGTGGGTAATGTTGTTGAGAACAAAACAGAGCCAGTCGTTGGGTATACAGAAAATATGGGTGATGAAAATCAGTGCGCTAATAACAATAAAACTAGTTAAAAAAGGCAAAAACACCACATTGCCCACACAGCTCATGATTGAGGTTGGCATGCCCCACATCATCAAAATGGGAAGTGCAAAAATCTGAGCAATTGCCTGAACTGCAAGTGCATCCATGAAAAAAGAAATGATTTTGCTGGGTCTTTTTTTATTCGGTTTAATCATCTGCCAATCTATATCGTCACCTTAAAATCTTGGGCAAAGCGCATAAATAACAATTTCCAAAAAATATCTGCTCCACCCTGGCATGGTAAAGTTTGGAATGCTGTTATGGCATGTGCCCGTGCTGTTTTAAATTTTCCAGATAGATCTTGAGAGCCTGTGGGCTGAGAAAGAAGTTTGATCAGTTCATCAGCCAATTTTTGAGTATCCAGATGGGTTGGTTTTGTACTTGCCAGACATTCTTCAAATAATGAAACATTCATAAAAATGAGATTGTTGGGGTTAAAATATTCCAGTAGGGGCGAGGTGTGGTTGGCTTGAGGTGTACTTTGGTCATATTCAATGATGCTGCGAGAGCGGATAGTTGGTAGAACATCATTTAGATTGCTGGTTAACAATAAAAATGATAACCCGCTGGAGGTTCTTCCAATGTTTTGAGCAATCGATTGGAAACAGCAGGGGAAAAAAGTTC
>JAHFBP010000015.1 GCA_023249975.1 bacterium
AAAAATGGCTCAGACACTCAACTTCAGCTTTTCAGGACTGAAAACTGCGGTTCTTTATGATTTGGTCAAACGTGGCGCCTACGACCACAACAAGGGCCCCATCAAGGAAGCAATTACTCACGAACTCATGCAACAGGTCTCCAGCTCATTACTGGTGTGCATTGCCGACATTTTTATCGAACGAATCAGTACCGCTTTTGCCAAATATCCAGAACTAAATGGCTGTGCATTGGTCGGCGGAGTTGCATGCAACCAGTACATTCGTGAGCGACTGACTACCTTTTGCACCAAAGAAAGTAAAAAGTTTGTAGCACCGCCTCGGCAATTTTGTACCGATAATGGTGCCATGATTGCCGCTGTGGCCAAACACCGCTTTGAGCAAGGGCAAGTCAGTTCATGGGATGCAGACGTATTTTAGGCGGGCGCCCAAAAATGATCCTCTTTACAATATTTCAATGCCTAAATCAGGCAATACCATCAGCTTGTTGAAATAACCACTGGGCAACCACGCCCCGTGCAACGCAAAGCCGTTGTTTTTTCTGATTCATGGTGAAACAATGCATGATCAAATGCATAATTATGTGATTTGAGCGAGCCACGTTCATGCAGATCTTTGGCTATTTTGATGCTTTTCCCTGAACTCGCTTTTTTATTTTGAACAATTTCTTTGTGCGCCTTAAATTCAATGCGCGGCAGCTTTACAAAACCTTTGCCCAAATTGATGGGCCAGTCCTTGACCACTTTAACGTAGCGAGGATTGGCTATTACATGAACACAACGCTCAGGTATTCTAAAATTAGTTGACGTCAGCGAAGCTGGCTTGATCGTCAAAAGCTGACGATCATTCTCATCGGTGGTCCAGCTAAGCGCATAAAACAGATGGTCTTTGCCCTCAATCTGCTTGAAATGCTCAATGGTGTTGTCACGCTCACAAATGGGTTTGACGTGCTTGCTGATGAGCAAGTAGTACGGCTCTTTGTGACTAAAGTCATCTACGGCAAATGAATAAAAACCTTCTGCGTCAGTCGAAATCCGATCTCCCTGAAAGGTAACGACAAAACCAGGAACCTCATCTGCATTGGTACTCAACTCGCCCTTGAAAATGGTTTTGATACCATCAGTTTTTCGAGCATCTTGTCGCGAAAATAACGTCAAAGATGAAAATACCATGACCATAAAGGCCATAGTTTTCATGAATTGGCACTTACCTGATAATTTCATATCAAACTCCTTGCCTGGAAAATAACTACTTATCTTATACTAGAAGGTAAGGGATTTTGTTTCTACCCTTTTGAAAGATTATATCATGATTGCCCAGGCAAGAAACACCCTGTACAGCATGTTGTATAACAAAAGCCTCACCAATCACACAATCGCACTTTCAGTGGCGGTTGGCATCTTTTTTGCCTTCTCACCCTTCATTGGCCTGAAAACCTTGATGATATTTGCCACGTATCGTCCCCTGGGGCTCAACCTCCCTATTTTGTGTCTCTCCAGTTCAGCTGATAATTTATTCACTATGTTTTTCATCAACAACACCTCCTATTGCGTTGGATACTGCCTGCTTCACCACATATTGAATTTTGATCCGGGGTGGAACATCCAGCTGGAAAAAATCTGGGGTTCTGGTAACATTTGTGTGTGGTCATTCATCATTGGTGGAATTGTCCTGGGCTTGATTATCGCTCTTGCAAGTTATTACATTGCTCGATATTCAATAAGCCATTGGCGTAAAGTTCACCATAGTGATGGTTCCTATTATTCCAACCTCGAGCACTCATGAAGATTATAGCCCTGAATAAACGCGCAACTCACGATTACGAAATACTCGAACGATTCGAGGCGGGCATTGTGCTGAACGGAAATGAAATCAAATCAGTCCGGTCCGGCAAAGTTCAGCTCACCGATTCATTTGCCATCGTCAAAGATGGAGAACTTTTACTCCTCAATTGCCACATTACACCGTATTCTCATGCGGCCATTCGTGATGACAATGCAACGCGCACTCGTCATCTTTTGATGCATCGACGAGAAATTGACCGGCTTGAAGGGGCCATCTCGCGCAAGGGACTGACGATTGTTACGCTAAAAATGTATTTAAATGGCAAGAATTATGCCAAGGTTGAAATCGCAACAGCTCGCCACAAAAAGTTAATCGACAAACGAGAGAGCCTGAAAAGCCGTGATTTGAAGCGAGAAGCTTCGCGGGACTTAAAGATCAACATTAAGTAACTAGGATAAATTATGGCTGAAAAAACCTCTATGTCTGGATGGGATATCCTCAAGAATGTTTTCTTTGTTTTAATCATGATCCAAATTTTACCCGACGTATTCAGTGGGTTGAAAAAAATGGCTGTCGATGCTGCCAAACCCAAAACCCAAGTGGGCTTGGTTGAAGTCAGAGGCGTAATCTTGGATTCAAAGCGAACCGTCAAACATATCCAAAAATTACGTAATGACGACAATATCAAAGCCGTCATGGTCAAAATAGATACACCCGGGGGCTTGCCAGGAGCGTCCCAAAATATCTTTCAGGAACTGCTTAAGTGCAAAGCTAAAAAACCAATTGTCGTATTTATCGAAAATCTTTGTGCTTCCGGCGGCTATTATATCGCTATCGCTGGTAACCAAATCATTTCCACCCCATCTGCTGTAGTTGGCAGTGTCGGTAATGTGCTGCAATTCCCTGAATTGAAAAAACTTGCCAATCTTTGGAATGTTGACGTTACTATCGTCAAATCAGGTGATTACAAAACTATTGGCAACCCATTTGAACAAACCACAGATGAACAACGCGCCTATCTTCAACAATATTCCGATGATGTATATCGCCAATTTACCAGCGATGTCGCCAAATACCGCGCTCTGTCACTCGACGATGTAAAAACATGGGCCAATGGTCGCATTTTTACTGGCTCACAAGCCCTTGAGTTGAATATGATTGACCAGATCGGATCACTTACTGATGCTGAATTTGAATTGAAAAAATTGGCTGAAATTAGCAATGAAATCAAATACATCGCCCTGCCAACTCCTGGAATTATACAAAAGTTGATGAGTGCACAGGATGATGACACCGACACCACAGAAGCAGAAACCCGAGTCTCCAACTTCTGTACCTCGGTTATTCAAAAAGTGATTACTTCTTTGCAAACAAATGGCATAACGCACCTGTAGACCCTATTTTCCATCTCCTAGAAGATGTACAAAGTCATCAATGTCTCCTTCAGTTACTTGATCAAATATGGCAACAGCCTGCTCTTCTTGGCTTGAAATGCCTATAGTCTCACGAAGGCAAATAAAACAGGTAAAGGGTTTTGAACGGATATGCAATACCGCGTTAAACGCATCACAGAGGCTTGAGTGCCCCCTGTTTTCTTGCATGCAGCGGGCCTCTTCCAATCCTACAATGTACCAATCACTGGATAATTCATCCGCATTAATTTTTTCTACGCATGATGGACAAATGACAGGCTCTGATGCCTGGCCTGACTTAAGTAAAGCCTCATCTAATTTGGATGCATCATTTTTGGGAGCCAAGGTATTTTGAGAAGCAGGTTTGATATTACGCCACCATTTTCGCTTATGCCGATCTTCCTGCTTGCCCTTTTTGTAGCCATTATGATCATGAGTTCCTTGCTTGCCCGCTTGTAATGAAGCAGCTCCACACAAAACAAACATGATCCATACCAATCGAGCTTTCATACTATTTCTCCATCAGAAGTGAGAAAAGAATCGCATAGACCCTAAATCTAGGGTAGCAAATGGGATGTCCAAATTTATAGCAATATGATTAATATTCTCCGAAAATATCATCGAACGAAAATTCTGTTGTATTCTGACTCGATGGAGATTCTACTGTGGAATTAAAACATGTAGAGCATAAAGTTGTTAAACTTACACCAAAGTTTTCTTGTGTTGGTAGTTTCAATTTATTAAAACAAGCGCTGCACAGATAATCAGTATGTGACTTTTGAAAAGAATGAATTAGTTTTTTGCATACTAAGCAATCTAAATATTTATGTTCTATTTTTTGAGGACCCTGCATAAACTCACTGTCGTTACCACAAAAAAGCCCAATGCTACTTGCCAAAATTACGAAAAGTCCAAAATTACGAAAAGTTTTTAAAAAACAACCAATCCAAAATATGTGCATCACTGCCACCCAATTTCAGCCGACAATCGGCTTGATATAACAAACTATACAACTGCACCAGCTGGTCACAGGAATAGACCTGCCAGCCCTTTTTCCACACAAACTTATATGGCAACCCAAAACTGAGTTTTTTCAATTTTTCAGCCGAGGCATTGTTCTGCATGGCCAGAATCAGGCAATACGCCCGCCACAGCTTGCTCGACCAAAATGCAATCCAATAATGCTCTGAATAATTGTCGCAAACCTTGTCCCACAGCACAAAAAACTTCTTTTCATCTTTAAGAAAAAAATGATCACCCAACTCAAAGAGATTCCCCTCTTGAGCATGATCGGCAATAAACTGCGCCTGAAAATTTGCCAACTGAGCGGCGCTGACAACACCCAAGGTTTGGGCCAAAATTACGGCCTGGTCAATCGACAGTTGTCGCATGGTCCTGACAATCGACTCAACACAGCTCAATTGCCCTGAGGTCATTTTTGAGCCATTTATAAACTCTGCCAAAAATCCAAAATGCGCAACTGTCGCAATATCTTCAAGTGTTACTTGAGCTATATGAGCATCAACTTTGATATCAACAGCATCTTTGCCATTGATCCACACAACAAGCCGATGTGGGCCCTTGTAGGACTTGATCACCTCAAAGATTTTTTTAAAATTCTTTTTGTCCGTGACCGTAGTTCCCTGGCTCAAGGTTACCCAAAAGGTTGAACTTTGCCCCAACATGGATTGCCACAGTTGATCTGATCCAGTTGTAAACAAATGAACCGCATCAGCCACTGTCACCGGCAATGCCATTTTTTTCAAAACCATATTGGCAAACATGGGCACCGGCTCGGCCGACTGAAAAATAAAAGTTTTGTGTTGCTTCCACCACGATGCATCCTGAACCGAGGTGAAAAAATTATCAAATTCCATGACTTTTACAGATAATTCTTCTATATTTTTATGACATTAGATTACCACAAAAAAGGAATATTTTTTATCATGAAAACCACTTCACGATTTCTCAAGGTTGCCATTCTTCAATTGTGCCTAGCCGGATCGATGAACGCAATGTCGGCAGAAACGGCGCTAGGTGCTTTTGGCCTTCACCAAGAATTTCTCTCGCAAAGCGATGCAATGATGCAATTAAGAAAAATTTTCGTTAATAGTATTAAAAATGCATCCGACGAACATCATCTTTTTTTCCTCACAGAAGCCAAAGAGGTACTATGGGTGAGCATTCAAAGTGCTCAAAACCCATTTTCTCAAAGATTTGCTACCACCTCAAAAATGGGCGAAAACTCAATTTTTGACTAAAATAAACCCAAAAAGCCCTTATTTACTGGCTGGTGTTGCCGGGATCTGTATATCCCTGTAAAATGATGTAATAGTAATATTGCATATATTTAGGGACGGAATGACGATTGCATCAGCCAAGCCTGTTTTTCAGAAATTGGGACTCAAGCCCAAACACCGTGCAATGGTACTCAATCAGCCTGAAGATGTAGTATTGGGAAACCTGCCTGCCGGTGTTCAACTGCAAAAACAACTTGATGGACAGTTTGATTTCATCCTCACCTTTTGTGTAACACTGGCCGACTTGGTCAAGCAGTTACCACAACTGAAAAAATTTATGACCAAATCCGGTATGCTCTGGGTTTGTTGGAAAAAGGGTAACGTTACCGATATGGGGCGTGACTCAATAGGACCTGTAGTCGACAGTATCGGCCTGGAAGGCGTCAGCCTTGTCTCAATTAATAGCACCTGGTCATCGTTTAAACTTATGTACCCGAAGAGTGATCGCATATGATAACAATTACGAATCTGGCCATGAATTATGGCACAAAACTTTTATTTGCTAACGTTAACCTCAACCTCAACCCTGGTGACAGGTACGGCCTTGTTGGTGCCAATGGTGCTGGAAAATCAACCTTCTTCAAACTGATTCTTGGCGAAGAAGAACATTGCATGGGCGAAATTTCAATTTCCAAGCATGCGCGTGTAGGCTGGCTCAAACAAGATCATTACTTGTACGAAAACCACCCTCTTCTTGAATGCGTCATCATGGGCCGTGAGCCATTGTGGAACGCCATGGAAGAAAAAAAGAAGTTGCTTGAAGGCGAAATTACCGAATCTGTCGGTTACCGTCTTGGTGAACTTGAACAAATTATTTACGAAAACGACGGCTACGACGCCGAAAGTTTTGCAGGAAAACTTCTTTCCGGCCTTGGCATTAAAGAATCTCAGCACTTTGACAATCTTTCAACATTGTCCGGTGGTTACAAGTTGCGTGTACTTTTGGCACAAAGCTTGTTCAACAACCCTGATATTTTGCTTCTTGATGAACCGACCAACCACTTGGATATCATTTCTATTTACTGGCTTGAAAACTATCTCAAGTTCAGCTTTAAGGGCGTGCTGGTCTTTATTTCGCACGACGTGGCGTTTATTAACAACGTCTCGACACATATTTTGGACATTGACTACGGCGACATTCAGCTCTATCACGGCAACTATGATAAATTTAACAAAGAAAAAACATTTATCATGGAACAAAAGCTGGGCGAAACTAAATCTCTTGAACGCAAAATTGCTCAAATGCAGATGATTGTGGACAAATTCCGTGCAGGAACTCGTGCCAAACAAGCACAATCTCGTGAAAAGCAAATTGATAAAATAGAACTTCCTGATATTCAAAAAAGTTCACGACTCAGCCCCTTCTTCAGGTTTACTGTCAAACGACCTTCTGGCAAAGGATTGCTCAGAGCCAGTGGTATTTGCAAAAGTTATGAAGACAAAAAAGTTCTCAACTACGTCAGTTTCCCCCTCGAGCGTGGTGAAAAGATTGTCATCATCGGGCCTAACGGTATCGGTAAGTCAACTTTGCTCAAAATTATCATGGGTAAATTAGCCGCCGACCAAGGGACCTATGAATGGGGTTATGAATCAAATATTTCATACTTCGCTCAAGATCACCATGACTCACTCAACCAAAGCTGCACCGTTCTTGAATGGCTCACCGATGCAACACAAGGCGCCGATGACAATGCAATTCGCGCAACACTCGGCCAAATGCTCTTTCCAAGAGAAGATGCTCATAAAAACGTTCTCACACTCAGTGGTGGTGAATGTGCACGCCTTTTGATCGCTCGGGTTATTCTTGAACAAGGCAACGTTTTGGTAATGGACGAACCAACAAACCACTTGGATATTGAATCTAAAGAAGCTCTTAAAAAAGCATTGCTCAAATACGAAGGTACTTTAATCCTCGTAACCCATGATCGTGACTTTGCCAGTGGCATTGCAACGCGTGTCCTGGCGCTTTCTGAACAAGGCGTCACGGACTTTCATGGATCGTATGATGAATACCTAGCAAAACACGGCAAGGATTATTTGAGCAGCAATTGGCTCATGGCCAACAAGTAAGACTTCGCTTTTTAATTGCTTTTTACAAAAAGCCCTTTGTATTTTTGAAGCACAACTTCAGAACACTACAAAGGGCTTTTTGTATGAATATAAAGATCATATTTTTATTAAGTGCCATTGTTTCAAGCCTGAACCGTACAATAAAGGCCGAACAAGCAGAGCCTTCAAATTGCGAAAGTATCAATTCAGAAGCAACAAGTCCTCGAAGACGCGCCATTGTTATTGGAGCCTCTTCTGGCATGGGAAGAGAAACAGCCAAATTACTTGCGGCTGATGGTTATATTGTTGGCTTGGCGGCTCGCAGATTGCCTCTTTTGGAACAACTCCAAAAAGAAATCCCAACCCAAACCTATATTTCTCAAATGGATGCCTCAAAAGCCGATGACGCCGTAGACAAACTTACGAGCCTCATCCAAGAAATGGGAGGGCTCGACCTTCTGGTAATTGCAGTGACCGGTTTTGATGATTGCGATTTTACTGTTGGCGACTGGAAAAAATCAAAAGCTGTTTTGGACGTTGACGTTACGGGCTTTTTTGCACTTGCTCGAACAGGTCTGACTTTTTTTGAAAAACAAGGACATGGTCACCTTGTTGGATTTACCTCAATCGATGCCGTTCGCGGCACGGGAAGATGCCCTGCTTATTCAGCTGCAAAAGCTTTTGTAGCACGTTACTTGGAAGGCGAACGCAATAAATATGCCCAAAAAAACATACCGATTTCTGTGACAGAAATTTGTCCTGGATGGGTTAACAGCATAGAAGGCCTCGATTTCACCAAATTACCACACGCTTATTTCGTGGAAACATTAAGCGATGCCTCCAAGGAAATTATTGAAGCCATAGTCAACAAGGTCCCTATCGCCTATATTTGCAAACGTTGGAAAAAAGTAGCGGAGCTTCTACCGCTCATCCCTGACGATCTTTACAATGCATTAACCGCTCGCCCAGGAGGCGGATTTTAAAATTATGCTGAACTGATCTATAACGACAGCGCACCTTCCCTGAGGGCCCGAAGAACCAATCGAAAAAACCAAAGCCACCCTCAATAATCCTTTGATGATAATTATGCCCCGGGACCCAAGCATTCCCATTCGCTGAAAAGATTACCACCCAGGGGTTGAAAGCATCACTTACCCTTTGCCAGCATAGTGCGAATAATTCCTGTATATTCAAGTAATGCGGCCTCAAGCTCTTTGAGGTTTTTGCATCTTTTTTCAAATAACGGAGTATCCCAATCTTCTGCTTCATCTCCTTGTATAACCACAACAATAAATTTTTTAATGCCATTAATCCAACTGACATCAATCCTTAAGTTCTTAGGATATGTCACAAACAACATATCTTCTGTTAAGAAAAAGTTATTATCATTCAAAGGCAAGGATGGATCGAAGTCAAAGTGATTCCATATGACTTTCCCTGGAGAAAAGTCTATTTTTTTAAACATACATCATTCCTTATTTTTTAATTAATCCCCTAAATTCAAGCTCTGTAATAGGATGTCCATGTATTACTCCCGCGCTCATTTCAACCCTTATATAAGGAGTTGCTTCTCCTCGTTTTGCTCCAACAATACTATCAAATTTTTTAACTTTCCAAGTTTTTCCATTAGTAGTAGAAACACCAGTAATCCATGCGTCCTTTTCCAATAACTCTCTATTTACACCGGGCTTATACTTTGCAACGCCATGTCTTGTCGATTTTATCATGTCCTTCCATGATATATTTTTCTTAGGAATGTGTTTTCTATAATGACCCGCCCAGGTAACCTGCTCAATTTCTTCCACAACTGGAGTACAAAACTCATTCTGCAGTTTTTTCAGCTTTTTCTTCGTCTTATTAACAACAGTCTTAATCGGGTTAATAATTTTTTCAGCCTGCTTGGTAATTTGACTTGTGGCAAAGACGGCTGCGACCTTTTTTTGCTCATTAAAGGCTTTGACAATAGGCTGTACATGTTTAAGTTTGGCAAAGCGTGAAGTTAGACTTGGAGCAAATACCTGAAAAAGAGCTGCTACCGCTTCCTCTGCCACGCCTTCCGGATCATTGTATAGTGCATCAACAATATTAAAAATTCCTTGATCCAGCTTTTCTAAAAATTCCTCTCGATTATTTCTTGCCAAGAATATCGCCCGTGCAAAATAAGAACTGGCACACCGCAATGGCATAACATAGTGCTGACTTAACGTATCAATGGGATGTGTGGCAAGCTCACACATCATAGTAACATTGCTCTCAATGTAGCGAACACCACCTTTGACAACTCCTCGAGCCACAATGCCCACAAAGTTTTGGGTAAACTTGAGCAAGCTTTTACCGCAATCGAGTAAATTAAATCCAACTTCAGGGTCGTTTTGTACTTTGGCCAAGGCTGTCACATGAAAAACAAATTCAGAGTTAGTTTGCACATACAAATTATGTGGATTTTGTTCGAGCAACCGTGCCATCTCGGTAACGGTGTCGAATAATTCTTGATGAAGTTGCTGCTCTAGTGCGTTACCAGAACAGTGCTCAAACAATTCAGCATGAGGGTTATAGTGATACACCTCGGACGAAAGTTGATATGTACGATCAATGTTTGCCAGGGGCTGCGCAATGGCCTGATCCAGGGCATTGATACGCTGCTCATAATCATCTGGGGAAAGTTCAGCAA
>JAHFBP010000016.1 GCA_023249975.1 bacterium
AATAAAGAATCATCAAAAATTGCAAAAGCGTGTTCTCCGGGAGCAAGCTGAGTGACAGTCTGCATGCATTTGTCGGCCCGCAGGATGCTGGCAACAAATTTTGACTGATCCATTGCTATGTCGTCGTTTATGGTAATGTAGGTCAAAATTTTATGAAATGGCGTCATGATACAGGATTGCGCAGCAGCAATGCCATACGTTTGTGCCCAAACAAGGTTGAGGGTAATACCTTTGATGGTACATGTTTTGCCCGCTTTGTTTGGTGCAGTTATAACAAGTTTTGTTTGGTGGTCATGGTCTCCGGCACAAAAGTCGTTGAGGACAATGGCATCGGTTGTCAGCAGTGGGTTTCTGAACTGTGTTAAATTAACATACGGTGTTTCGCGCTCGACAAATTCAACAAACGTATAGCCTGCGTTCTTTCCTGCATGTTGTTTGATATGGCAAGTGACTGCGCACAGGGCATCAAGTGAGCCGATAACCTCAAGTGCTGGTTTGATGGCTACATAATTTTTCTGAAGCAAGTGATACGCTTTAAGTGTTTTTCCAACTGAAGAGAAAAATGATAGTTGGCTATCAAGGGGAAATGTGTTACTCAACAAAAGGTCGATCAGTTCGCGTATCTGCAAATCCGTACTACTGAACAGTTCTGCAAGGGCATTGTTTTCTTCCAGTGTTGCCAAGAGGGATGGGCTTTGGTTGATGATACTATTAATGGCGTGCATGGCTTTAAAGCAGGTGCTCGCCATGGCAACGTTCTTATAGATGACATTTATCAGATTAATCTTGTTTTTTCGTTGGATTACAAGCTCTTTAATGCTGAATGGCAGCATGACCAAGTGGCTCACATGAATAGCATTGATAAGTTTGTCGCCGAGCGGGGTCTCTTGGTGTGAGTGTGTATGATGGTCATGTCCGTGATTGTGTCCGCAGCAGCCCTTGCCAGCGCCACGCAGATATTCAAGTGCTACGTGAAAAAGTACATAATCTGCAACCGGAGAAAGCAGTGCTGCTTGCTGAAATGCGTGGTGTGCATCAAGTGCTAATGCGCTTGTGTTCAAATGCTTGAGTTTGTTTAATGTGAAGTAAAACATTTTATTCACTTCTTGTTCTAATGTTTTGTTCCCAAAAGCATCAGTGAGCGATTCAGCATTGGCGCCAAGTGATTGCAAATGATGCACGATTCCGGGCAATTGTTTTTCGTCGGACAAAAGAGCACCGATTGCTTGTTGTCTTTTGGATATGGTAACAACATTGGTGGTAGGAGTGCGCAAGGTTGCGGCCAGCGCTTGCTTGCCAAACGAAGTGTTGATTTGATCAAATTTACCAATGAGCCCATCATGGGTATTGTTAATTGATGCAAAAAGCTCAAGGTCACGCCATTCAGGAGCATTAATAATTTCTTCTGATGGTTGGATGGCTTGAAAAGACAAAAAGAGGAAGGAAGTATAAAGATAGTACTTGATGTTATTCATACAAAAGCCATTTCAGAATAAAGGGGTAAAAATAAGGGGATAAAAATTAAAGGTGAGAGAGCATGAGTACTATATGCCACCCAGTCACTTTATGAGTGACCTGTCGCGGCTCTCTTTGGTTAAGGTTTATCAGGATGTTGGCAGCAACCACCAGAAGAGTGCTGTATTTCTTGTTGTATGCTAATAATAAGCTCTCCATCTTCAACGCGCATTTCTAGATTACTTTTGTCGGTTATTTTTAACATTTCTAAAATTGGTTTATCGATAACAATTGCCAGGCTATTTCCATGCTTGGTGAGTCTTTTTGTCATAAGAGTGTACTTTTTTAATTACGGTAAGATACATACGCCACTCTTTTAGAATATCAACATTGTACATACATTGTCAATACCGACTAATAGAGGGAGGCTGCCACCATTCATTTTTTTATACACATGAATTAAGCGTCACAATAAAGGCTATTGTCTCAATAAGCCTTGTTATTAAATAATTTTGTAATTATTGACAATTGCTCCCAGAAATGTTTGTGGTATAATAAAAACTTCAAAATTTAAAAAGGTACATTTTGGTTTAATGTGAACAAAATAATAGATGAGGCTTTGTTGTGAGTAATACTATGCGTAAAAATATGACGTCTTTTTTAAAGATCGCGTTTTGCCTTTCTGTGTTGTTTTCCTCGGCGCAGGCCAAAAATATCTATGTGTTTGCTTCTGATTATGATGGATGTGGCGACACCATGTTTTATCCTGAAATAGTTAAAGCTATGGAAGATAATGACATTGCGGGCCTTCAGGATGCTTTGGGTTTTTCGGGTGGATCTTCTGTAGATACTAATTTTTATCCTGATGAAGCAATTATTGATTTTATGTCGGAGGTGATTAAACATTGGAATGATGCGGAGTCACCTGTTTTGGCACATATGAAACACCAGGAGCTCGTTGCGGATGAATTGATATTGACCGTAGGATCAGCGCGGCAAGACAATAATCACGATTTGATTGGTGCTCGTCAAAACAAAAATGGAAGCTGTTTTGGTAATTATCAAAAACTTGCCAAACAGTTAGCTGTTCAAACAAGTAAAAAATGTGTGTTTCGTGGGGATATCTTAAGGTCCAATCGAGGCTCTGAGCGAGAAAGCGATAAGGCCGATATTCTTTTATACCAAGCATATGTTTTGAATAAGGAATATCAACACGATGAGATTACTCTATTTTTCTACGATGATCGCAGAGATATTTTGGAAAATACAATGGAAACATTGCGCTACCATCGTCATAAAATTCCTCAAAATATTACCATCCATTTATATCGATATGATCATCGATTTAAAGAACCACAGTTTTGGGCAACACGTGTTCATGGTGAAAAAATAGAACGGCCATTTTTTACTTCTCCTGGTTCTGTATCATTGGCAGGGTCTCAAGCCTCTACAGTTGACCTTGAACAATTGATCTGCAATGAAGAATTAGAGCATGATAATGTATTGGTTGATGTCGGAAATAGCCCTAAAAGATGTAACGAAACTTCATCAAACCACGGTTCTCCTGGCAAAGAAAATAGCCCTCAAAAGCGAAAGCGAGAAGAGTCTGAACAAGATTCTCCTCAAAATAGACGCTTAAGGCGTATGCTTTGTTTGCGTGATATATAATGTGCAGCGTAATCTAAGTCGCAATCTCGGTTGCACCATATTGAAGATCTGATAACCTGAAAACCCAGTTGAGAAACGACATATTATGTCTCTGGGGGTTCCATCATGAAACAGATATTTCTATCCAAGGGGCGCGCGCTGCTTGAGGATGTCGACGTTCCGCATCTTGATGAAAATATGGTCCTGGTGGAAGTCTCATATTCATTCATCAGTGCAGGTACCGAGCTTGCCATGCTCAAAACAACGGGGACTCCACTGGTCAAGCGCGCTGCTAAACAAGTCAAAAATAGTCTTGAAAAATTAGTCAGCGCTTTGCAGGAACATGGAGTTATTGGCACCGTGGCTCTGATTCGCGCAAAAGACAGTGCCATGATGGCGCCAGGATATTCGTGTTCAGGTAAGGTAGTTGCATGCGGATCGCGTGTGACAGGTCTCAAGGTAGGTGACTTTGTTGCGTGCGCAGGCGCTGGACTTGCAACTCACGGTCAATTTGTGGCCGTTCCCAAAAATTTAGTCGCGGTTGTTCACAATCCTGAGTACATCAAACAAGCGAGTATTGCCACTATTGGTGCCATTGCGCTACAAGGAATCAGGCGCGCCGATTGTAAATTAGGCGAAGTAGTGTGCGTGGTGGGTCTTGGCCTTTTGGGTATGCTCACGGTGCAGCTTGCCAAACAATCGGGTTGTTTTGTTATTGGGATTGATATTAATCAAGAACGTTGTGATGCAGCAGCTCAATTTGGGTGCGATCGTGTGATCAACATGAATGGCAAATCCAAGTTGGATGAAGTGCTATTTGCGACGGAGCACCGTGGTGCCGATGCCACAATTATTACCGCAGCAACACCCGTTGAGACGATGCTTAATGATGCGGTGACCATGACGCGCCGCAAGGGCAAAGTGATAATTGTTGGCGATGTGCCGCTGACGGTGGACCGCGAGCAATTGTACGCTAAAGAAATTGATGTCCTCATTTCCTGTTCATATGGACCTGGTCGTTATGATGAACTTTATGAACGGCAAGGGTACGATTATCCGTATGCTTATGTGCGATGGACTGAAAATCGCAACATGCAGCAAATTATTCGCATGATCGAGAATAAAACACTCGCCATCGATGAGCTGATCAGTAAAGAATTTTTATTTGACGAAGCTGATGAAGCTTACGAACATGTTTCGGGCGGTAAGGCGCTGGGCGTGGTGCTTTCATACGAATTTGAAAAGAAAGATGATGTCATATTTGATACATCAAAAACACATGAAAACAATCCCCCTAAAACGTATCATCCTCCGCGCAGTGATATCAAATGTGCCATTGTCGGAGCTGGTGGATTTGCAAAAACAATGCTCATTCCACAGTTGGCGCGCATTCCTGGTTTGCAATTGCGTGCGGTTGTGGATACCGACACGGCCAATGCGTTGAATGTTGCGCGGCAATATGATGTACGACAACACTACACAGAATATCACGACGTATTATCTGACGAAAAAATTCATGCCGTGGTTGTTGCAACTCCACATAATCAGCATACTGATCAAATTTGCGAAGCTCTAGTTGCAGGAAAAGCAGTATTTATTGAAAAACCGGCAGCCGTCACTTTTGAGCAATACCACAAACTCGAAAAAATATTACAAGATTATGATTATAATGTTCCATTTTTCGTTGATTTCAATCGATCCTTTTCACCATTTTTATTCGCCATTCGTGATGAAATCATGCATCGTTCAACACCTCTTGTGGTCAGTTATCGCATGAATGCGGGCCACATTCCGCCAGAACATTGGGTGCAATCACTTGAGCATGGCGGACGCATTATTGGTGAAGTGTGCCATTTGATTGAACTTTTTGTGGGTTTGATTGCATCACCTATTACAACTGTTTCGGTTAACAGTGTGCGGTCTGATCATTATGACATGTCGACCAATGACAACTTGACCGTTCAATTTTCATTTCAAGATGGCTCCATCGCACATTTGTTTTACACGGCTCTCGGTTGTGCAAGTGTGGGCAAAGAGCGCATGGAAGTTTTTTGGGATGGCAAAACAATTGTCATGGACGATTACAAGCGGTTGCAGGGATTTGGGACATCAAGTTCATTGAGCAAAGTGGCCATGCGCGCGGACAAGGGGCATAAGGCGATTTTGGAACAATTTGTGGATGAGGCCAAAAATGGTGCTGAGCCGAGTGTGGTCAAAGAACGCATTGAGCGGATTTTACTCACAACAAAAATAAGCTTAATTATTGATCAGTTGGCTCGAGCTGGTGGTGGAACATATTCGCTCAAGCAGGAAGCTTCTTTGCCTCACGAGGTCGAAACATCTGGGATTGTTGAAGCGCGAGGGTTGTAGTCATGTGCGCACTGGCTGGTTTTTATGACGCCAAAAATTTAATCCACCAGGATCATGAATTACTCCTGACCAAACTCGAACAAGCCATGATTCATCGCGGTCCGGACGGCAGTGGGCAGTGGCTTTCTGCCGACAAAACGTGTGGTTTTGCGCATCGGCGGTTGAGCATTCAAGATCCGTCACCCGCAGGGAATCAGCCGTTTATTGTTGGGCAGATAGCCATCACCTTTAATGGTGAAATTTATAATCATCCCGAGCTGAAAAAAGAATTAGAATCTTTGGGGTATGTGTATCGTTCCAACAGTGACACGGAAACGTTGGTTCATGCGTACACTCAGTGGGGAATTGCCTTTTTGGATAAGCTTGAGGGAATGTTTGCCTTTGTGTTGTTCGACGGTCACACAGATCAATTATTTTTAGTGCGTGATCGCGTGGGGACCAAGCCTCTGTATTTTTCACAGATGGGCGGAATCCTGAGTTTTGCTTCAGAAATCAAATCACTGTGGCAGTTGCCCTGGATGGCCAAAGAATTTTCACATTTTGCAGCGTATCATTATTTGTCGTACATGGTCACACCCGCACCGTACACGATTTTTAAGGGTGTGTACAAATTACCCGTTGCGATGTATGCAAAAATTGAACAGGGGCAAGAAATTGAATTTGTTCATTGGTATAGCCCCCTCAAAACAATCAGTGCGGCTGAGCGCAAAAATTATGATGATGAAAATTGGTGCATCGATCGTCTTGAGTATCTAATTAAAGCCTCGGTTAAACGGCGTATGCTCTCCGATGTTCCGGTTGGTGCATTTTTGTCCGGTGGCGTTGATTCGAGTTTAATTGTCGGATTGATGGCGCAGCATTCTTCCAATCTCAAAACATTTACGGCGGTGACGGAACACGAAAAAGATGTGAATGAAGAACGTGCTGCTGCACGCAAAATTTCTCAATTATTTGGTACCGATCATTATGAAGTTCCTATAAATCAAGCAGATGCATTTGCGTGGTACCAGTCTTCAATTTCACAATTGGACGAACCGCTAGCCGATCCTGTTTGTTTGCCCTTTTATTTTATTTCCAAAGCCGCGCGCGAACAAAATGTGGTAGTGGTTCAGGTGGGCGAGGGGGCAGATGAGCTCTTTTTTGGGTACCCATTGTATGCCGATGCAAAAAAATTATATGACAATTATTGGGCTCCATTGGATAAAATAACGCCACAATTAGTGTCGCGAGCAGCCTATTGGTCAGCGAAAAAAATAATGCCGCGCCGCGCGATGGTGGTCGAGCAATTGAGCAATTTTAGTCAATCACGCGATCCTTTGTGGACGGGCGCCTTGGCATTTGGACATGAGCATAAAAAGCGATTGGGCTTGAATTTATGGTCGAAACTTGACGATGGGCACAATGATATTGTTCGCGGAATTTACGGTGGTATCAGTCTTGAGTATGACAGTTTTTTGTTCGCTCAATATCATTTGGATACGATGAAAAAGCAGATGCCTAATGCCGATTTTGTGCAGCGATTGTTGTATTTGGAGTGTCAGCAGCGGCTGCCTGAGCTGTTGTTAATGCGTGCGGACAAAATGTCCATGCTTCAGGGTGTTGAGGGACGCGTTCCGTTTTTGGATCATCATATTCTGGAATTTGCGTTTCAAGTTTCATCAAATTTAAAATTCAAAAATGGCGTTACTAAATACCTGCTCAAAAAAGTGGCAGAACGCACAATTCCCGCATCAATTGTGTATCGCAAAAAAGTGGGATTTGCCGTGCCATTAACTTCGTGGATGTCACCACAACAAAATTTTAAAAACTTTGGAAATTCTGCCAACTTAATTCCTGATTTAGTGGGGCGAAATTTGAATGATTTTTACCAGGTGAGCCAGGAGCGGGCGGGAATACAAAATTGGGTTTTGCAGCATATTGCGGCTTTTAAGGAAGTGAATTTTTGAGGAGTTCGACATGGCTTCAATGGTATTCATGCTTTTGTGTGGCGGGCAAGGCAAGCGGCTCTGGCCCTTGAGTCGAAAAAGTAAGCCCAAGCAGTTACTGCAAATGATTAGCGGAAAAACTTTGCTCGAAAATACCATCGATCGCCTGGTTTCATTCGAGGATGCCGACATTGGGCTGGTTACTACAAAATCATATGTACAAGCGATCGACACGTGCTTGGGCGACAAGGTTGATTTTTATGTGGTCGAACCGTGTGCACGTAACACAGCAGCTGCCATTGCGCTGGGCGTTGAGCAAGTTCTCAAATCAAATGATACAGACCCCGTGATGGTGTTTTTGCCCTCAGATCATTACATTGGCGATAATCAGGCATTTGCCCAGGCTATTGAGGTCGCGATTGCGCACGCCAAGAATCATGATGATATTGTTCTAGTTGGCATCAAGCCGACGTATCCTGCAACGGGGTATGGGTATGCAGCAACACATCAATTAGATCAAGCCGACATTTTAAAAGTTATTAAATTTCACGAAAAACCAGATTTGCAAACAGCTGAAAACTATCTAGAGCACGGTAATGTGTTTTGGAATGCTGGTATTTTTGTGGCTCGTGCGAGTGTTTTGCATCATGCAATCAAAACCAATCAACCTGAATTACATCAGTCGATCTTTAAATATGTGCACGAGATGGGTGATTATCAAGATGTACCAGCTCTTTCTTTCGATCGTGCTGTGATTGAACACTGCACCAATGTTTCTCTCGTTCCAGGTGAATTTCCATGGAAAGATGTCGGTTCAATCGAAAATTTCACCGAACTCTTTGTGGGTGCTCAAAAAGATGCAAGTGTGTTTTCGCACAAAGGGCACAGCAACATAGCATGTAGCACCAAAAAAATGATCGTCTTTCTGGGGGTTTCCGATGTGTGTTTGGTGGAAACTGATGACGTCATTGTGGTCATGCAGCGCGGGCAGGCTGAGGCCATGAGTGACGTGGTGGCACATCTAGAAAAAGGTCCTATGGAGAATCTGTTGTAGAAAATGGATTAATTATTTTTTAAGATCACGATAAAAGTTCTCGTGCAAGCCTACTGCCAACAAAATAAGTTGGACGTTGTTGCCAATAACTCGATATGCCAAAAGTGTAAGTTGGTTAACCATTTGGAATTTGTAGACACGTGTGCCAGCCAGATCACCTTTTTTCAGTTGCCCAATATCAGGTTGGTCTGCGATTTTACGAATAGCAAAATCAAGGTCTTTTTTTTGGTTGCTATGGAGTTTTTTGATATCTCGCGAAAATGAGGGCGTTTGTAAAATTTCGATCATTTATCGCCAAAATTATAGGGTTCAAGTTGTGCCGAACGTGCTTCTTCTTGGGCTATCAATAATTTTTTAATATATTCATAGCTTAGATCAGGATTTTCTTCAGCAACTTTACCTATTTTTGCCCAATGTTCAATTTGTCCTGCAATAGACCGACTTAATGCTTTGGAGACAATTCGAGCATCGGCAACAATTTCATATGATAGTTTTACGGCAGAATCTTTCACGCTTTTTTCCACATTTTTAGTTCTAGTTTATTAATTTAATTATAGGCATTTTGTGTGCGCAATGCAACCATATGCAACCGATTGCCACTTGTCGGGCCTGAAATTGTGTAAAAATGGGGCTTTTGGGCTCTTGTAAATTACGTATTTTCAGCTTTGCCACAACAAATACCGCGACAAATACAGTCACAAAAATAGACAAACGGAAGGCAACAAATGCCACATGGGGAAAACGCGCAAGCTTCCATACAGCCAACACAGCTTTCACCACATGAACCTTCGACTTCCATTTGAGGATAAGTTTCCTGTACGGCGGGGGTAGGTTGAGCTGTCTGTTGAGGCTCTGAAATTACAGCATCGGTATTTTGTCCAAAAAATCCGCACATCGCGAGAAGTACGGTAATTTTATGTAGAAAATTCATAATCCATCTCCGATAGAGAATTTTCTGGGTAGCGTAATTTGTGGCGTGAACAGTATCTCTCAATATTGTGATTATTGAAATAGATCAAGCAACGTTCTTGCTTTATTGGCATTCATAGGTTCAAACGGGGAAGGAGTTTCGCTGATCTGATACAACTCATGACCAATGAGGTGGAAGTATTCTGTGGAACAATTCTCTTTTAGCCACATAATATGTGTTTTTCTAGACCCAAAAAGTTGATCATCGAACTGTGTTATTTGGGCTATGTCATATTTTATGGTTTTACAAAGCAGGTGACATATCAGTGAAAAAAATAATGCATCATCTGAAGTCAAAGCCTTGAGCAGGTCTGGGCTGATCATTTCTGTCTTAAGAATATATGGCCGCAAGATCCTTTTTAGTAAATTAAGCTGATCGCTTTTTGAAATTTTGCTACCAAGGCAGTATCTCATGAAGTTTCGAGCGTGATGATGGCCAATACATGATAGAACACATTGATCGATCAAGAGTTGTTTTTCGCAAGCTTCTAGGGAAAGAGATTCTAGTGAGAGTGTTGTAGCAGAGTCAGTTTGAGCTGGATTCATAGCTTGGCAGCTTTGTCCCAGAAACCCAAAAGACAAGAATAATATTAGAGCTTATCCGAAAAGTCGATTGAATAATTGCGAAGCTCATAAAGTGCTTTAAAATAACGTTGCACAGTCTAAAAAACCCTTTATGAACTTCGCAATGAAAATGATACCAGATTTTAT
>JAHFBP010000001.1:0-55029 GCA_023249975.1 bacterium
TGTTGCACCACAAACGGCTGAATCTGAAAGCTAAAGTTTTTAGGTTGGGAGTTTATTTGGTTAAATGTTGCAGAGAAGCCTGAACCTTTTGGATAATGAGAAGATTCAAAAATATTGGAATGAAGAGAGGTGAAGATAAGACATATGCTCCACAAAGTTCTTACCCTAAAGTAGTTTTTCACATCACCACTCTTTGTCGTATAAACTCATAGAACGTGCGCCCATAATGGCAAGGCCTTATCACAAAAAGCAATTATTGAAAAATCTTCAGTAAGCCCTTATGATCGTGCGTTATAGAAAATTCCAATCTATTTCTGGCACATGATGCTTTTTTAAAAAAGCATTGGCTTGAGAAAAGTGGCCACAACCTAGAAAATATCTCACTGAAAGTGGTGATGGGTGGCCAGCCGTCAAAATTACATGGTTGGTTGAATCTGCATGCAGATGTAAATGTTGCACTTTTTTTTGCGCATATGCTCCCCACAGCATTAAAACAATTGGTTGTTTACGCCTGAGAAGCTGCTCAATAATGGCATCGGTAAAAAGCTCCCAACCGCGCCCTGCGTGACTGGCCGGATTTCCTTCTTCAACGGTCAAAATCGCATTGAGTAACAACACCCCTTGTGTTGCCCAGGAGGACAGGGTTCCGTTTTTGGGAATCGGCATACCAATGTCACGATGCAATTCTTTAAAGATATTGCGCAATGACGGTGGGATAGCAACCCCTGGCGGCACACTAAAACTCAGCCCATGAGCCTGCCCTGGACCGTGATAAGGATCCTGTCCGACGATCACCACGCGCACCTGGTCAAACGGTGTTGCCCGCAATGCTGCAAATATATTTTTCTTGGCCGGATAGATGGTAGCTCCAGCCGCTTCACGCTCTTGTAAATAACCGATAAGTACATCAATTTCTGGTTTTTTACAAACATACTCCAGCGGCTTTTTCCACGAAGCGGGCAATGCTGCGATAAATTGTTCTTGTCGTGATGGCACGGCCCGCTCCTTGTGAAATTTTATTCTTTAAACTTAGCCCAATGTTTTGCAAGCCAGTTCTATGCGTTTGGCCACTTCAGCCTTGCCAAACACCGCAATCATCTGCCACAAACTTGGACCTTGTGCTGCACCAGAAAGTGCAAGTCGCAATGGATGGATCAGCGCACTGACATTGACCCCTTTTTCAATGGCATATGCACGGATGGCCTGTTCAACTGATGCCGCATCAAATGCGGGCAAAGCTTGGAAAATGCGCGCAACATCTCTGATATATTCAGCCGATTCAGCTTTCCAGTTTTTAGCTTTCAATTGTTCATCAAAACTGGTGGGAGCTTCGAAGAAAAATGGGCCTGTGGTCAAAAAGTCAGGCATCAAAATGACGCGCTCTTTGAGCAAGACAAGTGCTTCTTTGAAATATTGATCGCTAAAATTCGTCCACCCTTTTTCTGCAAACATCGGTTTTACGTGCTTGAGCAGCTCATCAGAGTCCATGCGAGCGATGTATTGTTGGTTCATCCAGTTAAGTTTTTCAAGATTGAAAACTGCACCAGCACTACCCACGCGCTCGAGAGTAAATTCTTGAATCAATTCATCAAGCGTAAAAAACTCACGCGTACCACCCGGATTCCAGCCAAGAAATGCGATAAAGTTGACCAACGCTTCGGGCAAAAAGCCCTTTTGTCGGTAATCTTCTACCGCAACATCACCCTGCCGCTTACTCAACTTACTGCGATCAGGATTGAGCATCAACGGCAAATGCGCAAACAAAGGCGCTTGCCACCCAAAATATTGATACAACAAAATATGCTTTGGTGTGCTGGAAAGCCACTCTTCCCCGCGAATAACGTGACTGATGTTCATGTAATGATCATCAACCACCACGGCCAAATGATACGTCGGAAAGCCGTCAGATTTGAGCAAGACTTGATCATCAACCGTTTTGTAGCCGAATGTCACGTCGCCGCGAATCAGGTCATTGAACGTCAATTCTCCTTCATGGGGAACTTTCATCCGAATGACGTGTGTTGTTGAACCCTGTAATTGTTGCGTAACCACATCAGGAGCCAAGTTACGGCAATGTTGATCGTAAGCAGGAGGCAGCTTATTGGCTATTTTGGCAGCACGCACCATTTCAAGCCGTTCAGCTGAACAGAAGCAATAGTAGGCATGGCCAGCCGCCAAAAGTTCTTGAGCATGTTTTTGATAGAGCGGCAGCCGCTCAGATTGCACATATGGCCCACACGGCCCGTTTTTACCCGGACCTTCATCAAACTCAATCCCAGCCCATTGCAAAGCGCTAATGATATTTTCAACGGCTCCTGGTACCAATCGTGTGCGGTCGGTATCCTCGATCCGTAATAAAAATTCGCCTCCGTGCTTGCGCGCCAACAAAAAGGCATACAATGCTGTTCGCAGGCCACCAACATGCAAAAAGCCCGTTGGGCTGGGCGCAAACCGCGTTCTGACGTGTTTAATCATAATAAATTTACTCACCTAAGATCATAAAATGGCTGGATGTGATATGCCACATCCCTAATTCCATTTTATAGCTATTTAAGTCAGCTGTCTTTTAAAAATAAGGATTTTTTGGCTATTCAGGCACAACGGGATCACAAGCCTCCCATGAAGATTCTCCGCATTGGGAGCACGGATAATCACCAGTTAGCACAGTTAACATTCTCATTAAGCATTCTATATGGGCAGGTTCTTCATCTACGATCAAGCTCGCAAACCCCTTAAGATAGCCTTTCATATCTCGAAATGTATCTTTTTCACTCAAATTGCTTTTTATGGTGTTTGACACGAGCAATCCTGCAAATTCCTCACAGGTCATATGTTTTTGCTTACAACCAGTACATCGAATTTCAGGTTTTTCGATATCTCTTTTTTGATACTTCTTCAGTGCTCGTACAACGCCACAAATATTCGGCAACATTTTATAGACCAAATAACCATGATTGTTTTTAAAAGATTGGGATTGAAGACTTGAATTTGGCTTTACATAGTGCTTCCAAGTACAAGAAGCTCCACAATTTCGACAGTGCTCTTGAAGTAAATTTGCCATTTTCACCATAAAATCTTGCATCTGATCGACAGTTCCTTCAGACAAGATGTTAATTAATTCATCAACGGCAGGTTGTATAACTGTTTTAACTCGTTCATCATTATCAGGATAGGCCATAAGACTATAGAGAATTGCGCTTGAAACTGTCTGATATGAAAACTTTAACTTCTTGCATTGGCCACAAATTATCTTAGGGTTTTTATCATTATGTCGCTGCTTAAAACTTACTAGTGCTTCGTCAAAAGCAGCCTCATACAGCCTAAATGATTCTCGAGCCCTATCGGTATGACCAAAATCATTTGAATCGAAAATTAATGCGCTTCCATCAAATGACTTCAAAAAGATATGTGCATTTTTAAAATGAAAACCCTTGAAAGTAGATATCTCACTACCCGCAAAAACCGAAACTACACCCAGAAAATATGAAAGTGGTATAAATTTTTTGATCACAATGACCTCTCTTTTTCTTTTGTCTTAGCTTTTTTTTCTTCTTTTTTTTCTTTTGCCTCAATTTCTTTAATCTGTTTTTCTATATCCTTAATCTTTTTTTGCAAAGCCTTTTTATCCAGCTTATCAGCTTCAAATACAGGAACCTGCGGCATAGAGATTGGAAACCATTTTATAGTTTCACAATTAGGGCAGTGTATCCCATAATTGTTGGCATACCCGGACATATGTTCATCAATAAAGTCTTTTCCTTGTGGACCCCAAAAATATTCCTTAATCTTTTTTACTACGATTGCGACCATCGTAGCCTCTAATGGACGTGCTAAATAACACTCCAGATACGTTAAAAGCTCCCAAAGACCCATCTCTCTGTTACATTTATTGCACTTCATTCTCATATTCAATTCCATAAGAAAATCCTTCGAGTGTTAAAATATTTAGGGAATGATCGTACACTTGCGCGCGGCAAGCATATTCTTTTTAAAAAACCTGTAAAGGCCCTGATTTTAAGGATATGTTATCTTTAGCGTTGGCCTTCAATTTATGAATCAGTTCTTTTAAAATCATCTCAGGGATTATATGCTCATCTTCATGTTCAATGAGCTCTACATGTAATGTTCCGTAACTTTTGGCCTGTTGATAATAATTAAGAGCATTGGAGTAGTGATGCGTATCTTTTTTCCCTACAATTAGGTAGAGATCATTTGTAGCAGATGGGCTATTGATAAATCCGCCACTTCCTATTGATATCACAGGCTTATTCAACTTTATCTGCTCAGCCAGTTTATTCAGAAAAAAACCGCCATTTGAAAACCCTACAAATCCCGCAATTTTCTCATCGGGGATTTGTGCAAGTATTTCCCGATAGGTCTCTTGAACTTGCTTTGGAGTATTGTGGGGCCAACATAACTTGCCACCAAAATCAGCAGACCGATGCTTTGGTTTAATCGCCATTATTTTTATGTGTTCTTCATCTGCAATATTTTTTAAAATTTTTCGATTATCAAGCTCCTGAGGGCCATTCCATTCTGATGTTAATCCACAAAGATAGACCCACGCCTTTTTCTCATCTACCTTGCCAAGGACAATTGATTGTTGTGGTCTAAATCCATAAGAACTACTGACAACCAATCCTGCGATAAATATTAATGGCCAATGAATCACGTCATTCCTTCGTCAGTTTTAAATGCTATATCTACCACGCCATTCGGTTCAAACATAGCTATGAAGTGCTGATACATTTCTGCTCTATCCTCACCCCCTGCTGTAGTCAAAAGTAAGGCCTGTCCATACTCTGCAATATCTTCCACAATTCGCTCATGTCGATAATAAACCAAGGCCTCCTTATTAACCTCAGTTTTCCCATAGCCTTTATAGAAAAGCTCTTCTTCATACGGCTTATTCCAAACATTTGCGACCCCGCCACCAATAAACATGAGGTCGCGCTCCTTTGGCGCCATGATAGGGTCATCCCAATCGACGATATAGAGAGCATTATTGCCATCAATCAACACATTGCCGCCATGAATATCAGAATGGCACAGCACAAAATTTGCTGATTGGTTCTGAAGTTTTTCAGCTAACTGCTCAGCCCGATCTATCAGCCGATGAATTACAGAGGAGTTTTCATTCATAAATGCCCATAGTTTCCGTGCAACTTCATCGCTGATCGGCTCAACCTCAAGAGAGGAGGTGTACAGTGACCGAACAAAGTCTCGCCGCTTGGAAGAATAGGTCTCTCGCCGGATTCGATGTTGCATTGACAAGGGGACCTCAATTTCATGAACGTGCCTAAGCGTCTTGCCGAGAGTTATCCATTGTTCATCGGTGAGAATTCGAGAAAAACCGTCCTGCCCCTCAACAAATGGATATACAATGAGGGTGAAACCGCCAACGCGTTGAGTCAGATGGCCATCAGTTGTTTTGATAGGAAGAATAATTTGTTGAATTCCAGCATTATGCAACAGCTCCACAACCGCAATGCCAATATCATGATGATGATCACGCTTCAGCTTTACGAAATACGATACCTCATCATGCGCCTCCGCTTTATATACCGACGCGTTCATATCCGCGCCCAAAGGAAGCAGCGTGAGCGTAGCAACTTCAAGCCCATAATAGGTGCTCAGATAATCGACAATACGTTGACTTGTAAATGACTGTACCATGATTAAATCCTTATTATGCCAAAAAAACAACGGGATTGGCTCGAGCAAGCGGCCAAGGCTTTAAAGTAATCATTGTTTTTCCATGCCCCGCATTTTCAGTTAGGGAGTGCGGGGTGTAAATGTTGTTATTAAGACGGCTTAGGTGAAATCATGAAATCGGGTAAGATTTGACTCGGCGAACAACCTTTTTCCAGTCAATTTTTTCACATGCACCACAATCATATTTTATAATTGGCATCGAAGTTAACATAAAGTCAGCAACTTGCTCAGAAGTTCCCTCAGATAACACTTTTACAAAACCATCACAAACAGATTTTATATCAGCATTCAAAACCCCGTTAACGCCTGTCATGAGCATTCGCCCTATTATAAAACCAGAAAACTCTCTATAGGCAAGCTTTCTCATTTTACAACTATCACACTTCAGTTGAGGCCTTTGGCGTGGATGATTTTTTCGAAAAACCTTTAAGGCTTCAGTAATCTCAACGATAGAGCCGATGAGCATTTCTCCATTTTCTAAGTCCAAAGGAGAGCAATCATCAATTATATCATCAGTTTCTTCACAAGATTCATGTGATAGAGGAGGAGCCTCCCCATCTGCAAAAACAAGTCCAAAATTAAAAATACATAAACACGCAATCACCTTTTTAAACGGACACATATTTGATTTCCAATCATTTAAAAAATTAAATGGATTGTTCTTTAACCTAAGTCGTTTTCTTTTTTAGGGCTTCTTTTTTTTCTAATTCTGGTTTTAGGGTAGGCAACTCTGGAAAGGGAAGCCAGTCAACTTTTTTGTTGCACTTAGGACATTTTAAGCCACATGCCTTTGCCCGTCCAGCCAAACCACTATCACCCATACCTTTGGCTTCGATCAAGAAATATTTTTTTAATGTAGCCTTTAAAATTGGCATAAGAATAGGTTTAAGTGTTTTTATTAACGAACCACCGGTGTACATAATGAATTCGGTTCCATCCATCTCTCTTGCACATTTAGCACACTTCATTTTCATGAATAAACCCTTAAGTAATTTTCGCACATGGCTGCGGCAAGCATATCCTTTTTAAAAACCTGTAAAGATCCTTACTCTTCAGGCAAATGTACCTAATATTCCAACCTCAAGAATTGAAATCATGGATGCCGTTGAATGAATTTTAATCAACCGCAGCCCAACAGCCTTGAATAACGCTTCCCATTCAGACTTGGTGCGCTCTTTGCCCCCAAACAAAGTCAACATGGCAATATCTTCATCTTTAGCAAAATCACGCACATTGCCATCAGCAACGACCGCATCCATAATCAAAAGCCGAGAAGTTGGGCTCAGGGCTTGCTTGCAGACATTCAAGATCTCGAGACTTTTTTGATCACTCCAATCATGCAAAATGCGCTTAAGAATATACAGATCAGCTCCAGCTGGCACACTTTCAAAAAAGCTGCCGACCTGCAACTCAATGCGCGATTGCATCTTATGCAATTCAAGATTTTCAGCAGCTGATGGCATCACATGTTCTAGATCACAAATAATGCCCTTCGGTTCGGCATAGCGCTTGCAAATTTCAATCAACAAACCACCTTTGCCGCCACCAAGATCAGTAATCGTTTTTGCTCCAGAAAAATCAAATGAATCGGCGATGGCCTCGTCTTCTGGCTTAGAAAAGTTCCGCATGCCTTCATCAAACTCAACCGCCTTTTGTGGATCCTTGGCCAAAACATCAAAATAACCCTGCCCAAAAAGATCTTCGTACGCGGCCTTGCCAGTTTTGATGCTATATTCCATATGACCATATGCCTGCCAGCGCTGCTCATTGCCCTCGTGATACATCAAAAGTGCACGTATCGAATCTGAATGGTCCGAAAGTAATGGTTCAGCCAATGAGGTCATAGCAAAAACAGTTTCAGATTCTTCCGTAAAAATCCCATAGCTAGCGAGCAATTTGAGTAATCGATACAATGACTCATGATCTGCCTTGATCACCACAGCCAAATCTTCAACTGATTTTGGCCCACCAACAAGAGCATCGGCAATGCCCATTTTGGCAGCCACATGAATTGCTCGTGACAAAATAAAGGCATACGACATACCCAACAACTGCTCACGTGCATGAGTTGATGTGTTTTCAACCTTTGGAGCGACCTTCATAATCAATCCAATTCCCAATAACAACAATAATATTACGGCACAAAACTTCACCTTATTCATCATCAAATCCTTATTTCTGCAAACAATCGGCTATACTTTTAATCTCAGTAACTATCGACAAATGAGTTGCCTGTGGAATTATTTTGAGCACTGATTGGTTTTGATCAAGAACGGCCTGCTTAATTAACTTAATAACCTTATTCGGATCAAACTGCTCATCACATTCACCAATCAATACAGAAACCGGTTTGTTCAATTTGGCTAAAAGCTGCTGCGCATCATTCGGTGTTGTCGCCAATGCCATCGCACTGGTGTAATATTCCAACAAGTGAGAATCTTTTTGTCTTTCAGATTCTGGATAATTTAAAAAAATCACCGGAGTATGCGCAAACAGATACCCGCGTGACAAAATGCTCATAATTAAAGGAACTATGCGCACGGATTTTACAAATCGCTTTTCCACCTCAATATGTTCATATGCTGTTCCCGATCGAACTCCCAAAAATGGGGCCAAAAATAAATATTCGGCAATTGCAGGGTGCTCCTTCCAACAGCAGTAGTTCAATATCAAGCCAGCACCCGATGAATGCCCGCCCAAAATAATAGTCTTATTCGGATGGAGAGCGTGTACAAAGTCTATTGCTGACGAAACATCTTGCCAGACCTGATCAGTACTTGGTGCATCACCACGAGGCCCCTGAGAATTGCCATGCCCACGAATATCAAAAAGATAGGTCCCGATGTTGTGGTTATTTTTCAGCTCTTGTGCCATGTATTGATACAGCTGATTGCTCCATACCCCGCCACCATGATAAAAAACTAAAATTTTGGCTGGGTTTTCTGGAACAAAATCATAATAGGCCAACTCAAGGCCATCAGATGCTTTGATGAACTTTGGTTGCTGCAGAACAAGACTGCTCACCTCATCTGGAAACTGAAATGAAAAAGGCTGTGACATAATTAAATCCTTATTAAAAAGGGCTTCTAAATGCAGAAGCCCCATTACTTCCTAAACAAAGTCCAAGCGCTTTTGCATTCGGTTATACGTAACAAACCACGTCACAATCGTGAATAAGCCCAAGGCGCCCATGCAAATCCACCAAGAAATAAAGCCCTCTTGCCCTTGAATACAGGCACGAGTTCCTTCCATAATAAACATGATAGGGTTGGCCAAAATCGCATACCCAAGCAGCTTGCTTGATGCAAACACCGTTGTCCACGCAAACTGAAATCCACCAAAAAACCACAGCGGAAATATGAAGCGCGACCACACATTACCTATTTTTGAAACCTGCCCCACATGAGCCGCAATGGCTTGCGCCAGCAACCCATAAAACAAGTTAGACAAAATGGTTATGGCAATAAGCTTGACCCACGCAATTGAGGCCAAATTAAAAGTGCTGTAAAACACAATCTTGCCAAGGAGCACCATTGATAAACTCAAAAATGTTCCAATGCACGCATAACCACATGCCGTACTCAAAATAATCACACCTGGGCGTGCCGGAAGCGTTAGGTAATAGCCAATGCTCTGTTCGCCCGCAAAGTCCATAATGATCTTTGCAATGCTTCCGTAGCATTCAAACAAGCCAGCCGTTGCAATAACACCCGCCAACTGGAAGATACCAAAGCCTGCACTCAGCCCTGAGGCCTGCATAATGTATCCGGTAACAACCAGTGTACAAAAGCCCCAGATCTGAACATTGATCAACTTGTCGAGCAATTGGCTCCGCAGGATGATCAAATTCGTTGCCAGCAACTTAAAAAAAATATTAATAAACCGAAACATAGTACCTCCTTAATTGTTGTTAAATTCTTAAATAAATAGCCAAACGCACCCAATTTATATTTTCTTTAAAAAGTGATTCTACTCCTCACCCCGCACGCCCTGAGTGTTTTGTGAGTTTTAACGAACAAAATGTATCGAAGGGTCTGAATTTGTAAGCCCCTAAGTGCACCTCAGTCGTTCACCCTTCGATACATTTTTCTTACGAAAAACACTCAGGGCATGCGGGGTGGTGGATGATTTCTAACAATCCGTTGTGGGCAGATCTTGTTGCATCAATGCAATAAAGACATCCTCAAGATTATTCTTTTTAAAATCAGCTTTCAGGTTCTCAGGTGTGTCGATCAATTTGATCTGACCCTGATCCAAAAACACCACACGGTCAGAAAGCTGTTCAGCTTCATCAAGATAGTGCGTTGTCAAAATCACGGTTACACCTTCATTCTTCAGCTCTTTGATAATCGCCCACAACTGCCTGCGAATATGCGGATCGAGCGCAACGGTCGGCTCATCAAGAAGCAACAACTTTGGGTTGTGCATCAAGCTGCGCGCAATCATAAAGCGCTGTTTATATCCACCAGACAATGCTCCAACTCGTTTATCCAAAAAGGGTGCGAGTTCAAACATCTTCACCAAGTGATTCATCCGCGCATCAACTTGCTGCTGGGTAAGCTGATAATAACTTCCGGAGAATCGCAAGTTTTGCTCGAGCGTCAACATTGAATTGAGGTTTGGTTTTTGCGGACAAAACCCAAGCTGTGATCGATATCCAACCAAATCCTGATAAATCGATGTGCCTTCAAACTCAACATCACCACTTGTTGGCGGATGCAACGTTGCAATGATCGATGACAATGTTGTTTTGCCTGCTCCATTGACTCCCAAAAGGCCGAGGATTTCGCCCTTGTAAATATCCAAGGATATCCCTTTGAGCGCTTCTTTTTCGCCATATCGTTTGGTGACATTTTTAATTCTCAACAAAACGGTATTCATAATAATTCCTCCAATTTGTATCTATTTTACAACGTATTATTCTGCTTGAGCCTGGTAACCACTGTCTCAAAAGCCCGATACACATGATGTGTCATGATTTTTTCGGCCTCAGGAAAGTTGCGACTAATAACGGCCTGTGCCAAACTTTTGTGTTCTTCGTGACTGAATTCAAGCCGAGAGTTGAGAGCATCGTAGGAAAGCCAACAATAACGATGGAACCTTCGATAAACCTGCTCACGCAAATCCAATAACAATGGTGAATTGCAGCCAACAATCAATGCCAAATGAAATGAATAATTACGTTCAATCCACACCTGAACCGAAGTCTCAACCTGTCGAGTCTCAACCAAGGCAAGATTATGCAATGCCGCAACAATCCCCGATTCCCACGCATCATCGCCCAGCTCAATTGCCTGCTTGAGAGCAAGCAATTCGATTTGCACAAAAACACGGTAAGTGTCGCGAATATCTTCCTCAGAAACTTGCGCAACCCAAAAGCCTTTGTTGTCCTGAACGGTCACAAGTCCTGAGGCGACCAATCGCGACAATGCTTCACGTATCGGACTTTGCCCAATCCCCAATTGCTCTTTGAGGGCTTCGACCTTGAGCTTTTGCCCAGGTGCAAGTGTTCCGTCAATAATGCAATTTTGAAGATAGTCATAACATTGCAATGCCAGCGTATTATCTTTATGTGCTCGTATTTCTTTCATCAAAATCCTTTCCCTCTTTTAAATTTTCCACTTTAAGTCTTCTTAATAAATCTATCGACAAAAATATATATTGTCGACAAGCTTTTATTTTGTCGACAAAAACAGGGGTATTTATGCAAATTTTGATGAAATTGCCAAATTTAGGCTTCTTAACAAGGGATAAAAAGAGTGTTACCTTGCGACATTGCCTCAGAATATTATTAAAAAAAGTTGGGTTATGAACCTCAAAAATGCCTGCATTTCAAAACTTGCGTCATTCACACGGCACTTTCAATTTTATCGAGCCAATCGATTGCTGCGATATATCTACAGCCCTGATCATCGCCACAACGACTCAATTTCAACGATTGTTACTCTCCAAAATAAGGCTCTGAATTCAAAAGTCTTATTTAATGTTGATACGGCATCATATCTGGAATGGTACGTATTTTTTTATGGTACCTACGAACCGATGATTACCAACCTCATCACCACGCTCATCAAACCTGGCAGCGTGTGCATCGATGTTGGCGCTAATGTGGGGATTCATTCGCTCACAATGGCGCAAGCGATCGAAAACAATGGCAAAGTATATGCTTTTGAACCACATCCAGAAATCATCAAGCGATTATGTGAAAATATTAGAATTAATAATTTCATCCAGATTGAAGCTATTCAATTAGGCCTTTCGAATAAAACCTCTTCTGCTATTTTGAAAGATGAAGGCTTTGATATTGCCAACAAAGGAACAGCTAAAATAATTGAAGATCTTGATAGCTCAGACAAACCAACTTTCACTATTTCCACCATTACACTCGATGAATTTGTTGAACAACGTGAACTTAAACAGCTTGATTTCATTAAAATAGACGTGGAAGGCCATGAGTCAGCCGTATTTGAAGGCGCAGAGAAGACGATCGCGAAATTTCATCCGATTATTATTTTTGAAAATGACCTTGAGCATCCTGAGCAAACCCAAAAATTACTCAGCTTTCTCGAAAGCAAAGATTACCAATTTTACGAAATTCACCACAAAAACATTCGTCCATTATTAAACCACCAAAACTTATCTGGCTTTGCCAATATTCTTGCCATGCCAAATTAAAAATATGATACAATGAGCATCATTCCAACCAAAAGTACTTGGAAGCATCCCCCATGATTTTATGCAAACAACTGGCTCTCTTGCTCGCAGTATGCAGCCTTTTTGGACACAATATTGATGCAGGAAAAACAAGACCAAGACAAGATGCTTCCCAAAACTATTGGGCGGTCTTGGATCCAGACAAAATTATTTCTGATTACATCGAACGGCTCCATAAAGATGAGCCATCTCAATACTGGGTATGGTTTAGAAGTTTATCTGAAGAGTATCGTGCATTACTGATGGAAGAATATTATAAGAAATATGGATTTATCAAAGGACCATCAACTCTCTATATAAATAGTGAACTAGATGGCCCCCCAAAAGCGTTTAAACAAAGTCCAAGCGACGACGCAAATTACGGATCGAAATAAGCGCAAACATCACAATAAACATAAATAACAATCCTGAGCTTATCCAAAATGGCAAATAACCCTCTTGGCCGAGCATTGCGCATCGAATGCTTTCAAACACATACAAAAATGGATTAGCTAGAGCAAAATACGCAAACGTCGGAGCGATCTTACTCAACGCCATCCACGAAAATCCATATCCCCCCAAGAACCACATCGGAAACATAATTCGCATCCAAACTTTACGTATTTGAAATGGTCCATCGGTAATGCTGGTCATAAAAATTGAGAATGTTGCCCAAAAAATATTACCCAACACAAATGCGATCAAAAGTTTGAATGGCGCCACAAGTGCAAGCTCACCGCGATATGCAAGCAAGCCAAGCGCAACCGGCAAAGCGATTGAGCTGCAAAACATAGCTGATAGCGACAAGCTCACAATCATATTCAGAACAACCAGCCACGACGGCATCGGAAGCGTTAATGAATACGAAATGGTCCTGTCACCAGAAATGTCACTGACTAAATTAAATATTCCTGAATATGCTTGCATAAGGCCCGCACTGGCCACTAAGCCAGAAATGGCGATCAACAAATAATTGGCTGGCATGCCGTGACCGGTGATAATGTACCCCGAAACGAAGACACTCACCAAAATCCAAAGTCCGGTATCGATCAAAACATCTGCAGCTTTATTCAAAAAAACCTTAAATTCAGATTTGATGAGCGTTTTGAGTACATGCCAATAGGAAACATTCCGCTTGGTAGCCATTTGCGACTCCATAGATTTATTTTTCATAATTATCCTTCAATATTTGCATCAGCAATTTTGTTTTGTTTAATCAATTGCAAGAATACATCTTCAAGACGACCCATCTTAAATTGATCTTTGAGGTTTTCAACCGTTTCAACCAATACAATTTGCCCTGAATGCAGCATACAAATTCGATCAGAAAGTTCTTCCGCTTCATCGATATAATGAGTTGTGAGTACCACGGTTTTACCCATGGCTTTCAACTCTTTGATCATATCCCACAAATTACGGCGAATATCTGGATCAAGGCCAACGGTCGGTTCATCCAAAATAATCAATTGTGGATCATGCAATAATGCTCGAACAATCACAAAGCGCTGCTTATAGCCACCGGAGAGAACTTCAGCTTGTTGTTCCATGTATTCTTCAAGTTCAAATCGATCAGACAATTGCTTGATACGTGACTTGATAAGATCTTCAGACAAACCATAGCACCGACCAGACAACTCCAAGTTTTCACGCAATGTCAAAAGTGGTGATAAGTTTGGCTTTTGCGGACAAAATCCAATGTTTTGCCTGAAGGCTGGAATATCTTTGTAGATCGACTGTCCCTCGAACAAAATGTCACCGTCTGTTGGAGGATGTAGTGTGGCAATAATGGACGAAAGTGTCGTCTTGCCTGCGCCGTTAACGCCCAAAAGCCCAACAATCTCACCTTTATACAAATCCAAGCTCACGCCCTTGAGCGCCCATTTGCCATTCGATTCGTACTGTTTTTTGATATTCTCAATCCGTATGAGAGTGTTTTGCATAAAATCCCTTAATTTTTATTAATTTTTTCAATAATTAAATCTGCCGCCTGATCTGCCGTAATATAATCCGTGTCAATCTCAAGATCATAATTCCAACCCTGATGCGCAATCTCATATTGACTGCGAACTAATCCCTCTGGAGAAGTGCCTCGCAATTTTTCTCTTTGCAGCAAAATCGGCAGTGATGCCATCATGCCAACTTTTATCACAGGAATGCCAGCCAAAGCTTCTTCAAAATCTTCACGGGAAGAAGCATTATAGGGGGTGTAATCAACAAGTATATTGTTACCAGATCGCGCATAAGCCGCAATTGCTCGATGCATCCCCTTGATTATCTTGTTTCCCTGTTCACCAAGATATAGTGAAAACAACTTCCCCTCTTCGTCTTCAGTCGCAATACCCTGCATCACTGCGTGAGTGTTGTAACCAGATTTGTTTTCAGTGAAAAATCCGGTAGGCAAAACACCAACAAAAAAGTTGTCTATTCCCATACCAAGCCATAATTGATTTTGCTTGGCCTGAATTGCTTTTATAGTTGTTGATTTGCCGACACAGGGTGATCCGTTGAGAATCACAACGGTGCCGAATTTTTTGGGCCTAAAACATTGATGAGCTGATACAAATAGTATAGCAATACTTAAGACGAAAATAGCTAATTTTTTATAAAACATATGTGTCCCTTTCGGGGTAAAAAGTCACCCTTCGATACATTTTGTTCGTAAAAACTCACAAAACACTCAGGGCATGCGGGGATGGATACGCAAAAAGTTTAGCAATACGCAGAACATACGAAAATAACCATAGAATTGTGATCTTAAAAAGACCTCATGGGAAACCCAATGTTAGCCGAAATGGCCATGTATTATTGGGTTATGGTGACAAGAGCTGTTTTCATTGGATTAAGCTCCTTTGCGATTTTAAAAATTAAACTTATGCAAAACATATCCAACAAACTGAATACGTAATTTAAAGGTATCAAAGATTATGACTCTGTGCAACTGCTCCCTACAAAGCAAAAATCCCCATGACTTTGACATCATGGGGATTTTTAAATCTAGGTAGTGCGCTTGATATTACTCAAGGTCAGGAGCTGTAAGTCTGATGCGGCCAGCAGCTTTGTCCACTGCAGCAACACGAACTTTCAAGATACTGCCTTGTGGAGCAATCTTTTCGATATTCGCTTGTTTAGATTTATTAATGGCTGATACGTGTACTAATCCATCACATCCAGGAACAAGTTCAACAAAAAGACCAAACTCAACATGACGTCGCACGATACCATCGTACATTGATCCAACTTCAAGGTCACCGGCAATGGTTTTAACCCATTGAGCAGCCTTGTTTGCTGAAGTTTTATCTTTACCGTAGATCTTAACATCGCCATTTTCTTCGATGTCAATTTCACAACCGGTTTGTGCGATGATTTCTTTAATAACTTTACCTGAAGGCCCGATAATTGCTCCGATTTTCTCCACTGGTATAGAGATAGTCAAAAGCTGAGGAGCTGTTTGAGAAACTTCTTCTCTTGGCTTATCGAGTGTTTTGCTCATTTCATTAAGAATATGAATACGAGCATTACGTGCCTTTTCAAATGCTTTTTCAAACACTTGGCGTGAAAGACCTGTTTTGTCCTTGATATCCATTTGGAAAGCCATAACACCATTACGTGTTCCAGCAATCTTAAAGTCCATCAAACCAAACGCGTCTTCTGATCCCAAGATATCGGTCAATACTTCAAACGTATCGCCTTTACCCTTGATCAATCCCATGGCAACACCACTGACCATTTGTTTGATTGGCACACCAGCATCCATCAAGGAAAGCGTGGTTGAACAAATCGTAGCCATTGATGAAGAACCGTTACACTCAAGAACGTCCACAAGTGAACGGATTGTGTAAGGGAAAGTCTTTGGATCTGGAAGGACATTGTGGAATGAAATTGCAGCCAAATGGCCATGCCCAATTTCGCGACGACCAACGCCACGAACTGGATACACTTCACCAACTGAATAAGGTGGGAAGTTGTAATGAAGCATGAATGAACGTTCGGTATTTCCAAAGTTCAAAGTCTCAATACGCTGAACGTCTTGTCCTGTTCCCAAAGTCACAGAGGCAAGAGCTTCAGTTTCTCCGCGTCGGAATGTTGAAGATCCATGAACACATGGCAACAGGCCAACTTGTGAAGAAATTGGACGAACATTATCAAATCCGCGTCCGTCAAAACGTGACTGGTTTTCGATAATGCTTTGAGGCAATACGCCTTTAAGTGCAATATCAAAAAGGAAATTGAGAACTGATTTGGTAACCTGACCAGCAAGAAGATCTGGGGCAAATTCTGCCAAAACAGTTTTCTTAATTTCTTTTAATGTTTGAGCAAAAACAGTTTTGCTGACATTGAAAAGACGTTTATTCAAGTCTTTTGGCATAACTGCGGCAACACGCTCTTGCAAGCTCACCCAGTTAACAGCGCTCTCTGGTTGTGATTTGATCACACCAAGAGTTTTGGCCATGTTTTCTTGCCAAATTACTTGTTCTTTAATCAATTCGTGTGCTTGAAACAAAAGGTCAACAAGTTCAGCTTCAGGAGCATCGTTACAATACCCTTCTACCATACAAATTCCAGCTTTTGTTCCTGCAATGATAACTGCTGAGTCTGCATCTGCGTGCTCTTTTGCACTCAGATTAAACTTCCACTGACCGTCAATCAAACTTGCTTTAACCGCACCAATTGGTCCGTTGAAAGGAATGTCTGAAACAGTCAGCGCAACAGATGCTCCAATAAGAGAAAGTACTTCTACTGGAAAATTGCCATCTGCTGACAGCACATTCGTCATGAGCTGTACTTCATTAAAGTAAAATTGCGGGAAGAATGGTCGAACACTTCGGTCAATAACTCGTGAGTTCAACGTTTCTGATTCAGAAAGGCGACCTTCGCGTTTTATGTAACCACCAGGAATCTTACCTGCCGCCGTTAAGCGTTCTCTGTACTCAACCGTAAGAGGGAAGAATCCCATAAAGTCTTTTTCTTCTTCAGTTGCGCAAGCAACTGCAAGAACAATATTGTTACCAACGCGAATAAACGCAGAGCCATTGGCCTGTTGCGCGTATCTACCGACTTCAACTTCAAGTCCTAACGACTCGAGCTTGAATGTGTTTGATTCTGTCACCGTATACTACTCCAAATAGTGCTTATTTAACCTTGTCAGGTCTCAAAACACGCATAAATTCTTCATACGCCGCAAAATCATTTTTACGAATATAGTTGAAAGATCGACGACGACGTCCAATTGCTTTCATCAATCCAGTTTTTGAATGATAATCCTTAGGCGCTCTTTTCATATGTTCACCAAGAACACGTATTTTTTCATCAAGCAAAGCGATCTGAACGAACATAGATCCTGTGTCATATTCTGAACGAGCAAATTTTGCAATTATTTCGCTTCTTACTGCTTTATTAACCATTTTGTCCTAACACTTTAATTAAACGCATACCCCGTTTTCACCGAATATGCAGCCACCTGTAATGATGGTAGGCACGAGCGGATTCGAACCGCTGACCTCTGCTACGTCAAAGCAGCGCTCTACCAACTGAGCTACGCGCCTCTGTATCATCTTTTATTCAACTGAACCAGACAAAGAGATTTTGTCTAATCCAATTTCCAACTGTTCTTCTTCAGTCGCACGACGTTCGAACTCAGAAAGTTCTTTGCCGATATATTTCTGTCTGAATGAAGAAACGCCGGTTCCTGCTGGAATTAGCTTACCAATAGTTACGCTAGATTTCAAGCAGCTCAGAGTGTCAACTTGAGCGGTAATTGCCGCTTCTGTCAAAATCCGAGTCGTTTCTTGGAACGACGCAGCTGAGAGGAAGCTATCTGTGCCTAACGAAGCCTTGGTAATACCCATTAAAAGAGGCTGAGCAATAGCGACACGACGGCCTTCTTGCATCAAAATCTTATTAACAGATTGCAGATGGTTCTTGTCGATACGATCTCCAACAATGAAACTCGTGTCTCCCGGCTCAGAAATTCGTACCTTTTTCAACATTTGACGCACAATAAGCGCAATATGCTTATCGTGAAGATTCACACCCTGAAGGCAATAAATCTCTTGAACTTCACGAACAAGGTATCTTTGAAGCTTATCTGGCCCCAAAATACGCAAGATATCGTGAGCGGCTGGAACCCCGTCAGTCAAGCTATCGCCCGCTTTGACATGTTCGCCATCTTCAACACTCAAGTGCTTACTTCTTGGTATATTATATTCGTAAACTTCACCTTCATCAGTTGTCACAGTTACGCGACGCTGACCACGATGCAATCCACCGAACTCAATAACCCCATCTACGTCACTCAAAACAGCTAACTCTTTTGGTATGCGAGCTTCGAAAAGCTCCACAATACGCGCCAAGTCACCGGTAATATCTTTTGTACGACGTTCTTCACGTGAAATCTTGGCAATAATCTGACCAGGGACAACCTGCTCGCCATGATTAACCACCAAGCTCGCACCTGTTGGCAAGAAGTAGCGCGCCAGTTCTTCGTCATTCGGATCAAGAATAACGATACAAGGTTGGCGTTTTTCTTCTCGACGCTCAAGAATCACACGAGTTGACTGGCCAGAAGCCTCATTAAACTCTTCGTGATACGTCACATTTTCAACAAGATCGATAAATTCAACACGACCTCTCATCTCAGTTAAGATCACACGAAGTGAATCCCACGTTGAAAGTTTGGTCTCAGCTTTGACTTCATCGCCTTCTTTAACGAACAGCTTGCTGCCATATTCCAACTTGAACACTTCAAGATCACGGCCGTCTGGAGACACTATTGCGAGTGTTGCCTTACGATTCATGACAATAGTATTGCCTTCTGAATCCTTAACCGTATTGACTGAACGAAGTTGTACTTGACCAGCGCAACGCGCCACGTGTGCTGTTTTAGCTGAAAGTCCTGAAGCCGTACCCCCGATATGGAACGTACGAAGCGTCAACTGAGTACCTGGTTCACCAATAGATTGTGCTGCAACAATACCCACCGCCGATCCAACGTCAACCAATTCAGTTGTTGCCAAATCAAGACCGTAACATTTTACACACACACCTGCAGATGCCTGGCACGTCAATACTGAACGCACAGGAATTTCAACAAGAGCTGATTCACGAATCGCATCAAGATAGCTGTGACCAATAACAGCACCGCGCTCAATAATAAGCTTGCCGGTAACAGGATCTTTAACATCCTGAGCCGCAATGCAACCATATACACGCTCATCAAGCGGTTTGCTTGCGCCACCCGCTTCATCAAGTGCTTCAACCGTTACAAACCCAAGCGTTTTGCAGTCAAGTGACTTAATTACCACATCCTGCGCTACGTCAACCAATCGACGAGTCAAATAACCCGCATCGGCTGTCTTAAGCGCTGTATCGGCAAGACCCTTACGAGCCCCGTGTGTTGAAATAAAGTATTCAAACACATTCAAGCCTTCTTTAAAGTTAGCTTTAACCGGTGTTTCCATAACGTCACCAGACGGATTGTACATCAGACCCCGCATACCACCAAGCTGCTTAATCTGTGATCGTGAACCACGAGCACCAGAATCAAGCATCATGAAGACAGAGTTGAATGGTTGCAAATCATCAGTTTCTAGTTCTGCTGTATGAAGATCACGTCTTTGTAACTCAGAAATCATAGCCTCGGCCACATCTTCTGTTGCACGGTTCCAGACCTGAATTACATTGTTGTAACGTTCGCCATTGGTAATTGCACCATCTCGATACAAGCCTTCAATGCGGTCAACAGCGGCTTCACTGTCTTCAAGAATTTTCTTCTTTTCAACAGGAATAACCAAGTCGTCAATCGCAAGTGAAATACCTGCAAATGTTGCGTTTTCGTAACCAAGCTTCTTGATTCTATCAAGTGCCTGAACAGTTTCTGCGCTACCAAATTCACGGTGAATACGTGCCACAAGCTGCGCCAAATCTTTATTGGTCATAGCCTTGTTACACCATTCAATCTGCGCGCCTTTTGGCAATGCTTCGTAAAGAAGTACTCGACCAACGGTGGTTTTTGTAATACGACCATCAAGACGGATAGAAATTGGAGCCTGAACAAAAACTTGTTTTTGCTGGAAGGCAACGACAAGTTCTTCAACAGACGCAAAGACTATTCCTGCACCTGGAGCGCTTTTACGCCCTTTAGTCATATAGTAAAGACCAAGAACCATTTCCTTTGAAGGAATAGTAATAGGTCGACCACTGGCCGCTGAAAGTATATTGTTCGATGACAACATGAGTGTTCGTGCTTCTGCTTGTGCTTTTTTGCTCAAGGGAAGATGAACCGCCATTTGGTCACCGTCAAAGTCCGCGTTAAATGCGCCACAAACAAGTGGGTGAATCTTGATCGCTTTACCTTCTACCAAAATAGGATAGAAAGCTTGAATACCAAGTCTGTGCAATGTTGGTGCACGGTTGAGAAGAACCGGACGGTTTTGAACCACTTCTTCAAGTGCATCCCAAACTTCTGGATCCATATTTTCAACCATACGACGAGCAACACGCAAGTTCACTGCAAGTTCGCGTTTTTGTAATTCTGTATAAACATAAGGCTTGAACAATTCAAGCGCCATGATTTTTGGCAAACCACATTGATGCAACTTGAGTTCTGGATCAACAACGATCACAGAACGAGCTGAATAGTCAACGCGCTTACCAAGAAGGTTTTGTCGGAATCGACCTTGTTTACCACGAAGCATTTCGCTCAATGATTTTAAAGGTCGGCGATTGGTACCGCGGACAGGGTGTCCACGACGACCGTTATCAATCAAGCTATCCACAGCTTCTTGAAGCATGCGTTTTTCATTCTTGATAATAACTTCAGGAGCCTCAAGCTCCATCAATCGCTTAAGTCGGATGTTACGGTTCAACACACGACGATACAAATCGTTCAAGTCTGAGCTTGCAAAACGACCACCTTCAATAGGTACCAATGGACGAAGATCTGGTGGAATTACCGGAAGAACTTCCATGATAATCCACTCAGGTCGCATGTTTGCATTTACAAGACCAGAAAGAATCTTAAAGCGCTTTGCTACACGATGTTTAAGCGTGATCGAAGTTGCGCCTTTGTATTCTTCTTCTGTCTTGCGTGCTTCAAACATGATATCCATGGCTGAAAGAATGTCGCGCACAGCTTCAGCACCCATGCCGGCCTTAAAGTCTTCATCATCTGGATGTGCATCACAGTAGTCTTCATATTCCTGGTTGGTTAACAACGTTTTAGGAGAATATGGAGATCCACCTTGGCGCACTACAATGTAACTGTCAAAGTAAATTACTTTTTCCAAGTCACGAACTGTAACGTCCAAAATCAAGCTCAAACAGCTTGGAATACCCTTTAAGAACCAGATGTGAGAAACTGGTGATGCTAGGTTGATGTGACCCATGCGCTCACGACGAACGCGAGCTTGAATTACTTCAACTCCACACTTTTCACAAGTTACCCCACGGTGCTTCATGCGGCGATACTTACCGCAATTACATTCCCAGTCTTTTTGGGGACCAAAGATTCTCGCACAGAACAATCCGTCACGCTCAGGTTTGAGCGTGCGGTAGTTGATTGTTTCGATCTTCTTTACTTCCCCATACGACAATGAGCGTACTTTGTCCGGCGAGGCAATCCCCAACCGTATTGCATTAAACTGTGTAACGTTTATATATTCGCGAAAACGTTCAAGTATTGGATTACTGATCACCGATTTGCTCCTTGCTCGCCTTAAAGAGCTCTACATTCAATCCCAGACTTTGCAATTCTTTAACAAGAACATTAAACGATTCTGGAATCCCTGGTTCAGGTAGCTCATCGCCACGAACAATCGCTTCGTACGCTTTGAGGCGTCCGTTTACGTCATCAGATTTAATCGTCAACATTTCCTGCAAAATATATGCAGCACCATACGCATAAAGCGCCCACACTTCCATTTCACCAAGACGTTGGCCACCGAACTGGGCTTTACCGCCAAGTGGTTGCTGCGTGATCAATGAGCATGGACCGACTGAACGAGCATGAAGCTTGTCGTCTGCCAAGTGATTAAGTTTCATCATATACGTGTAACCAACCGTCACAGGCTGATCAAACTGTTCACCAGTTAGACCATCAAATAACTTGTAGCTACCACGCTCTGGCAAACCAAGTTCTTTAAGCAATGGTGATATATCTTTGTCAAAATCAGCACCATCAAACACCGGCGTCGAAACCTTCAATCCCAAATCAGCGGTACGACGAGCAACTTCCATCACTCCATCTTGACCATATGATTTTTCAAGATTGTCGATCAAATCTTGCGTATAGTATTTTGCAAGATATGAACGAGTTTCGGCATATGCCATTGTGCTCAATTGTTCTGCTAAGTTGTCACCAACGACTTTGCACGCCATACCAAGGGCTGTTTCAAGGATCTGACCGATGTTCATACGACCAGGAACCCCGAGCGGGTTGAGTACAATATCAACCGCTTGACCGTTGGCAAGATACGGCATGTCTTCGCGATGAACAATGCGTGAAACCACACCCTTGTTACCGTGTCGACCCGCCATTTTGTCACCAACTGACAAGATACGTTTCATAGAAACATATACACGAACCATCTTGATAACACTCGATGGAAGATCGTCACCTTTACGAAGTTTTGAAATATGCTCAGCTTTGAGCGATTCAATAACTCGTTTTTGGCTTTCAATCATTTCAGCAAGTTGAACAAGTCGTTCGCCAACAGCTTTGTTCTTAGGTTTTATTGCAAGAAGTTTATCAAGTGCAAGTGATGAAAGATCTTTTTCTGATCGACCATCTTCCTTGACAAGGAGTGCGATCGCTTTTGTGCGACAGCCTTCTTCAATCAAACCAAGCTGATAGGCATAATTCTCTTCAATTTCTGCAGTTTCTTTCGTCACCACATCTTTGTAACGTTTATCTTTACGAATACCGCTACGAGAAAGCACTTTGACGTCGATAACGGTACCATTTACTCCAGGCGGAACTCGATTTGAAGTATCACGTACTTCACGAGATTTTTCACCAAAGATGGCGCGTAACAACTTTTCTTCTGGAGAAACTTGTACGTCACCCTTAAATGTTACCTTACCAACCAGAATGTCACCCGGTGATACACGTGTGCCGATGCGAACGATACCGTCTTCATCAAGCGCTTCAAGCTCTTGTTCACTTACATTAGGAATGTCACGAGTAATTTCCTCGGCACCCAACTTAGTTTCACGAGCTTCAACAACGAATTCTTCAACATATATTGAAGTAAATACGTCATCGGCCACAAGACGTTGACTGAGAATAATCGCATCTTCAAAGTTGTAACCACGCCATGGCATAAAGGCAACCAATACGTTGCTTCCCAACGCAAGTTCACCATTTACCACAGAAACTCCGCTTGCAATCACATCACCGTGAGCAATTTTGTCGCCGACATCAACCATGGGTTTGTAATGAATCCATGTGTTATGACTTGAACGACCAAATTTCTTCAGACGATAAACATCAAGCGGACGTGAGAACCATTCTTCTTCGCTTTTGCCTTCATCAAGCGCAATAACAACCTTGTCAGCCGATACATACGTAACGGTTCCAGGGCGTTGTGCGGCAATAACGGTACCTTCACTTGAACCAATTTCACTTTCAACGCCTGTACCAATTAATGGCGCTTCAGGTTTGATCAATGGAACTGCTTGACGTTGCATATTCGAACCCATCAAAGCTCGGTTTGCATCATCATGCTCAAGAAATGGAATTAAAGCTGTCGCAACCGACACCAATTGACGAGGGGATGCATCAAGATATGTAATCTCTTCTGGCGCTGATTTTGAAATCACACCATCTCGACGAGACAACACATTCACTTGATCGATTTTGCCTTTTTTATCAATTTTAACCGTTGCTTCACCAACACTCTTGCCTTGTTCAGCGTAGGCATCTACACGAACAACTTCATCTTGCACCACACCATTAATAACTGGACGGTAGGTAGCTTCGATAAATCCAAGGTGGTTAACATAAGCATAGGTTGAAAGTGACGAAATCAAACCGATGTTCTGACCTTCAGGCGTTTCAATAGGACAAATACGTCCATAGTGAGACGGGTGAACGTCACGAACTTCAAGTGTTGCACGCTCGCGAGTGATACCCCCGGGTCCAAGTGCAGAAAGACGACGCTTATGCGCCATTTCAGCAAGTGGATTGGTTTGGTCCATAAATTGTGAAAGTTGCCCAGTTCCAAAGAACTCACGCAATGCAGCCGAAAGAAGCTTTACGTTAATAAAGTCTGATGGCATATGCGCGGCATAACTTTCTTGTAATCTGAAACGCTCACTGATGACTTTTTCAATACGTGCAAGACCAAGGTAGAACTGACTTTCAAGTAGTTCTCGTACCAAGCGCACACATCGGTTGCTCAAGTGATCAACGTCATCAAGCTCGCCTTCTCCACGCTCACGCAATCCAATGAGATAACGGACAACCGAAATCACATCTTCTGGAAGCAAGTGAGAGATGTTTTCATCAACACTTGTGCCCAACTTACGATTCATACGAACGCGACCTACAATGGTCAAGTCATAAAAACGTGGGTTAAAGAATAATCCATTAAGGTAATCTGACATGATTTTTATAGCTGGCAAATCACCAGGTCGCAACTTGCTATAAACATCACGAACAGCATCTTCATATGAATGACATGAATCTTGAGCCAATGTGATGGCAACTGAAGATTGCGCGGCAGACCCTGAAACTTTAATAAGTGTCAGAGTTCCACGACGATTATCTTCAAGCTCATCAACCATTTCTGCTTTTAGAATGCTTCCACGATCAGCTAGGAGTTCTCCTGTTTCAGTATCGATAACGTCCTGAGCTGCTACGCGGTTGACCAAGCTACTTTTTCTTACACGCAAAATTGTGATACCAGCTTTTTTCAAGCCATCAAGAACTTTTGGTGTAATACGCTGACCAACAGGGAATAATTTTGCATCTTCATCAGAAAGTGCGCCTGTTTCAATACGTTGGCCAAGCAGTGACTCGTCTACAGCTTTATAAAATGAACCATTTTTATACTCAACATCTTCAAATTCATAGAAGAGTTCAAGAATTTTTTTTCGATCAATACCAATAGCTTGCAAGAGCGTTGTAACAAGAATCTTCTTTTTCTTATCAATACGCACATACAAGATATCGTGTTGATCAAATTCGAAGTCAAGCCATGCACCGCGAGAAGGAATAATCCGAGCTGAATACGAAGGATTGCCACGATAATCTTTTACTTTTTTACTCAAAGAGAACAATGTTCCCGGGGCACGATGAATCTGACTGACCACCACCCGATCAACACCATTAATTAAAAATGTTCCCTGGCTTCCCAACTTGAGACGCCCATCTTCATCTTCATACATGTCAATCATGACAGGTAGATCGCAGAAGAAAACACTTTGCTCTTTTATATCACGAACAATTTTTGATTGTGTCGCTTCATCCGTATCCCATGAAATAAGCTGCATGCGCGCCCGAAGAGGCATGGAATACGTCTTACCACCATAGCGACATTCATCAGGCGATACACGCATTTTCATTGAAACGCGCGAATGACACTTTGAACACCGTACATATGAAACTGTTTTTTTATGACACTCAGGACATTCAGACCCAGATAATCGAGAACAATTCGCTTTTTTACATCCCGAACATCGCCACTGGTATCGCGCTTCTATTCCTGTCAAATGACCACAAATACATGACCATTCACCGAGCTCATATCCCACATATTCTAGTGAAATACGCTCATTATATTCTACAGGAAAAATATCGCGAAAAACCTTTTCGAGCCCCTTGTTCTCGCGCTCAGATGGCAAGTAATCAAGTTGCACGAAATCATTGAACGACTTCGACTGGACTTCAATCAAATTGGGCAGTGCGACGACTTCCCTCGATCTTCCAAACGATCGTCTCGCGAGTGCCTTCCCTCTTTGCAAACCAGACATTCAACCGCTCCTAATCGTACCGTACGCTCTAGCTTTTTTCATACCCGCTCCCCACATAACACCCCCTTTTAGCTGCAATCAAAAAACATTCTCTTTCCGCTCAGCCTAAGCTTTACAAGGAGCAGAAAGAGAATGTTTTATAAACCTTATGAAAGAGTGACGGTTGCGCCAGCTTCTTCAAGTGCTTGTTTGATTTTTGCAGCTTCATCTTTAGACACAGACTCACGCACAATATATGGTGTGCTTTCAGTTGCGTCTTTAGTTTCTTTCATGCCAAGATCAGGATTGACCGCGCGAAGAGCTCGGATAACCTTAATCTTTTCAGCACCAACTTCAGTTAAAGTAACTTTAAATTCTGTTTTTTCAGAAACTGGAGCAGCAGCTTCAGTAGCTACAGCAGCACCGGCAAAAGCCATAGGCGCAGCAGCTGAAACATTGAACTCTTCTTCAATTGCTTTAACAAGCTCTGCGAGCTCAACAACCGTTAATTTTTTAATTTCTTCGAGTATAGCTCTTGTAGCCATTAACATCTCCAAATAGTAAAACCCAGACCACATTTTGTCGCAAACATCACAAGTTTGCAAACCCTTTATCCGCCATCGCATCAATTTTACTTGATCCAATGCTCACGAAAAGGTTGTAGTAATTACAATTCCAATTAGTTTCTCAACCAATGCTCTACGCTTGTTTTGCCTCAGCAACTTTATTCAAGACGCGAGCAAGGCCTGCTATTGAAGCATTCAAGCTAATAGCAAGTTGTGTGAGAAGCACTTCGCGAGAAGGAAGATTTGCAATAGCTTTAGTTTGCTCAGCATTCCACACACGATTTTCAAATACACTTGAAACAACGCTTAACGCGTTCACTTCTCTAGCATAATCAAAAAGTTTTTTAGCAATTCGTGCTACGTCACCGTGTGAAAAGACAAGACCAACCTGTCCCTCAAAGTTTGAGCCAAATTCTTTGACTCCACCATCAAGTTCTTCAACAGCAATGCGCATAAGACGAGCTTTTGCTACACGAAAATGTGCATCCAAACCACGCAACTGTGTACGTAGTTTTTCTACTTGAGCAACACTCATGCCTTTATAATTAACAAGAAAAGCACCTGTTGATCCTGAAAAATCACTTCTCAGAACGCTAACAAGTTCTTGTTTTTCTGAACGATTCATAAACCTACATCCAACTTAAACGGTTACACCGCAATCTTCAGGGCTAACAGTAACCCCTGGCCCCATTGTTGAGGAAATAGTAACTTTCCTAACAAACTTTCCCTTTGCTGTAGCAGGCTTACACCCAACAACAGCCTTAAGTAAAACTCGAAGATTTTCCTCAAGCTTAGCAGGCCCAAATGAAACTTTTCCAAATGGAGCGTGTAAAACACCACCCTTATCATTACGGAAAGAAACACGTCCTTGCTTAAGCTCTCTAACAACTGTTGCCACATCAAACGTGATGGTCCCCAATTTGTTATTTGGAATCAAGTTACGAGGCCCAAGAATTCGAGCTACTTTACCTACAAGCCCCATCATATCAGGAGTTGCAACAGCGGCATCAAATTCAAGCCAGCCACCAGAAATTTTTTCGATTAAATCTTCTGCGCCAACAAAGTCAGCACCAGCGTCAATTGCTTTTTTTTCATGTTCGCCACGAGCAAACACAATTACGCGAGTTTTCTTGCCGGTACCATGAGGCAAAAGAACAGATCCACGAACGGTCTGATCACCCTTAGTCCCGTCAATTCCCAAAACAACGCCGAGATCCACAGACTCGTCGAATTTGGCGCGAGCATTTCCGACAACCAAATCAAGAGCGTCTTTACACTTCTTGACTCCAGCTGTCTCCTGACCTTTAAGTTCAGTTTTCGCCATATTTTTCACCACTTCAAATAACCATAATTAATCAACTATGGTCAAACCCATACTACGCGCACTTCCAGCAACCATCTTGATAGCTGAATCAAGATTCCAAGCATTAAAGTCTGGCATCTTAATTTTTGCAATTTCTTCGATACTTGCTCTAGAAATTGTGCCTACCGTTTCCTTACCTGTTGCTTTTGCGCCTTTTTTAATTTTGGCAGCATCGCGCAACATGTCTGTTGTTGGGGCACCTTTAAGAACAAAGTCGAATTTTTTATCGGTATAAATAGTTATAACGACAGGGACAATTTGACCCTTTCTATCGGCCGTTTTTGCGTTGAACGCCTTACAGAATTCCATAAGGGCAACACCACGCTGACCAAGAATAGAACCAACCGGTGGCGCAGGAGTTGCTCCAGCACCAGGGAGTTTCATTCTTACGCGTGCCAAAACTTCTCTTGACATAACTTAACTAGCTCCAGTTTAACGCTTAACCTGATCAAACCCGAGTTCAATCGGCGTCATTCTTCCAAAAATACTTACCATTACCGTTGCGCGCTCATGTTCATCATCAAGTTGTTCGACAATTCCCATATAACCTGAAAATGGTCCATCAACAATGTGAACTTCGTTCCCAATAGCAAGAGATTCTTGATCAGAAGAAGCAGAAAGACCACCACTCATTTGATTAAAGATCCGCTCCACTTCTTTATTGGAAAGCGGCATTGGACTTTCTCCGCCCAAGAAACGTGTAATGCGTGACGTGTTACACACCATGCGGCGAGTTTCCGCGGTCATCTCCATATTAATTAAAAGATAACCTGGGAAAATTTTTTCCTTAGACACTTCTTCATCAGTAAACTTACTGATAATTTCACCAGCCGGGACAACAATTTCACCAAACTGATCCTGAAGGCCTTCATCTTCTATGCGCCGTTGAAGACTAATGCGAACAATATCTTCAAATCCGGTAAACACTTGAACAACATACCACTTTTTCATGCACTTAACTCCGCGAAGCCACACCCGACAATAAAACTGTCGGCATCAATTAAGCAAAAAAGAACCGCTGAAGAATTACATTGAAAGCTGAATCCATTCCGCCAAGAATAATAGCGAAAACTGCAATCACAAAGCATACTACAAGCGCCGTCCCTATAAATTCTTCACGCCGTGGCCATACCGTCTTCTTGATCTCTGAGTTAACTTCAGATAAAAATTGCATCGCTGCGCTTATCATGACCGACCCTTTATACCACGACTATGTTGCCGAATCTGGCAGGCCAGGAGGGATTCGAACCCCCAACCGTCGGATTTGGAGTCCGCTGCTCTACCGTTAGAGCTACTGGCCTTTTTCCTTTTTTATTTTGTTTCTTTATGTGAGCAATGTGCACGACACTTCGAACAAAACTTGCTTAATTCAAGTTTTGGATAAGCACGCTTCTTACTCACACGCTTGCTATAGTTGCGCATTTTACAGCCTGAACATGCAAGATGTACAATAACTCTATTCTTTGCCATTTCTACTTCTCATTATTCGGTGCAATAACCACACCCCTCCACACATCAACTCAAGGTCTCATTTTTTCACCAGAACGAAGACTGGTGCGGGAAGCGGGACTCGAACCCGCAACCTACAGCTTGGAAGGCTGTCGCTCTACCAATTGAGCCATTCCCGCATTATTAAATTTCAATCAACCTTGTGTCACACTGCCTATTAGTCAGAAAATCCGCATCCAACCATCGCACGGCCCATCTAGGGCAAAAAGCTCGAAGGATGGAGCTGGCAACTGGACTCGAACCAGCGACCTCTCCCTTACCAAGGAAGTGCTCTGCCACCTGAGCTATGCCAGCATTTCTGCCTGGCCAATCCGCCTTTACTCATTGAGCTTGGTCGGACTTTAAAAAATGGAGCTGGTGACTGGACTTGAACCTGCAACCTGCTGATTACAAATCAGCTGCTCTGCCATTGAGCTACACCAGCACATACTTTTTTAATTAAATTTCAAATTTCAAGGCATAAGCTGCTTTAGCTTATATATTTCTACAATTATAACCAGAGCCAGGCGTAGTCCATAGGACGAAGACTGGTGGGGAGTATAGGATTCGAACCTATGAAGGCTGAGCCAATGGATTTACAGTCCATCCCCTTTGGCCGCTCGGGAAACTCCCCTGATCATTGCAAGCTTTTAATCGCCCTGCAGCACTGGTCAGTAAAAGCTTTAAATACCCATCAGACTAAATTATAATCAGACAAGTACCAAAGCCCCCTTCAGCCAGAATAATATTTCTACCCAGGATTGCAACTTTTTCTTTATCAAACCCACACTTTTCGCTCATTTTTTTGTTTTTTTTTAATTATTGTTCTAATTGATACCGAATTTCCCGCTGTTCATTGGTTTGATCGGTGTGTAAAAGCGAAACCGTAACCACCCGGTGTCGACAAGAAAAATCAGCCAAAAGAGGCATAATAACCCCCGGCCATTCAATAATTGAAATAGCCTCTTTATCGGCAAGATAGGCATCAAATCCCATATCAAAAAAATCTTCTATTTTATCAAGTCGATAGAGATCAAAGTGATAAACTTTACGATTCTGGCCATCAATGTATGTATTCATATACATATAAGTAGGGCTAATGACCTCATCTTTAATACCAACATGAGCACATAGCTGCTTGATTAAAGTAGTCTTTCCGGCCCCTAAAACCCCATGAAATACAAAAAGAGTGCCTGCCTTCCAAGAAGGCAGGAGTATTTCGGTGACTATCTTACCAACTTGTTCAAGTGAAAAAAACCGGCTCTGCTCCAGAGGAGGTTGTTCCTGATGAGTCATGTAATTCCTATAATTTTTTAATTATTTTCAATGCTTGGCGATCTTTTTTTGATGCCTTTTGCCCACCCCGAGCATGCTCAACCTTGACTGGCTCACCCTTATCTGGAACTGACATACTTGCCTGTTCCATGAGCAAATCTCTCAAAACATCTTCCTGTGACCGTTCAACATCATTATCTTGAACATTATACTTGATTAAACCAGAACCAAAAGTCTGATGAGCTTGAACATCCGACTCTGTTTGCACCGCAGCCTGAACAAAATTGTAAAAATCCTGGCTTCCCACAGCATCAGCCCCATTGCATGTAATGTCCCTAATAATCCCTAAATCATCAGTTACCACAACGATGGAACCAGCCTTGTTTCGCGCAACATAATCGGCAATCCAATCATCGGCACTGGAAGCCTGTCCTGCATGCACAACCACAATCCCCGCATGAACTTCGCGTTCGGCATGACGAAACATCCCCCCGTCAAACACCAGAATAATCTGAGTTATGGAAGGCCGCACCCGGCGATATTGCCCCAATAAGCGAATAAAATATTCCTTGTGACGCTCAGACCGAGCCTTACCGTGACCATCAAAAACCCGTTTTACAACATTGTACCCATCAATAATCAGTATCACGAGAACCCCCATCACTCTTCATGGCATTTATTTTAACCCCCATTTAAATATTACACCCTTCGATACATTTTGTTCCACAAAACACTCAGGGAATGCGGGGTTTGAACATACGTAACCCTTACAAAAACATTTCGCACACCCAGAGGCCTATCCAAATGGATTGCCAAAATTTCAAGTTTTGCATACGATAATTTTATACAATAATCACCCTCACTCCGCATGCCCTGAGTGTTTTGTGAAACAAAATGTATCGAAGGGTATACTTCATCATGCTGCAACTTCTTAAAATCAGAAATAAGATCAAATCTGTTCGCACGATTCATCGCATTACCGAAACTATGCGCCTTGCCTCAATGTCAATTTACACGCGCCTTGAGCGGGAATATTTTGGACATTTTGGATTTCAAGACTACCTTCGGTCTATTCTCATTCACCTAAAACAAGCAAAAGCCTCTGAATTTTCTGAAAAGAAAATGGAAAAAAAGCGAAAACTTATCATTATTGCTTCTGCCTCAAAAGGTCTTTGTGGAACCTATCACGAGGCACTGTGTACGTTTTTGGATGGCGCACTTGAAAAAAAAAGTGACATCTTTGATTACGATTTTATAACTTTTGGCATCTATGCCCATCAATATGCCGACAAAGCTCTTTTATTAAGCAATGACAATCACCTTATTGCGGCACATGATGATTTTAGCACAACACACCTCAAGTCGTCTTGTGAATGGCTTTTTAATTTTTTATTCTCTGAAGGCGAAATTTACGAGCACGTTGAATTTTTCAGCAACCGATCAATGAGTTTTTTCAATCACCGGCCGACACAATCGACCATCAAACCTTTTGACAGCATCTTTACCGAAAGAGAAACTATCCGCTCTGATCATAAAGAACGCATAGAGCACACATCTCCAACTCCCGATGATTTTTATATCTATGAACAAAATCGCGAAACAATTTACACGTCACTGTTTCATCAATATTTATATAATCACATTTATGGCCTCCTGCTCGAAGTTCAAATGACCGAGCAGGCTGCGCGATTTCTTTCCATGGAACGTGCAACGAAAAATGCCGAAGGATTACTCAAAGAGCTTATTTTACAACGCAATAAAGTCAGACAAGCCTCAATTACGCGAGAAGTCTCTGAGTTGATTGCGGGTATGTAAATTACGTCAAAGGCTTGAGGCTATCAACCGCCTTGCCCGACAAATCTGCCCATTCAGCTCGATTTGCAACAAGTTTAATGCGTGCACCCATGGTTGTGAGTTTGTGCTCCAATTGATCGTATCCGCGACGCCAGTGCGCAACGCCCGACATGCGTGTGCATCCAGAAGCTGCCAAGCCAGCAAGCACCAAAGAGCATGATGCGCGAATATCTGTCGCAATCACATCGGCGCTGTATAATTTTTCAACACCACGAATTCGCGCACGACTTCCCGTCACCTCAATTTGAGCGCCCATTTTTTGCAACTCTCGCACATGCATCAACCTATTTTCGAACACAGTTTCTTCAAAAACTGCCTCACCGCGCGCCACACAAACGGCAGCCATCAACGGCGCCTGTAAGTCGGTTGGAAAGCCTGGATGCGGCGCCGTCTTGATGGAAACAGCCTTGGGGTCATTGCAAGCAACCAGAGTAATTCCGCTCTCTCCATGGGTTGTGATAGAATGCCCCATCTCTCGCAATTTTTCCAAAAACACATCCATGTCGTATGGCCGACCATTGGTGATGGTCACACTCCCCTTGGTGATGGCAGCCGCCAACAATATGGCTCCTGCCTCAAGTCTGTCGGGTATAATGTCATGGTGATTCACAGGATTGAGTGCTATTCCGCCAACAATTACCAACGTTTGTGGTACAACATATTCAATATTTGCGCCCATTTTGCGCAATAAACTAATATGATCCAAAACTTCTGGTTCAAGTGATGCATTAATAATCGAAGTTGTTCCTGGCAAAGATAATGCCAACATCATTAAATTTTCTGTCGCACCAACACTCGGGTACTCAAGAACCACGCGCCGTTCAGTTTCACGCGTTGCTTCTGGCGTCATGGTGGCTGTAATTTTTTCGCCATCTTCAAAAATAGCGATCCCCATTTTTTTAAACCCTTTCAGGTGAAAATCAATAGGACGAGAGCCTATGAGGCATCCACCTGGCTTGGCCATCGTGACGCTCGAAAATCGTGAAAGAAGCGGACCCATCACTAAAATTGACGCGCGCATTCGGCTCATAATGGCAGCGGGGATTTGAGCCTGCACCAAATTACTGGTGTCGACCGTCAAGACTCCCGCAGTGCGATCGAAAAACACACGCGCACCTAAATGCTCAAGCAACATCATCATTTGCTCAACATCAGATGATGCTGGAATTGATCCTAATTGAGAAACTCCACGGGTCAACAACAATGCCGCTATGGCAACCAATGCTGCATTTTTAGCACCAGCAAGCTCAACAGTGCCCCGTAAGGGCTGGGATTTTTCTACGGCAAAATAACATTCTGGCATAATGATCCTTACATAGAGTCATGTTGAAAATTAAAAGTCTGCCTTAACCCACTGCAACGGATCAACGGGAACGTTATTTACACGCACCTCCCAATGCAAATGATAGCCCACCGCAAATCCTGTGCGCCCAACCTTACCAACAGGGTTTCCTTTTTTGATAAAATCACCCACTTCAATGTTGGCAAAATCATCTAGATGTGAATACACCGTCACAACACCCATCCCATGATCAATCGCAACAGTATTGCCCGAAATTGCATAACGATCCTTGATGATCACCGTTCCATTTTGACTTGCCCACACCACAGACCGTGGCGCATTGACAATATCAACGGCGCGATGTTGATAACGACCTCGTTCAGCATTCACACGTTGTTCACCATAAGGCGTTGAAAATCGTTGAACCACCATCGGCAAATCAAATGATCCTGACCATTTTTTTTCTGCCGTTGACTGCAATGCCCATTTTTCAAGTGCTTGATTGAGGACATCTTGACTGACACTCACACTGCGTTCTTCTTTAAGTTTCTCTGGAGAAACGGTAAATCCTTTTTGTTTAGGAAATTCTACCGGCTTGATGGTCGCCACTGCCTGCTTGCTTAATTCTCGTCCCACGTGATCATGTAATTCAACAACGACCGACCGTTGTGCAGGCAGCTCCTCACATTCTGTAGGAATAAATGCCTCATACATCAATTCATGCGGAGTGACCAAACAGCAGGGATATTTTTTTGAAAGAAATTCCACCTGAGCATTGGCTATACGTTTATTTGCTTTAAATTTAAGGTGTATCGTTCCACCTTGATTCACTTCATATTCAGTTGACGAAAATTCAGCCTCAAGGGGGATATTGTCGACCATAAACAGATGTTGGCTTTTGTGCGTATTGGCATGAAAACTTTTATCAACTACCACTACTTCAAGTTTGTGCTTGCCGTTGGTTAATGCAGAGGTTTCAATTGCAATAGGGAGCTCAAACTCTTTGGAGCTTACGCAACAAGGAAACCCTGCTACTGAAGTTCCATCAATTTTGATATCAACCTGCCCTATTTTGTACCCTGATTTTCCACAACAAGAAATTTGCATCGTATCTGCGTATGAACCATTATCTGCAAAATTTTCAAATCTCACCACAGGATTGGTTTTGTATAAAAAATAGCGCAGAGATGTATATCCACACACAAGAAACCCTATTACAAACAGAATAGGAGTAATTCGTAATCCAACGTTTTTGCGTACAATCATTATGAATCTACCTTTAGAAAAATTAAGATGGCCTTATAATAACAGGCTTTAGTTTAATTCTAAATAACTTTAAAATCGCATACACATTTCCAGTTGCGCACCTAGATCTCCTTGTGCCTGACTGAGGAGCTTAAGATTAAGTTCGTCAGTTACATCGTACTCAAGTTGAAAGGAAAAATCTTCATCACGAATTAAGTCTTTTTCAAAAAGCGCACGAACATGTGGAGCAATATCAAAATGCATCGTTGCCTTTACCCCTCGTGCCCCAGAACGCTCACCTTGATAAGGCACAAGTTGCACATACTCAAAAAATTTCGTCATCCTTTTCAGCACACCAGGATGCTCTTTGCCTTTGCTTGAAATTAAAAGCGTATGTAAGTTTTTCATAATCATGCCCGGAAAATATTCCCGCAACTGTCCCGCCTCACCGCCCCCAAAAAAGAGAGAGAAAATTTGTTCTCGTGTAAGTTGTGGATTGGACTCAAGCACAATATGCGGAGCACTCAAAGGCCCCGTTGCATGAACCGTTATGGCATATCGTTTGATAAAACCATGTGCCAGTAAATCAATAAATGGATCTTGAAGCCGATGAGGCACAACATCAATCCGGCCCCGTGCAATATGCAAATCACGCCCCAATAGAGAAATGCTTCCGCCATCAAGGTTCACATGCCCCTTGAGTGATGGCTGATGGAATGCTCCCCTGCAATAGGCCCCCTCAACGCGTAATGATGGCAACAACTTGGTTTTAACCACATCCGTCACCATATTCATCGGCTGAGCACATATCAAATCAATGGCAAAGTGCGTTGATCGATTTTTTTCTTCCAACAAACTTATACATGGAGACATCCCCGCCATATCATCGGCATCATCCTGAAGTGAACCTTTTAAGAATGATTTTGCCAAATTAATTGTACCCGTAAAAGATTGATCATTTCCAAGCGTACGCTGAAATAACAATTGTGCGTCTGCCAGCGCATAAAAATTACGTCGCACATTTATGAGCATATTTTTGACGACCAGTGGCACATTGATCGTAGATATTGAACCTGACCTATCCCATGACACTGCAGCATGCTCAATATCCACACTTCCTTTGAAAAGCTGTACAAATGCTTTGTCCACGACAATCTTGCGTTGATCAATATCAATACCAAATCTACATGCGCCACCAGTTATCAAATTAATAGATCCCAATGGATTAAGCTGCGCATCCTTAAGGGTAAATTGTCCGGTGATGTGCCGCCAATTTTGTTGATCAATCGCAACATCAAAAATTCCTTTCGATCCGACAAGCACATGTTGCACATCATAAGGCAAGAACCCGATAAGCGTGGCATAAGGAACATGTCCCCTAAGCTTGTAATCATGAGCCCCTTCTGTTGAAAATGTTAAAGCGCGGTCATTGTGACGATACTCGCAACGCACAATATGTGGAGATATCTCTTGTGGCCCCACCACAGCATCAACATCTACCTGCACATCATCAAGTTGCACCTGAACTTGAATTTGTTTTTGATCATATTTCAGGAAAGCTGCACCTTTTTTCACCACAGAGTTTTTTATTTTCACTGCATTAACCGTATGTACATCTGCCGAAAACAAAGCTGTTTTTTTGTCATATTGCGCCTGGCCCTCGTACAACTGACCCATAAGAGGAACAAGGGTATAGGTGCTTTTCACGCACAGCGGATCAATCTCAATGTTTGCCTGCAGCATCTTGTGGCGCTGATCGCTACGTGAACACTGCACCGTTGCGTTAACATGCCTGTCCGCACCACAGCTGCGGTCAAATATTCCTGTGACCACATAATCGGGCATAGTTTTGCAGCTGAGCAATGATGAATTAAGTAATGGAGAACCCATGAACTGCGAACTGACAAGTTGCGAACTCAGCCAATGAGGCATTTTACACAAAAGACTTTCAACCAACTTTTGTGCTGAAATACTCGCACAAAAGGATCCTACTTTTTCATTAATCACCACCTTTGCCCTCATGACATCGCCTTGATCAAGACGTAGAACCGTCTCGCATCCGTCGGACATTCCTCTGAGCTTGAAGGATTCTGGTGTCAAAAATGTAGTTACATCAAGAGTGAGAAATGTTTGTTTTTTCTTTTTTGACAACCATGCACCCGCTCCACTGGCATTACAAATCACCGTAACATCATCCACGCTCACTGAACCATGTCTCACCTGAACCTGTAGTTTTTCCAAGGCTGTTTTGCTGCACTGCAACATCAAAATTCCATCAAAATCCACCGCCACAGGTTGAGGAAAAATAGAACCTGACACAATGTGCGCATTTTCAACTCTCACCGTCCGCACGCAAATTGCACCGGATTTTTGTGGAGCAGAAATACCCTGAACAAACTGGAGGATCTTTTCTTTTTCCTGCTCCGTTGAGCCCGCATCGATTTTCACCCCATCCAACGAAATGGCCAAAGTTATCTGACGATTGACAAGCGAACGCACAATACACAAACGCAATGTGAGTTTATCAACATGCACATTGGCATCTTTACCAGAAACAAATGATGCCGAAACATCTCGCAATATGGCGCGCCCTGTCAGAGGATCGATAAAATAATTTGCGCATGAAATTGGAATCTTAATGGCATGCTCAAGCTGATCCATAAGGGAGGCAAAACATCTTTTTTGAATACCCTGATGTTGGCAAACACACCACAAAATCACGAATGCAAGGCCTAGACTGACAAGGATATTTTGAAAAATAAAGGCCTGTTTTTTTTGCATGAAAACCTAAATTTCCACTTGTGCAAACGCAACACCCAAAACTTCCTCAACGGTTGTTTTGCCCTGTTTAATCAAACGAACACCATCCTGAATCATCAATGTCATACCCTGCTTGATTGCTTCGCGTTTGATCACGGAGCTGTCGGCACGAGCAATAATGTGAGGAATGAGAGAATCGGTAACTTCCATCACTTCAAACACCCCATTTCGTCCGCGATATCCTTTTTTGCTGCACTTATCGCATCCGACGGCCTTGTAAACCTTGGCTGTTCCAAATGATTCACGTGTCTCACCAAGTCGCTTGAGCATCTCATCCGTCGGCTCATAAACTTGCTTGCAGTCGTCACACAAAGTGCGCACCAACCGCTGAGAAATTACGCACGCCAATGATGAGGAAACCAAAAATGGTTCAATGCCCATATCAATCAATCGCGTAATGGTAGCAGGAGCACTGTTGGTATGGACAGTACTGAGTACTAAGTGACCAGTCAAAGCAGCTTGTGTTGCAATCTGTGCCGTCTCGCCATCACGAATTTCACCAATGAGTACAATGTCAGGATCTTGCCGCAAAATAGATCGTAATGCTGCTGCAAAAGTCAGTCCAACCTGAGCTTGAACTTGAACCTGACTAATGCCTGAAATAGTATATTCAACCGGATCTTCCACTGTGATAATATTCACATCAATTTTGTTCAGACGCATCAAAATAGAATAGAGCGTTGTCGTTTTACCCGAACCGGTCGGACCACTGACCAAAATAATTCCGTTAGGACGCTCAATGACACGAGTAATCGTTTGAAAGTCGCGTTCACTGAAATTAAGACTTTCGAGCTCTGCCGTACCTTTGCTCTTGTCCAAAATCCGCATTACTATGCGTTCGCCAAACTTACACGGCAAAATAGAAACCCGAAAGTCATATGTCTTGTCCGCAACCTTAAGTTGAATTCGGCCGTCTTGAGGCAGACGCTTTTCGGCAATATTCAAATCCGCCATAATTTTAAGACGCGAAACAATAGCCCCTTGGTATCGTTTTGGCGGCATCAAACTTTGGTACATTTCCCCGTCGACGCGATACCGAATACTCAAATCTTTTTCAAACGGCTCAATGTGAATATCCGAAGCGCCTTCTTTCACCGCCTGGAAAATAATATGGTTAACCAATTTAACAATGGGAGCATCATTCGCCATTTCCATGATGTCTTTTTCTTCGATGTTGCCTAAGTCAAACCCCTCGGCAGGAGCTTCCTCACTCAACTCGTCCATCATTTCTTTGTCGGCTTCAAACGGATAAAACTTGTTGATTGCATCCAAAATGCTCTGCCGCAAGGCAATGGCATACCCCGTGTCACTGGCAAGCAAAAGCGCCAAATCATCCAATGGCTGGACATCGCGGGGATCTGAAGTAACAATAACCCGCTTGCCTTCATGCATTACAGGCATAATCACGTGCGATCTCAAGAATCTGAGCGGTATTTTGCTCAATTGCTTAGGATCAACCATTTGTTCAGTAATGGTCTGAATAAAGGGAAAACCAAATTGTTCGGCATAGGCCTGACACAATTGCGTCGGGGTAACCAATCCCATTTTAGCTAAAAGCAAATCAAGTGATTCATTCGACTTTTCAACTTCCGCAAGTGCATCATCCAGCTGCTGTCGCGTGATAACCCCTTGCTTGACCAATATTTGACCAATTTTATCATTCAACATGTTCGCCACCCTTTTCGCATCAGTCTGCAAATTTCAACAGTTTTCATGTGGTTATGGTACCAGAGAGCCGACAGACAAGGAAGGAATGTCTCAGAACTCTTGATTGGTTTTTTCTATTTGAAATACAATATATGTATCTGATAGGACAACAAGGCTTTTCGAGCCACTGGAAACTGTGATGATAAATAAAAAAAGACTCATCTTTTTTGCCCTTTGCACCGTGCTGATCGCAGCCATGAGCGTTCAGGCTCTTGATAACCCTGATCAATTGCCCCCATTGCCTGCCCTCCCATCTTTAGCAGCTCTGCCCACACCCCTTGCACCATCAACCCCTTTAGCAACTCAAGCAATTTCAACTGTTCAAGCACCTCTCGCGCCCGTACCCTCCCTAGCCCCGCTAGCCCCGTCAGATATCTTTACTCCAATGCCAATAACACCTACCCCTTCTTCAATGGCTGCTCCAATCCCAATGGCTAGCCCAATGATGGCCCCACCAGCCCAGATGATGCCTGCCCAAACCTTGTCAAATGGAACACCTCCTGTTCAGACAACGCCTATGCAAACACCAGTTTCCAATGCGGCATCACAACAAAACTTGGTGCAAACACTGGGCCAAATTGAAATTTCCAAAAACAGTGATGGCCGCAAAACCCGTGATCTAAACTTTTGGCTTAATTTAATGGGCATGGCAAATATCACTGATGAAAACAAGACCACCATTATTGAAAAGGTTGGAAATGATATGCGCCAGTCACTCAAGGAAGAAGGAGTTGACACTGCTCAAATCACGGTAATCCAAACAAAATACAGTCTCATTCTTGATGGCCTGAAAACAAAACAATTGCCTCAAAATGCTTCTGCCCAATTGGACAAATTTAAAGACGAATTGATGGCCGCAAAACCAGGCTCAACACTTCAGTCAGGCCAAACTTTTACTGAAAAAATTCAAAGTATCGAAAAAGATGGCACTCCAGAAGGTCGCAAAAATCGCGACAAAACATTTTGGACCAATTTGATGTCCACTTCCGGAATCAGCGATCAAGACAAAAAATTAGTGATCGACCGCTTCTGGAACGATGTGTATGAAGAACTTAAACTCACCAAAAATGATCCCCAAAATGCAAAAACTACTCATGACAAATACCTAGAAATTGTAGCCCTCCCGCAATTTACCGATGGTCCTGAGGCCGTCAAACAAACGGCACAATTATTAAAGAAAAAAATCACTGATGAAGCGGCTAACAATCAACAAAAAATAACACTTTCTCTTTCAACTTTTGATCAAACAATTGAGCAAATTGACGTAGCAAATAAGGCTGATGATCGCACAGCTCGCAACTCTGCCTTTTGGGTCACCTTGATGCGCGACAAAGCTCAAACCAATTCTGACAAAAAAACCGTTGCTGACAGAGTGTGGACCGATGCGTATCAAGAATTGACCGCCGCTGGCACAGACAAAGATAAAACCAAATTGGTATATGGCAAATATGTAGAAATTGCGCGTGCGCTCAAATCTCTCAAGCCCGGTGATGCGGCCACTCAAACGCTCGACACACTTTTGAAACACCTAGAAAGCTAAAAATTGGAAAGTTAAAAAATGGAGAATATCATGCTTAACTCTACTTTACTAAAGCTACGAAAACTCACTACCCTTTTAATCCTCTACGGCGTATTAATCGGGCCAAACAACATCAATGCTGGAACCATCTTTGGCCAGTCCGTAAATATTGATGACTCACAAACACGTGATGCCACGACCATCAACGGCATAGCTCGTGCTCAATGGTTCAAACAGCTGAAAATTGACCCTAAGCAGGCCCTTTCTCGCTCAAGCAAGGACTGGACCAATGCATTCAGCCGAATGGGCAATAATCCCGATTCTGACCTATTTGTCGCTCACTTGCTAGAAAGCGACATGATTTACATGAAAAATTTTGACTTAGCTCATGCCGAAGAGCTGTTCAGCCCTCTGGTAGATCTACAAATTAACCGCTCCGATTCTGAATTAAACGGCCCTGATGCACCTGGTGATACCAAAAATGACCGAGTAATCCTCAATCCAGCGACCAGAAAAATTATTGTTGACGCCTATGCAGACATTATTGGCAAAAAGGGCAATTTGTACCGCCGCAGATTTTAATTCCTCATTTTGGGAAGAAAGTTATCAAAACCATTGCGTTAAAATTTCTAGCTGAAATATACTGTGAGTAGAGACGAAGACCAAAAATCTCAGAAACCAAGGAGTTTACGATGAAGTTGAATCTCAAGGCCCTCGCGATCACTCTCGTTCTTGCCGCTGGATTTATTACCAGCTCTGCATTTGCAGGTAAAAATTCAAAGAATAGTTCAGCTAGTGAAAGCTCTGCTGTTACAAAGGCTAAGGCCAAACTTAAAGCTGCCCAAAAAGAATTGAAGGATGCTCGCGCTGCCGATAAAGCTGCCGATCAAAAGAACTAGTCTTATTTGTAATCAAAAATGGAGATTGAAAAATCATGAAGAAAAAACTTTTACTGATTATCGCCCTTGTTGCTCTTGCTGGAACAACCAAAATTGCCTATGGCAGCTATGGCTCAAAGGGTAATGATACCCAAGTTTCATCAACTGATTCTAAAAAATCTGAGATGAAAAAAGAGGTAAAAAAAGAAAAATCGATGAAACATGCATCACACAAAAAATCAAACAAGCATGAAGAAATGAGCTTGTGGCAAAAATTTACCAATTGGTTGTTTAGCCCATTCAGCTCAGAAAAATCTTCAAAGTCTGAACGCAAACATGAAAAAAAGAACAAGTCAGAACACAAGTCAGAACACAAGTCTGAAAAGTCCAAAAAAAATAAAAACAAAAAATCAGAAGTCGAACTTTCAGCTTTTGAGGAAGTGGACATGACGGCTGACTAAGGCTCAGTCATGCACGTAATAGCTTAATCAATAAGGGTCCTTCCTAAAGAGGGGCCCTTTTCTTTTATTTAATTTATGTCTTACCGGTAATTAAACACATTTTAAAAAACAACAAAAATATTCACCTACACCCCGCATGCCCTGAGTGTTTTTCGTAGAAAAATGTATCGAAGGGTGTACAAGAAAATTACTCTTAAGGGCTTACAATAGCGACCCTTCGATACATTTTGTTCGTCCGGAAGCTCACAAAACACTCAGGGCATGCGGGGTGTAGGTGAATATTTAAAAATTTAAGAAATCTAACTGTTTAATTTTCGGATAAGTTCTTAATCTATGTCCATCTCCAAGGTTACCGTTCTACCGAACGGACGGGCATTAAGAGAGCCATTGCGCCTCTGACGAATGTCTTTTTTCTGCCTGGCCGGCAAAGGGCTTAAGGTTCGCAAGAGGGCTGGTTGCGCCCTCTTACCATCTCGGCAATTAGGTAGGCATCCCTAATACCCTCCCGACGCTCAAGTGACTTCGGCATCCGCAGCAAGCTGCTCTGCTCTCGCATTCGAGCTTATGAGGCACCAATAATTTACAAATCGATTACGCTTAGTTTCATTCCCCATTTCGTTAAAACTACAAAGGTCACGGCAGGACGAACAGCTCAGTGGTTAGGGATTATTTGTTCCCTGTAAGCTTCGATTTCCAGACAGAGCAGCTTGCTGCGGTTGCTGAGAAACCGAAGCGTAAAGCGGGTACTCAGGGCGGCAAGCCATGAGTTGCCAGATTATTAAGAGGGCGCAATGGCTCTCTTAATGCCCGTCCGTTCGGCAGAACGGTACCCTTTAGAAAATGAACGTAGACCAAATTAATTAAAGAAAAAATATAGTTCTTATCAAAACAGCAAACCATTGCTTTTTACCCCCTGGCTTTGTTACTAATGGTAATATAGGGCCGTGAATTGATAGCCAGAAAAGGATTTTAATCATGAAAAAAATAATGTTACTCATCACCTGCTTGATAACAACTGGCGCAATTCATGCTGCCCCCGCCACCGATCCAAAACCAACCGATTCCACAGCCCCAAAATCTCTACCGGTTGCCATTACAGCTGAGGGCAAACCCGTTTACCTCACCGTCATTGAGCAGACACCCCAAGCCCAATCTGGACCTGCTGTCAAACCTCCGGCCACATCGCCCTACAATATTGGCGGAGTTGAAGACACCCGAGCAGAAACTGAAAAAGTGATGGAAATCATTCAAGAAATGATTCCTGATGCAAAAAAACCAAAGGCTCGTTAAAAAAAATATTGCATAAAAAAGAGGGGAATCCATGAAAATCAAAATCTTGTACGCCGGTCTGTTTGCAGGATTATTGGTTATTGGACAAAAGGAAGCTTGTTATTCAGGCTCAGCCCCCACGAAACCCATCGTACCGAAACTTGATGTATTAAGGGCTGTTCGGGATCTAGACTCTCAACAGAACACTCCTTCCTTATCTGACGGAAGCAGTACCGCGACGTCCACAACGACATCTGACACTGCACGTTCATCTGAAAGTTTCGACTCCAGTCTAGGTACTCTCCGCTCTCCGCGTGACTCAGAAGGAGCCGCAACCTCACCCCTCTCATCGCTAAGAGAATCTATTGACTCAGAAAACATCAGCACCTTTCGCAGCAATACATCAGCCGATGCAACACCTGCCGGAACCCCAAGATCTGATGGCTCCACTGAAGAGCAATCTGTTGTTGCTGAAGCTGTGCAAGCCCCTGCTAAAAAGACGAGTTTTAGTCTTTTTTCTAAAAAAGCCCCACCCTCTGTGCTGAAGCTTGCTCAAAATGAAGTCGCTGCTGCAAAAGAAAACATTGCGAAATTAAAAAAAAATTTAGACAAGCCTGAGAATCGAACGAAATTTGCAGGGGCTATTGAGACACTTAATGCTGCAAATGCAAAACTCCGTACAGTTAATCCTTTAGAGACTGTGGATACTAACATCACACCAAAAAAACCGATGCTTGGGGAAGCGCCTGCTCCTTTTGATCCAAATACAGTGCTCAAAGCGGCCTTTGCCGAAGCTGTTACCAAAGCAGAAAAGGCAAATGATGTAACCACAATCAATGCTCAATTGTTGGAACTACAAACTGAAGCTGCGGCTCATGCTCAAATAATTCCCGATTTTAAGCCTGATCGTAAACCTGATGAGGTAATTGCTGCCAATGCTGCCATTGATGAGGGCCGCAAAAAACTTGAGTCATCACAAAATGAAGTTAACGCTGCCAGAGATGCCTATAATGCTGATCCCAAAGGTAATGATGGCACAGATTCAAGCAAAACAAAAAAGGATGTTTTAGAAGAAAAAGTTGCGACTCTCGAACAAGAACAAGCAAAATTCAGAGAAGCCCTTGCGGATAACAAAGCCAAAGCTTCGGCCAGTGTTCACCTTCAAGGATTTGAGAAATTAACATCTTCAGAAAAACAATTTACAGCAAATCGAGCTATTCAAGCCAAATTAGATGTTGTTCATGATGCCAAAAAAGCTGTTGAGACGAAAAAAGCTGACTTAAGTGACGCTAATAAACGAAAGGCTCTTGTTGATGCCCAAAACAACCACACCAAAGTCCTTGCAGATTTCAAGGCTGAACTGGAAAAAACCGAAAACTCCGCTGCCTCTGATGCCCTCATAAAACACAAGACTGAAGACCTAAAAAAATCCACCGAAGCTGCACTAAACAATGCTTTTAAAGCTGAATTAGAAAAACCTGGCGCTGACCACAACGCATTAAAAGCTGAAGCTACAAATTATGCTGATATTGATCTGGGCGAAACCACCAAAAAATTGGACGCCAATATAACAATCAAGAAGGCGCAAGAATCATTTGAAGCCGCGAAAGTGACTTTTGAAGCCGCAATAGCTGGCAACAATGCTAATCCAGCAGATAAAGCAGCAAGAGCGACATTTGACAAAGCAATCAAAACGTTTGAGGAGCAAAAAACTTTATTGAATAAAGCAATATCTGAAAACGCGCAAACTGCAACTGAAGCTACAAAAAAGACTGCAACTGATGCCATAACAGCGGCCACAACAGATACCGCTAAAAACACACTCAAAGCTGCCCTTGATACTGCAATTGAAGCCGAAAATTCCGGTAACGGTGAAAAATTACCGGAATTACTGGAAGAAGCCAAAGGTCTTACCAGCCTTGACCAATCTATGAAAACAGGCCTGACTTCAAGGATTGAAAAAAACATTGCCGACAACAAAGGTGTCAGCGAAGCCAAAGCCGCTTTTGATGCAGCAAATTCAGAACTTGATGAGGCCCAGAAAAAATTAAATGACGAAACGGATCCGACAAAAAAGGCTGCTGTACGAAAAAATTTAGATGAAAAAATAAATACTCTGACTCAAAAACATAATGCTTTGGCTGAGATCTCTAAAAAATTCCCTGATGCCAGCGACGGCGTAAAAGCCACAGTCCAAAACCTCGCAGATGTTACTCAAAAAACAACTGAAGCCTCAACGGTCCTGGAAAGATCACTTAAAACAGAAATAGTGGCCATAACAGTCAACTCTCCAGATGATATCAAAAAACTCCAAGCATTGGTTACTGAGGCTAACACACTCGGCAATATTCAAGACAAAGGCTCGATTAAAACTACTGCGGATATCGAGGGAAAAACAAAAGCTCTTGTTGACCCCGCAACAAAAGCTGTTACTGAAGCAAAAACGGCATTTGATGGTGCCAAAAAAGCCCTAGATGCAAATACAAATGATCAGAGTCTCAAGGACAGCTATAATACGGCTGCCTCAAAATTTCATGAAGCCACCATGGTCCTCAAAGCCATTAAAGATGCTGGAATAACTCATGCTGATATCGAAAAAACATTGACCACTGCCGGCGAAAATGCCGCATTGCCCGAAGCGACCATGGCCCACACCACTGCAGCCTCTGAAAAAGCTCTTACTGATGCAAATGAAAAGCAACGTTTGGCCACCAAGGCACAAAACAAAGTTGAAGAGCTCAAGCGAACATCTGCTGAACTCACCACGAAAAAACCAGAATTGGAAAAAAAGAAAGCTGCTGCTGAAAAAACTGCAACTGAGCTGGAAAAAAGCATTGATGCGCTCACTGCGCTAAAAAGTAATGCCACCAATGATGCTGTAAAAAACAGTATTGAAGCCCTCATTCAAACTCGAACAAAAGAAAAAGACGCGGCCACCGAGGAAGCCAGCAGACTTGGTGAAGAAACAGGGAGCAATAATGATGCCTTAACCCAAAACAAATCGGATCTCGAATCCGCTGAACAAGAAGCCCTCGCAACCAAAGCTGCTGCCGATGAGGCCACAGGCAAACTGCCCGATGCCAATAAATGGGCAAAAGAAGCACAAGCTACCCATGCAATTGCCCGTGCCGAAGCTGAACTTGCAGGCGAGATTAGAACTCTCACCACCAAAAAAACTGAACACACCGCAACCGTTACAAGACTGCAAGGTGAAGCGAGCCTAGCGCAAAAAAACTTGGATGACCTGAAAAAGGCTGCTGCTCTCGATCCAAACCTTGCAAAATCGCTTGAAGAAGCTCTCAGGCTCGCAGAAAAAGCTGTTACTGATAAACAAAGTGAATTCAGTTCGGCTAAAACAGAGCTCGAAAAAACAGCCAACAGTCTGGTCCAGAAACAAAACTCTCAAGCAGCTGCCGCTGCCCAAAAACCTCTCAAGGAAAACGAAATCGCTCTTGCCGCAGCCCAAGCCCTGCCTGCTGTCCGCACGAGTACCGCGGCAATCGTTCAAGATGCCGTTAAAAATGCCCATGAAAAAACATTAAATGAGATCCACACAGGAAAAGATGTCACCGAGGCATCTATTGCAATGAATATTGAAAAACAAGCCGCTGAAGTGGTCAATCTCGAGGCCAAAAGAATAAGTCAGGAAAGTACCCGTGATGCTGCCAATGCAGCCGCCCTTGCCGAACTGAAACAACTCGACGCTAAAGCAACAGAACTGAGCGATGCCAAAAAAGCCGCCATCAAAACCAACCTTGAGATTAAAGCAAAAGCTGTGAATGATGCGCGTAACGCCCTCACCTTCCCTTCTGACATAAAGGGATTTGACCTTGAAAAAGCACAAAAAAACATTCAAGCCGCTGAGGCTGAATTGGCCAAATGGACCAAGGTACAAGAACTGGTTGATGTCGCGGAAAAAGCACAAACTAATTTAGACCAGGCTGAAAAAGAAAAAACCGTCGCAGAAAATGAAAAAAATCTTTTAGATGCTAAAGACGCCTATCTTAAGGCACCTGTTGGTAGCAAAACAAAAGAACTTACCGATGCCATCAGAGCGGCTGAAAAAAAGGTTGCCGAGTCAAAAATAGTAGCTGGCCATAGTGATGATGACAAGTTACGCCTTGCGGGAGCCCTGGACCCGAAAGAAGCTGATAAAAAGAAGACGGACCTTAAAAAGAAGGTCGATAACCTTGCAGATCTCGTAAAAACTCATCAAAAAACTTTTGATAGCCTTAAAAAGCAAACAGATTCTGCAACGCGCGGGGGGCTACTGAGTGCGAACGGCACAATATATGCCACTGCACGACTTGAGCAGTTACAAAAAACTATTAATGACGCCACAGTGCAAAGAGATGCGGCCAAAACCACTTTTGATACTCAGACTCAATTGATCAAAGATATCAAAGCAGGCAAGGATCTTCTTAAAAATGAGGCGGATCAACAGAAAAAAGAATTAGAGACAAAAAACAAAGAGTTAATTACTACGGCCAAGACAGACGTTGAAACCCAAACTCAGGCACTCAAGGACGCACAAAAAACATTGGCTGAATCAAATAAAGAGCTGACTCAAAAGAAACAAGATGCTGCTAAAGCTCAAGCCGATGTCAGAAAATATGAAGGAAAAACTTCAATAAAAGTTGGTGCTATTCTGGGAATTGGTGGAAAAACAATAGACTTCACGATAGCACAAGATATTGTAGCAAACCAACTTAACACCGCACCACAACGTGAAATTGATGCTGCTCGAAAAATTATATCTGATCACGCAGTCCTTGTTGAAAAACAAAATACTGCTGATGCTACAGCTGCTGAAACTCTCAAAAAGGTTGTTGCCGAAACCAAAGCTGCATCCCAAGCCACTGCAACGTTGGAAGCCGCTAAACGCACACTCAACACCACCCTCTCCGAAGTTGGCTCTGATTCAGAGAAAAAAGCTGCCAGAATTGAGATGGCAAAACAAGATGCCATCATTAAAATAGCTGTGGAAAAAACAGCCCCCAAAGCTGAAAACATTGGACTCTTGGCAAAAGCAAAAGCTTTCTTGGCTCTGAAAACCACGGATTCAAAAGCCGCGATTTCTGCTCATAAAGAAGAAAATAGTTCAGCAAAAATGACCCTTTCTGAAAAAGTTGAATTCCTAGCTCAGAAAAAAGCTCGCGAAAAAACAGCCGAAAACACAGCGATCAAAGATACTAAGCGAGCTATTTCCAAAGAAAAAGCCGAGAAAAAGAAAGCTCAGGATGCTGCTTGGAAGGCAAAAGGCGAACTTTCTCTGCCCGATAAATTTAAGAAAAATATTCTTCGTCGTGAGGCCACGCCTGGCCACAGTAAATAAGTGCTTATGAAAAACACTCAGGGCATGGGGGAGGTGGATGGGTGATTTAGAATATGCCCTTGTGAGAGCCTGCTTCTAAATTCTTAACTAACTCCCCCGCCGATTGCCAACTGAGGACCTGAGCCTGCGGCCACGACTGATCTTTGTCTCCCGCATAAATCAAATAACTTTGGACATCTGGCAGCTCAGCGGCCTTTTTCCAATACATCATGTTGTTAAAAAAATCAGAGGCAATAGTTTGGCCTGATTTGATCTCCACTGGGATGGGATGCTGCGATTGATCGATAATGCAATCGACTTCATGACCCACCTTGTCCCGCCAGAAATAAAGACGTGGAGCTTCGTCAATGTTGTAATATTGCTTTAAAATATCCGAAATAATCAGTGATTCTACTAAGCCGCCGCGCAAAGAATGCGACGCAACCTCTTCTGCTGAATTAATTTTGAGCAAAGAACACGCAATTCCGGTATCAATAAAATAGATTTTAGGCGACTTGATCAGCCGTTTGCCAAAATTATTAAAATACGGATGAAGAGGGAAAATGACGTAGCTTGCCTCAAGAATCGAAATCCATGATTTGACCGTATTTTGCGTGATTCCACAATCATTTCCCAGCGAAGTTAAATCCACAATTTGCCCGATTCGTCCTGCCAACAGCCGCATAAAGGTCTGAAACTGATTGAGATCTGCAACCATTTTGATCGTACGCACATCACGCTCAACATACAATTTGAGGTAATTGGCATATAATCGCTTAATATTGGGATTTTCAGCATGTGCCTTGGGGTATGACCCCTTGAAAACCAATGCTTCAATTTTTTCTGGTAACAAACCAGCGCCCTTCAATTCACTGATTGAAAGCGGCAAGAGCGTGATAACCGCCATTCTTCCTGCCAGGGTCTGAGTAATTGCTTCGTTGACTAAGAAATTTTGTGATCCCGTTACAATAAAAAAACCATGTTTTTTTTCACGATCGGCGATGGTTTGGATATATGAAAGTAACTTGGGGGCATGCTGAATTTCATCCAAAATAATGCCGGACTCGCTCGGGTAATCGCCCAAAAAGCGCCGTGGATCGGCATGTGCCAGTTCACGCACATCATAATCTTCGAGTGAAATGTAAACATGACTCGGAAACAGAGTTTGAGCTAATGTTGTTTTTCCAGACTGCCGAGGCCCCACAATGGCAACTGCAGGGTACTCAGACGCAGCTTCCATGATCTGATCGGCGATCGTGCGTTTTACCAACATCTTTAACTCCCTCGAAAACTGGACAATTTTGCAATTCGATTGCAAATATGTCCAAATTATACCAGGGTTTTCTGATTTTTCACAACAAATTATCTAGAGCATGGCGCTACTTAAAATCAACGACATCGGCAGCATTTTGCCAACTGACCACGTGCCCGTCTGCCGTATCATAATTTTCAAGCCCACCATAGATGAGGTATGATTTTGAATACTCGATCTCGGCCCGATCGCACCAATAATGCAGTCCCTTAAAAAAGTCTGAACTCACGGTGTCATTTAACTTAATCTCTATTGGAGCAAGGTTTTTTGATCCGTATCCGTAATTAAACAAGCAATCAAGTTCATGCCCTTCGGTGTCGCGCCAAAAATTCATGATATAACCGGGGTTTTTCCCGAGGGTATAAAACTTTTTGTAAAATTCTGAAACAATCAGAGTTTCAAACAAATTTCCAACCAAATCGTGATCTGCAAGATCTTCAGCTGATTGAATACCCAAAAGATGGCACGCAAGCCCTGTATCACAAAAATACAATTTATTGGATTTTACGAGCGTTTTTCCATAATTTTGATAATACGGTGGAACTAACACAATGAGGTAACTTGCCTCTAGAATGGTGAGCCACTCATCCACCTGTTTAACGGTAATTTTGCAATCATTAGCCAATGAATGAGTGTTCAAAAGCTGTCCCGTGCGAAGCGCACACAGCCCCATAAATTTTCGAAATGTACGCAGATCAACAAGCTTATCCAATTGATGAACGTCGCGCTCAAGATACGTAAAAATATAGTCATCATAAAATATTTCGGGGGTTTCTGTTTTTTGTATGACATCAGCATAACCACCGTTAAAAATGACTTCATTCACATTGGGACTCAACAAATTAATGTGTGATAATTCTTTGAGTGAAAGTGGCAGCATTTGAAAAATATGCACCCGCCCTGCCAATGATTGCGTAATATATTGATTCATCAAAAAATTATGCGATCCGGTCAAAATAAAGTAACCAGGTCTACGATTATCATTAAAACGATCTTCATCAATAATATAATGTAAATACGATAGAATTTTGGGCTCAAGTTGAAATTCGTCAATTATAATTCCAGGTGCATTATAATCGCGCATCAAAAAGCCCTCTATGTCCTTACATACCATTTCATAGGTATCACTTTTTTCAAGTGAAAAATAGGCGTGGTCAGGAAAGGTTTCTTTAGCTAAAGTTGTTTTTCCCGCCTGACGAGGCCCAAGAATCGCAATAATTTGGCTTGATTTGGCTCTTTCTTTAAGTCGCGCCTCATAGCCCCTATGAAGATAATTTTTTTGATCCACTTTAAAACCCCAATTTTTGCTCTTTTTTCCAGGCTTGTTGTCCCCTATTAATCTAGTATGGCGCGCTTGATCCCGAGGCGCAACCCCCGGGCATTAAAACTCTGGGGAACAATCCCTCCGACAACTTTTAGGGTGTGATTTTGTGCTTCAAAAAATGGGTATGGGACGGGAAAGTAAAAATCAATCAGCAACTAAATCAAGTGTTTGGCGCTACTTAAAATCAATGACATCGGCAGCATTTTGCCAACTGACCACGTGCCCACCTGTCGTATCATAATTTTCAAGCCCACCATAGATGAGGTATGATTTTGAATACTCGATTTCGGCCCGATCGCACCAATAATGCAGTCCCTTAAAAAAGTCTGAACTCACGGTGTCATTTAACTTAATCTCTATTGGAGCAAGGTTTTTTGATCCGTATCCGTAATTAAACAAGCAATCAAGTTCATGCCCTTCGGTGTCGCGCCAAAAATTCATGATATAACCGGGGTTTTTCCCGAGGGTATAAAACTTTTTGTAAAATTCTGAAACAATCAGAGTTTCAAACAAATTTCCAACCAAATCGTGATCTGCAAGATCTTCAGCTGATTGAATACCCAAAAGATGGCACGCAAGCCCTGTATCACAAAAATACAATTTATTGGATTTTACGAGCGTTTTTCCATAATTTTGATAATACGGTGGAACTAACACAATGAGGTAACTTGCCTCTAGAATGGTGAGCCACTCATCCACCTGTTTAACGGTAATTTTGCAATCATTAGCCAATGAATGAGTGTTCAAAAGCTGTCCCGTGCGAAGCGCACACAGCCCCATAAATTTTCGAAATGTACGCAGATCAACAAGCTTATCCAACTGATGAACATCACGCTCAAGATACGTATTAACGTAGTTGAAATAAAATTTTTCGTGAGGCTCTCTCTTTTGTATAATGTTAGCATATCCCCCATTGAATATGACTTCATTTACGTCATTGCTGAGTAAGTTATTGACAGATAATTCCTTGAGAGAGAGAGGAAGCATTTGAAAAATACGAACACGACCTGCCAATGATTGCGTAATGTATTGATTCATCAAAAAATTATGCGACCCCGTCAAAATAAAATAGCCTGGCCTTTCTGTGTCATTAAATCGATGATCGTCAATAATGCCATGCAAATACGATAGGATATCTGGCTCAAGCTGAAATTCATCAATAATGATACCGGGTGCATTATGATCTTTAGTTAAAAATGCCTCAATATCTTCACAAATCATTTTTCGTGTTTTTGGTATTTCAAGTGAAAAATAGGCATGATGAGGAAATGTTTCTTTGGCTAAAGTTGTTTTTCCCGCCTGGCGAGGTCCCATGATGGCAATAATTTCATATATTTCTGCATCTATATTTAATTCTTTTTCATAGCCCCTATGAAGATAATTTTTCCGATTCATCTTAAAACCCCCATTTTTGTTCTTTTTTCCAGGCAAAACTGCACTTATTAACCTAGTATGGCGTGCCTGATCCCGAGGTGCAACTCTCGGGCAACTTTCATCAAGCTATTTCCTTGTTTAATATTTACAGACTGAATTATACTGATAATTAGATGGGAGGCTTTTTAGATGAGCACATCCGCCATGTTACGCGCACTTCTTCATTTTTTACGAAAAAATGGGGCTGGCCTTCGACGCTTTGGCGTAATAGGCTTGTGGTTGCTTGTGTGCGTAGTTATGGAAAATGCTCTGTTGGCACCACCTGACAAATCTGAAACCGATGCCTTAGTTGCAGCATTAAGAGCAAACCTTGTAAGATTTGCAGGAGATGTTTCCGAACAAGAATCACAAGCTGTTGCTGGTCATAAGCTTACCGACCAAAACATTAATCTTTTACGTGGAGCCCTTGTGCTCTTGGATCATAAAGAAAATGCTGCCACAAAACTGGTTATTATCAACGCTATCAAAGAACAATTTAAAGATGCCAGCAATCAAACCTCTGCTCTAAATTTCTTGGAAGAAATAATAAAGAATGCAGCTGAGAACAATGGTGTAAAATTCACTGGTTTTACCAAAGCCAATCAAGCAAAACCTGCACATCACTTGGAAAGATTGGTGTTTGAAGTAGTCAGAAAAACAGCTCTTGCTGAAGCCTCAAAAAATACTGCTGCATTTATAAAAAAACTTGATGAAATTGTGCGTAGATTTAATGACCAACTGAAAGCACTCGATCACTATAAAGATCAAGCCAAAGTCTCTGCAGAACAACTTGCTCATGCGAATGCAGCAAAAGGAGACGCCGAGCTCCAACTAAATCTTGCTCAAAACGAAAAAAAGGGCGCACTTGAAAAAGCCAAGCAGTCAGCCGAAGAAGCTCGAAAGGCTAAAGAAGCTCAAAAAACCGCTGAATCCGATGCGGCTGCTGCCCAAGAAGCGCATGAAAATACCAAAGCGGCACATCTTGCCGAACAATCTGCACATGCGCAAACCAAAAGTCAACTTGAACAAGCGACACTCCAAAATGCTGCACACTTAGCGGCCAACTCCGAATTAACAGAACGTCTCAGTGCCAAAGATAGCGCCTTTGAAGGACTGCAGACAAATTACAATGAGCTTTCCGCCCAACGTGACGCAGAAAAAAAACGTGCTGATGATGCCGCGGCATTAGCAGCCAGTCAAGCTGAAGAACTTGCCGCACTCAAGAAAGATCTTGCTGCTGCGAAAGCTGCAAAAGAAGAAAGTGATCGCAGAAATGAATTGCAACGTAAACACAATACACAACAAGCCGAGGACCTTCTGGCTGTCACCAAAAAAGCAAAGGAACACGAAGAAGCCCTTGCCCGTGAAACGGCTGCACACGAAGCAACTGCAAAAGCTGCCGAGGCAGCCAAAGCCGCTGCTGCTCAAGCCGCCAAAGAACAAGAAGCCAAACATGCCCAACAAATTGAAACTCTCAGAAACACCGTCAATGCCGAAGCTAAATTACACCAAAAAACAATGGATGACCTAGCTGCTCGCGAGAAACAAATCGCCGAACTTAATGATAAATTATCGACTGCT
>JAHFBP010000001.1:55039-159207 GCA_023249975.1 bacterium
CTGAAACCGCCCGCGCTGCTGCAACTCAAGGCCTTGAACAAGCTAAAAAAGATATTGAAGCCAAAGATGGTGCCTTGAAAGCGGCCAATACAGCTGCCGCTGCTGCCCAAAAACAAGCCGAAGATGATGCCGCTCAAATCAAAAAGTTGTCCGAAGAAGCCTCTGAGATTACCGGCCAGCTTGCAGCCAAAGGCGATGAATTAGAAAATCTCCGAAAAACCTCCGGAGCTGCCGGAGCTGCCGACGCTGCTGCAATCGCTGCAAAACAAGCAGAAATTGATGGCCTGACCCGAAACTTGCAAGAAAATAGTGCTGCCGCGGAACTCGCCGCCAAAAAGGCAGCAACAGACCTTGCCGAACGTGATGCAAAATTTGCTGCTGCTGCTCATGAAGCCCAAAGCGCTGCTGCCGCTCATGAAGCCGAAAAAAATGCATTACAAGACCAATTGAGGGCCTCCCAAGATGAAGTAGCTACTCGCCAAGCAAAACTTACAGCCCAGGAAGCACAACTTGCTACACAAGCCAAAGACCTTGAATCACTCAATGTCTCTGCAGATGCTGCTCGTGCACGTGAACAATTGCAAAACAAAAAAGTCTCTGAATTAGAAGACGCCCTCACAGCAGCCCAACAGGAGGGATCGAAAACTGCTGGCGCTACAGAACAACTGGCAAAAGACCTTGCCGCAGCAAAAGCTCAACTTGCTACCGAGCAGGCCGCAATCAAAGCGGCTCAAAAAGAAATCGAAGTTGCCAATGCCGCACATGAAGCCACAAAAAATCAACATGCCCAAGAAATCTTGGCTCAAAAACAAGCCCACCAAGCCACAATTGAAGTTATGAAACAGCAACAAACTGCTGCTATTAATGCCCTCAGCGTCAGCCATGACCAAGCAATACAAAAACTTAACCAAAACCATGATGCAGACCTTGCGGCTGCCAACAAAGCCAATGAAGAACTCCAACGCAAACAAAGCGAGGAAAAAGCCGCCATGGAACGTGCACACAGCGCTGCGATCCAAGAGGCTCAAGCGAAAGTCGAGGCCGCGCAACAACAAACTGCTGGTGATGCATCTGAAAAAGCTGCTGCCATAGAAAAACTTCAAGCCGAGCTAGCAGCCCTGCAGAAGAAAAACACAGAAGAAACTGAAGCCTTAAACAAAAAACTAGCCGGTCAAGAAGCCGCGGCTGCCCAACAAGCACAAGAACGCGAAGCTGCTTTTGCGCTTCAGCAACAGGAACTTACTGCCAGACATGAAGCCGACAAAGCCGCTGCCGTAGAAGAAGCCACCGCAAGCCAGGCTGCCGAACATGCCAAAGCTGTTACAGATTTACAACATCAGGTTGAGAATGCAAATACTGCCGCCCAAAAATCACAACAAGAGCTTGATGCCCAAAACGCCGAAGTTGCAAGACTCTCTGCAGCAGAAAAAGCCGCAAATGAAAAAAGTTCTGCTCTTGAACAACAAATTGCTGAAAACCAAAGGGCTCTGGAGGCAGCAAATGCAAATGGCGATGCAGGTGCTACCAAGGCCGCACAACTGAAAGAAAAACTTTATGAATTGGCCGCTCAGCGTAATGCTGCTGTAGAAGAAAGAGATAGGCTCAAAGCTGCACATGGTACCGCGGCAGGAAAGGCCTCAGAACTAAATGGTACCGTAAGTTCTTTAAAAACTATGGTACAAAATTTAGATAACGAAATCGAAACTGCCAATACAGCTCTTAATGCCGCCGAACAAGACGCTACTAATGCCAAAGAACAGGCCCAAGCTGCTGAAGTCGCCTTCGAAAGGCTTGCAGATGATCAGGTTAAACTCAAATTAGCTCACGACACAAATGTCGAAGCTCATACCGCAACTGCTGCGCAATTAGCCGCTTCACAGGTAGCACATGCCGCCGACCTGAAAACACTAAAGGGTTCACATGAGGCTGACAAAGTTGCCAATATAGAAAATATACCGAGTGTTGAAGCTGAGCCGAAGGGTACAATGGAACCCAATAAAAAAGCACAGGGGTTAAGCATCAATGAACGCCTTCTTAATGCCGCAAATGAGGGGCGACTGAAAAGTATGGTAGCTAAAGAACAACAAAAATCAGAGGCTTTGCTGCTCAACCAAAAACTTTTACAAGCCGCACAGGAAGGGAGAGTTGCGAGTATCTTAGCTCAACAGAAAAAACTTGAAGAACAATCTAAATTTATCAGTGAACAAAAAGCCGCTGTACAGACAGAGCAATCTCGTGTTCAAGCAATTCTCCCTACTGCATCATTGGCATCGAAGACACATACCAATAAAAACCAATTTCCCGATGTTCCAACACATCTGCCAGAATCTAAAAAAACACATGGGAATAGCCGAAGAGTGGCCCCACTAGCAAGGTCCGCTCATGATAAGTAACAGATTAAGGACCTTAAAACTTTTATTAATTCTGAATAGCTTTTGCGTAGCGACTACTTTATCTCCAATAAGCGAAGCAACCAAAATATTTTTAAAAGCAGCTCTGGAAAACAAAACCTTCGATTCCGAAAATCCAGAGGCCTTGCATAGTGCAATAATTCAGCACTTGAATGAGGGCCCTCATTTAGACGAAACTTCAGCGGAAGAACTTGAAGAAATTATTAAAAAACCATATTTAGAGCTCAGGGGGGTTTTGAGTGATAATGCTATTGCGATTGGGTCAGTACCGAAAAAGGCACCTTCTCCCGCCGCACCCCCTACTTCAGTTGTGCCGGAAGTCCACACTTCTTCAATCCCTGCTTCAACGGACAAAAATGGAATTTTAGATTTTGTACAAAAAGGCTTTGAAAAAGCTCTGCCCAGAGATGGTGGTTTGACCGTTAAAGTTGTGTCTCTCAAGGACAATGTCGAGGCAACTGATATCGCTATGGCAACCGGTGAAACCCAAGCCGCCCTGAAAGGAATTCGTGATGAATATCAAGGCGCCATGGACGGCATCCAAGAAGCATTAAAAAACACCAGCCAGATGTTTGGTGGTAATGGATTTAACATCAGCTCTGATGAACTTAAATATGATCAAGAACGGGCCCGTACATTAAAAAGTGAAATTGAAGTTCTAAAAAGTAAGGGGCTGTTAACGACTGAAAAAGAAGGTGAATTAGCAGGCATTCTCCGTCTTGATATTGGAAAAAGCCCTGAACAAAAAAACCTTGAAGGCGCCATTACTGCTATCGAAACTCAAATTTCGCTTCAAAGCACCGCCCGTCTCATTCCTACCTCAGTTCCTGGAACCACTAACAAAGCCAAAAGTCCCGCTGTTTCCGCTGAGCCAGAATCTGAAGAACTGAAAAAATTAAAAACCCAAAAAGCATATCTGGAACACAGATTAGCCACACTTATTACTCAACAATCAGTAAAAAAATCACCCCAAACAGAAGAGGATCTTGAAGCTCGACATGCTGCGCTAAAGTTAGGCCCAGAAAGCGCCAAAATGCAACTCACTGCCGATATCAAAAGAATGGAGCAGGCTCTTGCCCGACTCGAGGCACAAAAAAACCAAAGTAAGGCAAGAACGGTTGTCGATTCCCAGCTTGAAGCCCACCGAAACGCCCTTCTTGATCAATCGATCGCCGGCATCAACCAAACTTTAGAATTTTTGAAAGAACGCGTTTTGCCTGCTCTGGATGCCCGAATTCATGAAGCACAAAAGGCTGAAGCATTACTGAAAAAACCAGTAAATAAGGCAGGAAAGGCTAATGAAGATCCAAATCAAAAATCAAAAACATTGAGCGAAGCTGAAATTAAAGAAGCGGCTGAGAAAAAATTTGAAGATAGTAATGATCATTTAGAGTTGAGGCTTAAAATTTTGCGTTCTGACAAAGACACAACGGCTTTGCAAGAAAAGGCCGCTCTGGTTGAACAATACACCCGGGAAATCGCCGCCGCCCAAAATGATGCTTTAAAAGAAGCCGACAAATTAGTCACTCGGCAAGTTACAATCAGACAAGAAGAAGAACTGGCCAAGGCTGCTACACTTAAACGATGGAAGGACCAAACAACTACTACTAAATCAGCTGGAGCTCAAAAACAAACTCCTTCTGCAGCTGCACAAGCTGCAGCAACAGCTCAAGAACCGGTTCTTACAGGTGCCCCTGGTATTAAAACTGATCAAGAACATCAACTTGCCTTAAAAACATTAAAATCCAATCGAAAAATTGAATTAGCCCGAATAGAACTTGAAAAAGAAAGAGCTAGATGGGGAAGCTCACTGGGCGGCCAGAGTGTCCCTTCCGCCACACCCCAAACTGGAAAAAAGGGCGGAAAAAAAGTTGCTAACAAAGCAATCAAGTCAAAAAACCGATTCAAGCCTCCAGTTGGCTCAAAACCTAAAAGTAACAAGCGTGTTACATTTGCTCCTGGAACAAAACTAGGGGATCAATCGACCCCATCCCAGACCAATTGGAATGATCAAACAACCCATACAGCTTTTGCAAGAATCCAGTCTGATGATTTTATGAAGGCGATTGAAAGACTTGAACAAACCACTGACGACGGGGTGCGATTTATCGGTCAAAACTTGCGTAAACTCCATGCCGACGGACGTATTGATCCGCAAACTCAAGCTCTTGTGGTCCCGATTTTACAAGAACACAATGATGACGGAGCCGCACTCAAAACGGCACTTGAGACCTATACCAACACAAATCATTACAATGTGTCCGATCACGAACTTGACCTTGAAGTGCATAAACTTACCAAGCATCAACTTGCAAACTGGTCAACGACAACCGCTCTTAATGAAAGCAACAAAAATGCCATTGAAGGGCATTCTGAAAAAATTAGGGTCAATGGAGCCCACAAAGCTGCTGAATTTGAAGGTGCTCTTGCCGCCATTAAGCCAAAAACAAAAGAGGAAAGTGAGCTCTTTAATAACCTTAGAGACCGACTTCTTGCCGAAGCTGACAAAGCACCAAGCTTTATGTTCCCTGCATTGTTGAGTGAAGCACGCAGGCAGCTAGGCGTTCATTTTAATGAATTACGCAACGCTGTGGATCAAAGATTAATAGAGCAAGAAAACAAGAAGCCAGCTAATCCTGGGGCAAAACGAATTCGTGAACAATTTACGCAAATTGTCCTGAATGTGCACATTCCGCGAGCACATGCGCCCACCACAATTAATCCTGCAAAACCAACGGAAGCTGTAATTGAAACTCCGATTACTGATGGAGATCAAGGCGGCGCTGCTGTAGCTGAAAAAGCAGAAAGAAAAAGAATGGCGCATCTCAGAAAATTGATTACAGATCACGAAGCATTGGATGCAAAAGTTAAAAAAGCAGGATTTCTTAAGAAGAATGTTTTCAATAGCGAACATAAGCAAAATAAAAAAGCTCTTAAAGAAATAGCAGATGAAATTAGTAGCCATAGCGCAGAGGAAGTTCGTGCTGCAAAGAAAAAAGCGTCAACAAGAGAACCAAAGCCCAATGTCGTGAGAGGGGCTCATGTATAAGACATTGATCCCTTCGGCTAGCTCGGGACTAAAGGCACTCGTTGGCACTGAGTGTATCGCAGTGGAGTTGAATGTGTGGCGGACAAGCTGTGCATACGGGGTGGGGATATATATTACATTTGTTATGCTCTTCTCATCAAATCTCCATGCAGCCCTTCCCCCCTCAGCTGTTTCAACTTCGCAAGCTCAGCCAAATATATCTTTCTCCCCAAAGCCCACACAGTCGATTGCGCCGCAAGCTGCTCCACTCAGCACGATCAGGACATCTTTAATGGATAGGGCCTCCGGCGTCGAGACTCTGGCGGACAAGCGCACAAGAATCATCGCGTTGAAATTTACACGTTTTGCACAGATTAAAAAAAGGGCCGCTGAGCTTTACCAATTATTGCAAAATTATCGAGCCAATCGATCGGATTACGAACGAGAACAGGCCCGATTGAATCGGCGAAATAAATCTGAGGCAAGTGCATATTTAGTCGATGAACAAAAAAGACTCATCGAATATGAAAAATATATGCGCAATGAACTGAAGACACTGAAAGGTGCCTTTGCCAAATTTGCGACAATTATTGAAAATTATGTGGCGGCTGCACAACTACTGCAGAATGAAGCTCCAAGCCAAGATCAGCTGAACCAGGCTGAAAATCGTTTAACCTCCCCGTCCGATACACGCTGGATTGCGAATGGAGTTAAAACTGCGTCCCCTGCTTTGACCAACCCACAGGACACCAGCCTGGCAGATGCGGCCACACAAATTCGCGCGGGCAACTTGGACTTTGCCATCAATTACCTGAACACCATTATTCCATTTCATTCATTACCCATCACACGAAAACCGTTTGTCCCCAGCCCAACAAACAATGATCTGATCAATCAGCAAGTGAACCAAGCTGGAAGTCAGCAAGACATGAGAGCTGGTCAAATCGACATGGCTTCACCGCAACAAAGCCAAACCTCTGGGGCTCGCGATATGACTGCAGCCGCCCCGCCAAAAATAGAAATGAGAGGCAACAAACCTTATGTTGCGCCAACTCCGTATTCACGATTGTATTGGCAAGACCCGAAGTCGGGCAGATAGGTTTTACTAACTTTATTGCCTTTTCGACACATCATCCGTCAATTTTAACCATGGGTATTGGTTACAAAATAATCAAAAAGTCTCACTTGTAAGCTACTAGTTACAATAATTGTCACTTGCAGCTCATATCATGCAAATTCAAAGACAGAATTGCCAATCATTGTGTCCAGTAATTCAAATTTGCTACACATAAAACTATCCTAAAAAACTAGATTTAAATTTATTGGGGTTAGAGCCATGAATGCAAAGCTCGTAGTTCTTGCAACAACCCTTTTGTCATTTCAAGCGCCACTTGTTTTTTCCGCAGTCAAAGTAGTTAATCAAGTCTCAACGCCTCTTCCTTCAACTGAGACTGCCACCCCAGCAAATATTCCGGCACTTCCAACCACCATTTCAATTCCATCCGATCAGGCTACGGCTCCTGCTTTACCGGGCGCGGCCACTGCACCCGAGGAAGCTCCTGCCTCGGCTCTTCAAGAAGACATTGTTGCTATCGCGCTCGCTGAGATCACCAAATCCGCTACCACGGCCCAAAATGCTCTCAAGCATAATGCAGCTCAATCTGCCACTACACCCACCCCTGTTCGCACTGAGCAAAACGCAGCGGCGTCGAATGTGAGCGAATCGGCAAAAACAACCCCCACCCCCGTTCGCACTGAGCAAAGCGCAGCGGCGTCGAATGTGAGCGAATCGGCAAAAACAACTCCTGAGGCAAAAACAACACCCACCCCCGTTCGCACTGAGCAAAGCGCAGCGGCGTCGAATGTGAGCGAATCTGCAAAACCTTCTGAAGCAGCCGCCAGTCCGTACGAAGAATATGAAAAAGTTCAGGCCGAACGCATCGAGTCAAAGCGTATGACGGAAATTGAAGAACTACGTGCCGTAATCAGCAAAATGGAACCTATTCCATGGTGGAAGCGTATGTTGGCCTATATTCACTTCCCAGGATTTGAGGGCGTTCGTGCACAATTGGACGAAGCACACAAAAAAGCCAAACAACTGAAAGACCTGGAAGCACGGCCCGAACAGATAAAAAAAAGCCAAGAAGGTATGGCAAAAATGCTCGCCGAAGCTAAAGCCGCTGGCAAGTCCGGCATGGTCACAGATTGATATGATCATGTCATTAAAAAAAATATGTGTGCTCTTGATCTGTGCTGAAATCATTTCCACTACCGCAAAATCATCGCAAGCAGGACCAGCCAAAGTTGCTCAAACTCAAGACCCATTAACGAATGCCCAGCAAAACCGGGCTCAGGCAGCAAGTGATCTAGGTGTTGCTGAGCTGGCAGTATCTGCTGCTGAAAAAGAATTAAGCCGCGTCAAAACAGAAGAAGAGGGGACCCTTAGGGCCCAGAAAGATGATGATGACATTGATGCTGAAGCTATTGACGAATCAGAGCAAACAAAAAAGGCAAAAAAACGTTTAGCTGAAGCCGAAGGGCAACTTACTGAAAAAAGGAGGCTCCATGACGAAGCAGATGCACTTGTTGTGCTGCTGCAGAAAGGAGTGAACAAACCAGAACCTCTCAAAGCGAATACTTCTATTGCGAAGCAACAGGAAAGCGCGGCCAGACCACAAGCTAATGCACGCTCTTTAGGCTCTTCTGCAGCAGCTGTAAATACACCAACACCAACTAGTGCATGGCTAGAAAGTGTAACCTCACCCGCTTCTAAAGAAAACAAAGCTCCTGTTGTTTCTCAAAAAAAGGAAGAGGCTCCTCCTGCTAATACCACGACCAGTGGACCCATAGCTTTGTTTGCTCAAGGAAGGGGTCGCCCCAAAACTCCAGATTCATCATCAAAACCATCGCCTAGAGAAAAACCAATTTCAGCTTCATGGCCTGGCTCTCCTGAATTACCAGATAATCGTACTCCATTTATACCACTGGCAACCAATGCAAAAATTCCAAGTCCGGCCACTTCCCCTGGGAGAGAAGAAGCTGCAGGGACAGCTCAAATGCCTCCTGGTCCAACTCAACAAAAAGCTTCATCGACCAAAATTGTCGAGGAAATTGCCGTGCCCAAACCGGACAATGATCCAAGTGTCACTCCTGCAGCACCAAGCAAAGGCATTGCAGCCGCAAGCGCCCCTGAAGATAAGAGCGTTGCTGTATTAACACGATCGCTTGAAGCGCAAACTTTGCCTCAAGCCAAGAGCTCTGCCCAACCTCTAGCTCGAGGCTTATCACCTATAGCGCCTAGGGGAGGGGCTAGTGAAAGGACTGAAATATTTTTCAACGCCGATCAAAACAAAGCTCAAAGCGTTAATGATTTATTGGGCAGAAGAAAAGTACTGCCACCTTTAGATTCACAGCAGGCAAGCGAAACTTTGCCCCCAAAACCTGTGGCATCATCATCTACTCAAATAACAAATGAGCAATCACCTTCCTATCTCCCCACACAATCGGCTCAAATTACCGGCGCCCCTTTAAAGCGTGGAGACAAAGAAGTCGATTACCCAGAAGCAGGTATCTCAAGGTTATTTGAGGAATCACTCCGGCCCAATACTCCTGCAGCTCAAGCCAAAGAAGCTATTGAAGAAAGTTCACGAAGCCCTTCAAGTCTGACATCAGCAACGAATGTGCCAACACCAGTGACAGAAGCAGCTTTGGCCATTCAACATGATTCAAGCAGTTCTCCGTCAATGGTGGCTATTGGACATGTAAAACTCAGCAAAGAAGAACAGGCTGCTCGAAACGAGCAGCTACAAACTGTAGGTAAGAGAAGAACCGCGACTATGCTGGCACAAATAGATCGCGAAGAAGAAGCTGCAAATAGCGAAAAACTGCGAAGATTTGCAGAAGAAGTGGAAGAAGCAGCCCTTGTGTTTCAAGAAAAACTCAATTCTCAGAAGAAACCACTGCCAGCTCTCACACCCTTTGTATTCAATACAGCGCCTTATGATTTCGGAGCACAAAACCCACCTGCTCTTTTTAAATTTACAGCTGGGCAAGCACAACAATCTTTAACAGCAAGCACCCAAACTGGAACTCAAACGGCAGAAGAGTTTGCCGCGCTTGAAACCAAACTTCAAGAAGCAGAAGCTCGTACTGCGACTGCACAAGAAAGACAGTTCGAACTTGAGGCACAAGTTGAAGAACAAAGGCGCGCTGTTGAGGAAGCTCAAAGTGCACATTCATCTGCTTTGGCTGTAAAACAGGCTAAACTTGCTGGTCTAGAAAAAACATTAGCTGAAACTGAAGAATCTTTAAAAATAACTTTAGAGGCAACTTCTGCAGCCAATGCAGCCAAATTTAAGGCTGGAGCTCTGCAAAAAAAAGCAGCTGAAAAATTAAATGAACGAATGAGCTCAATGGCAAGCACTGAGTTGATTATTCCCGAAGGGTTTTTGAACGAAGCTGAATCAATTCCATCGGATCAAAAAACTCCCCCCGGAGCACCTGCCGTCTCCGCAGAGAAAATAGAAGCCCATCAGAAACTCGTCGACGAACATGCTCAATATATGAAAAAACTTGCAGATGTGCACACCAAGCTCGAAGAAGCCAAAAAGAGCGCATTGAGTCGCGCCCGCAGCAAAATTCCTTTTGCTGGTGGAGTCATTAAAAATCTTGAACAACAGCGAGCAAGTATCATTAAAAAAATGTCAAAAAACGAGCTCTACAAAACCGAACCCAAAATAGGGAAAGCTTCTAAACCATGAAAAATCTGATTCAATTTTTTAGATTCCTGGCAATGGCAGCATGCCTAACATCTGCAACCTGCTATGGACTACCCGATGCTGAAAACGTAACTCCCCCGACGCCACCACCAGCACTACCCATGCCCCCACTACCCATGCCCCAAAAAAATTCTGCGGGCACAGGAATTGAAGCGATTGACACCGTATTGAATGCTTTTCCCAAAACAACCTTGAAGGTAAAATCTGCAGCAACCCCTAGCAGAGAAACTGAAAAACAAGATCATATGATTACCATTGCCATTCCAGGAAAAGAAAGTAAGCAACTTGACCTCAGTCATATTATTTCCCTGATAAGTAAACAAGGAAAATCTCTTGACCAAACCCATCAAGATGCAATTGATAACCTTGCTCACCAATATTTTGACAGCGACATCTCCCAGCTGCAAACAGCTCGAGAATTGAGCACTAATCAAGCATCTGATTCGCAGTATGCTCAAAAAATTGCAGCTTACGAAACAGCAAAACAAGAGTTTGTGCAAAAAGCCCACGTGTATTCTAAAAAACAATTGACACTCAAGGCAGAATCTGGTGCAGGAAAACCAAAAACAGCTGTAAAAAAAGAGATTGCTCCTGACAATACCAAGCATCCTTTGTACCTTGCGGTCGACAATGCCACCAAGATTTATGATGAGCTCGACTCCATTGGGAAAATTGACATCAAGTCAATTATTCAGGCCCATACCAAAAATGAAATTATTGATGCTGCGGGTCTTCAGAGGGATATTTCAGAAAAAATCATTCAACCTCTCAAAACAAAAAAAGCAAACATTGCTGCAGCTCTTTCGATCTTAGAACAATCGGAGACAAAGATGGCCGCCACGCCCGTTGTACCTGAATCGATTGATCCCAAAATAACACGTGAACATATGCAGCGTTTTTTAACAACAACCGAAGGTATTGTAAGCGATACAAACGCAAAAATGAGCACTATCTCCATTACGTTTGATGTTGAATTGTTACCTAACAGAAACGAGCTTTTTCTTTTAAATAGTGACCACGTCACACAACAAGACAGAAATGATGCTGCTCAAAAATATGCGCAACGCATTGCCGAAAGTTTCACATCTGGGATTTCAACCCAAATAACACCCAATATCAAGGCGTTGACCGACAATATTAAAATACTCAAAAAAGTGAAATTTTATATTCCAAAATTAGTTGAACCTAAAAGCACTGGAAAAATTGTTGCCGCAAACCAACGAACTATGGCGCAAGAAATTCCCACAGGCCAACTTCATGAACCCGCACCTCGGCAAACACTTGCAGACCTTGAGTCACGTCATGAAGCTGTTAACAAGGCTGGACTTAAAAGTCATACTACCACTCCTCAAGAAGTCAAAATGCACGACAATGAAAAACCCCTGGTAACCGCACTGCCTGTACCCACAATAGAAGTGCCTATCCCAACACAACCAGAAGATTTTGACACCTTCTGGGCTGGGCTTTCAAAAAACCAGCCGCCTGAAGCTTCCGCAGCAACTGGCATAAATCAAGAAGAGTTTGATGCATTCCTTGCTGATATTACAAAAAAGACGAGCAAGCCAGCGGAAGCTGAAATAGCCGAATCTGTAAGACAAAAATTTAATAAAGTGCGTGATCACCTAGAGGCCACGGAAGAAGCGCTCAGATTAAAAAAACAAGCAATACTAAATAGACCTTCCACAACAAAACGACAAACTCTTGAACAAGAAAAAACGGAACTTCTCAATCAGGTCACTATTGCTCGTAAAGAATATAATGTGCATAAAAAGGCCATAGAAGATACTAAAACAGAGTACCTTCCCGCCAATCTTGGAGGAGCATCACTGAGCACACATTCACGTGCCAGAAAGCCCGCATCACGAGAAAAATAAATACTCAAACATAACCCTAAAGAGGATATTATGAAAAATACGCAATCCATTCAAAAACACTTTGTCGTTATTGGTTTTGTGTTTTTAATAACATCCACCATTACTGCTCCTGATACACCAAAAAGTGAACGTCGTGGCTCAACTTCTTCAAATGAATCTGATTTGTCGGCAGCATCAACAGTTGCTGTTGATTCCGACGAAGTCCTCCGATATGCACTAGGTCTGAAAAAACTAACCCAAGGGACCATGAGTGAAGAAGAATTTAAGACATTAAGTGATGAAGTAAAATCAAAACGTAGCACTCTTTTAGAACAAGCAAAAGAGACTATTTCTGAAAAAACTAAATTTTTAAGTGACGAACAGACGACAGCGGTAAATAGGAACCCCCAAAGCATAGATGAAGTAAATGCCATTGATAAAAAATTGGATATGCTTCTTAAGCAAAAAACAGCTCTCGAGGCTTTTAAAAACGCATTCCCAAAGTTTCATGAAGACTTGTTAATTCAACTTGGGACAAAACTTGAACTAGAGGCTCGAAAGGATGTCATAAAAAAAGACGTCGAGTTGGTAAATAAGTTAATCACAGACATTAACAACGATAAGGATGGAATAGCTCCTGAAATAAAATTCAAGTCTCTAAAAGAAGGTGAAAACCCGTATGATGCTGCAGGCAAGCTTTTTGCTTCTCTCAAAGAAAAAAAGTCCCAGTATAATACAGATCAGGAGGGTCGATATACTTACTTTAAAAACAGGCGACAAGAGATATCCCATGACGATTCTTTTTTTACTGAAACCAACGAGTTATCAAATGAATTGAAAAAAATCAATGAAGTTGTCGACCCACAAAAAGGGCTATTCCTTAAAAAACATCCTGACTTAAAAAAGCAATTAGATATTTTAATTCCATCGTCAGACCCATTTTCAAAAGTTAAACACTTCGGCAGAAGAGCTTCTCTGCTTGCTACTGACGGTGCCAGAAAACTTTCTGAGCATGTTACAGGGCTTATTTCTCCACGCCCAACAACTCCACTAACCGAATCCAATCTTGACTCTCATAAAACAAGAATCCCAAAGGATCATGAAAGAAAAAGCTCTGTGCTTTCTGATGGCAAACCACAAAAAACATCAACTATCCCAAACACGCAAAAAAAGCCTCTACCACAACATCCAATACATGCCACCTGACATCGCACTACTTCGCTCACAGAGCTATTACAGAGCTATTACAGAGCTATTAAGTACAAGTAGATTCTAAGGCTGATCACGAACTTGATCGTATTTCATAAAACAACTGAGCCATGGTATCATTAATTTATACTTAAATAGTATTTGCAATCCGAAGATGGAAAGATATGAAAGTACTGCCGATTGGTGTTTCGACATTTGAAAGCATCATAAAAACAGATGATTTATACGTCGACAAAACGGAATCTTTATATCAATTAATAAAGGGTAAGGGCTCAAAGCGCTATTTTCTTTCACGCCCGCGTCGTTTTGGCAAATCATTAACCTGTTCGACCCTGGAAGCTCTTTTTACTGGCCGCAAAGACTTATTTAAAGATTTATGGATTGGTCAGGATACCGAGTCCCAAAGTGGATTTGAATGGACAGTCAGACCTGTGATTACCATTGATTTTAGTCAAATTGGGCACAGATCTTCAGATGAGCTTGTCAGGGGTCTTCATAGCACTCTGGATTCACACGCAAAAAAACATGGAATTATTCTTATAAATCAAGGCTTAACAGAAAAGCTTGCTGAATTAATTCAATCACTTGGTGAAACAAAAGGCTCAGTCGTTGTTTTAATTGATGAATACGACAAACCCATTACTGATCTTTTGAATAATCTTGAAGAAGCCGAGCGCTCGCGAGATATTTTAAAAGATTTTTTAGGCACCTTTAAGGGAAGTGGCGTTGACAGGCACCTCCATTTTCTTTTTATTACAGGAGTCAGTAAGTTTTCAAAAATTGCCTTGTTTTCGGGGCTTAACAATCTTGCTGATCTAACCAACGATTCACGAACCGCAGCCCTTGTTGGGTACACTGACCAAGAAGTCGACCAATACCTGGAGCCTCATATCCAAGCATTTGCCGATTTTCGGCAAGAGTCTTATGAACAAGCACGTCAAACGCTTAAGACCTGGTATAACGGCTATCGATTTACCAAAAATCCTACCAAGGTTTACAATCCATTTTCACTCAATAATTGCTTAACAAAAAACGATCTTGATAATTATTGGTTTTCAAGTGGGACCCCAAATTTTTTGATGAAATTTATTGAAAAAAACCCTGTTATTGCCACAGATATTGAAACCATTGAAGGTTCGTTTTTTGCTGCATCAAACCTCGAATCATTTACTATCGATCTGTACTATCAAAATTATAAAACCCTCTTACTGCAAGCCGGATATCTCACTTTTGCATCAGATTATGATGCTGATGAAAAAGGGTACAAAGTTGCCTATCCCAATGAAGAAGTGCGCTATTCAATGACTGAACAAATTTTACAATTCGTAGGTGGCCTTACACCTGAACAATTTGGTCAATTTGGTAGTAGATTTCGCAAGGCACTTGCGGCTGATGACATTGGTCTTTTTTGCAAGCACTTACAAGACTTTATCAAACTTGTTCCCCACAACATTCGAGTTGATCGAGAAAAATTTTACCAACAGGTTTTTTTTATGGTCTGTGTTTTATTTGGCAAACGACCCGCAACTGAAGTGGCGACAGAAGAAGGATTTATGGACCTTTTGATAGAGGGTACAAAGTGCACCTTTGTCATCGAATTTAAACGAAACAGTACTCCAGAAATTGCCCTAACTCAAATTGAAGAAAAACGATACTGGGAGCCATATCCAATTTTACAAAATAAAAAAATTGTATTGGCTGGAATTACCTTTAATAAGACACCAGAAGGCACCATTGTTTTGTGGAAAACTAAAGATCTTTAATCAAATTTTAAAAATAAAAAGGCCCCAGCAATTTAATATGCTGGGGCCTTTTTATTTTTAATTTAAGTACAGACTATTTCAAATCCTTAGTACATTCCTGGCATGCCGCCCATGCCACCTGGCATAGCTGACGCTGCTGGTTTTTCTTCAGGAAGATCGCAGACCATTGATTCGGTCATGAGCAATAACCCTGCTATTGAAGCCGCATTTTGCAATGCTGTGCGTGTCACCTTGGCAGGATCAACCACACCAGCAAGAATCAAATCACAGTATTGTTCTGTTTTTGCATCAAAGCCAATGTTGCCAGCAGAGTTTTTGATTTTATCAACAACTACGGAAGCATCCATTCCCGCATTGCTCGCAATAACACGCGCAGGCTCTTCAAGCGCACGGCGGATTATTTCAACACCAACACGTTGGTCCGCAGTATGCGAGCCGTCAAATTTGATGTCATTCAGAACAGATTGTGCACGAAGCAGCGCAACACCACCACCTGCAACAATTCCTTCTTCAACTGCAGCACGAGTTGCATGGAGCGCATCGTCCACACGGTCCTTCTTTTCTTTCATTTCTGTTTCAGTCGCCGCACCAACGCGGATCACTGCAACACCGTTTGAAAGCTTTGCAAGCCGTTCTTGAAGTTTTTCACGATCGTAATCTGAAGTTGAATTCGCAATTTGTGCCTTGATGAACGCAACACGTTCGGCAATATCTTCAGCATTGCCTGATCCGTCGACAATAGTGGTCGATTCTTTGGTCACGCGAACCACTTTGGCAGAACCAAGGTGTGCAAAGGTCAATTGATCAAATGAAATACCCAAATCGTCAGTCACCATTTGTGCGCCCGTCAATGCTGCAAGGTCTTGCAACATTTCTTTGCGACGTTCACCAAAACCAGGAGCTTTGACCGCAGCAACTTGAATCACACCGCGCATTTTGTTAACCACAAGTGTTGCAAGAGCTTCACCATCAACATCTTCTGCAACGATGAAAAGTGCTCTGCCTTGTTTTGCAATTTGCTCAAGAATAGGAAGAAGGTCCTTCATGCTGCTGATTTTTTTATCGCAAATCAACAACACAGGACGCTCTAATTCACAAATCATTTTTTCTGAATTGTTCACGAAGTAAGGAGAAAGGTAACCGCGATCGAATTGCATACCTTCAACAACTTCTAATTCTGATTCAATCCCTTTTGCTTCTTCAACCGTGATCACACCATTAAGACCAACTTTGTCCATGGCAAGTGCAATCAAATTACCGATTGATGAGTCTGAGTTAGCAGAAATTGTCGCAACTTGTGCAATTTCTTCTTTGTTGGCAACAGGTTTTGCAGCAGCTTTAATCGCTTCTACCACTTTGGCAACTGCAAGATCGATACCACGTTTGATGTCAATTGGATTGGCACCAGCAGTGGTGGACTTGAGGCCTTCGCGGAAAATTGATTGGGCTAAAATAGTCGCGGTTGTTGTTCCGTCACCTGCAACGTCAGCAGTTTTGGAAGCAACTTCACGCAACATTTGTGCGCCCATATTTTCAAAAGGATCCTTAAGTTCAATTTCTTTTGCAACACTCACGCCGTCTTTGGTCACAATTGGTGAACCGAAAGATCGTGCGATTGCTACATTACGGCCCTTTGGCCCAAGAGTTATTTTAACGGCATCGGCAAGAGTGTTCACGCCCGCGAGCAACTTGGCACGCGCTTGTCCACTGAATAAAATTTGTTTGGCCATGTGCTTTTCCCTTTTTTAATGTATTACGCGCAGCTTGAATTAGATGAACATTTTCCAGTAGCACGAGCTGACACATCACAATATGCTGCGTCACTAATCGTGCCCAAAAGTTCTTCTTCGCGAAGGATTAAAAAATCTTCTCCGTCAAATTTGATCTCAGTTCCTGAGTATTTGCCGAACAAAACTTTGTCACCCACATTAACGTTGATTTTGCGAATAGATCCGTCAGCCAAAAGCTTACCCTCGCCCGTTGCCACAACGACGCCTGATTGGGTTTTTTCTTGTGCTGAATTGGGAATAAAGATACCGCCAGATGAAATGTCTTGATTTTCGAGTCTTTTAACAAGAACTCTGTCGTACAATGGTTTGACGTGTGCCACTATACACTCCTTTATTTCTTCAATTTAAAACAGCCACATTCCAAGCATTACTGATCAGCTCTGCCGGACCAGAGGAACCGATACCTGTTTTCCACAAAAGAATATGGAAACTCACGTATATTCCATCATTTTTGATTATAAGTTAGCCAGGGAAAAAATCAAGAAACCTTATAGTGCTCGACTCAGAAATTATAGGCGCAAAAGACTCAGGCATATGCCGGGCCACCCTTGCCTGCAACGAGCAAAACAACGATCTTGTCGGTTCTGTTGCGTGAATCACCACCACAACCACCCATCATTCTCAATGGTCTAATTAAATCAAGGTTGGCAGTCGAGATAAATAATTCTTCTTCAGTTCCGCCCCATACTTCATCTTCAAACAAATTGTTACCAATGTAAATTCCATTGTAATCAGATGAATATTCACTTTCATAACAAAGAAGAATGCCTTGCTTTGTTGATATATCGTACTTCAAGAGGGTATCCAGGGTTAATCCGAAGGCAGAAAAGCCCTACAGGTGGGCCACTCTCAAGAGTATAGCAAGCGGACAGCAACCCACCTAAACAAAGATGTAAACCGGCATTTTTTGCAAAAAATCTCTGTTTTACTTACCAAAAGCCTTTATCCTCGGCCTTAAATAGCAAAAAAGGCCCCAGAATTTTGGAGCCTTTTTTGAATTCGAAATAACCCTTCGATACTATTTTTCTTGCGAAAAATACTCAGGGCATGCAGAGCGTTAAAAACTTATGACTTGGACGGAGCTCCGTTTGCTCTCTTGGCATTCATAAGATCCCAGAATTCCTGGTTCGTTTTGGTTTTGCGCATTTTATCAATCATGAATTCCATAGCATCGGAATTGTTCATGGTTGACAAGAACTTCTGCAATACCCACATGCGTTTGACTTCTTCATCAGGGAGAAGTAAATCTTCGCGACGTGTTCCAGAATCGAGGATATCAAATGATGGATAGATACGACGATTGGAGAGTTTGCGCGTCAAATGGATTTCCATATTGCCCGTACCTTTAAACTCTTCAAAAATCACTTCATCCATACGTGATCCTGTTTCAACAAGTGCGGTTGCGATAATGGTCAATGAACCACCTTCTTCAACATTACGTGCTGCACCAAAAAATCGTTTTGGACGATGCAATGCGTTGGCATCAATACCACCAGTCAAAACTTTACCCGATGACGGAGCAAGTGTGTTGTACGCACGCGCAAGACGAGTTAATGAATCTAAGAAGATCACTACATCTTGACCACATTCGACCAAGCGCTTTGCTTTTTCGAGCACAATTTCCGCTACTTGAACGTGACGTGTTGCATATTCGTCAAAGGTTGAACTGACCACTTCACAATTGACAGAACGTTGCATGTCGGTCACTTCTTCTGGACGCTCATCAATCAACAGAACAATAACTTTTGATTCTGGATGATTTTTGATAATTGCGTTGATCAAATCCTTTTGCAGAACCGTTTTACCCGTTCGAGGTGGAGCTACGATCAGCCCACGCTGACCTTTACCAATAGGAGCAAGAGTCTGCAAAATACGTGTTGAAATGATTGAAGGATCAGTTTCCAAATTAAACGGCTTATCCGGGAAAAGTGGTGTTAAGTTTTCAAATACCGTGCGATTAATACTCGCTGATGGTGATTGATAGTTAATGCTATCAACGCGCTGGAGGGCAAAATATTTTTCACCTTCTTTTGGATGACGCAAGGTTCCTTTAACAACGTCACCGGTACGTAAACCGAATCGACGCATATGAACAGGGGACACATAAATGTCATCTGGGCCCGGAACATAGTTAAATTTAGGTGAACGCAAAAATCCAAAGCCATCTGGTAAGCGCTCAAGAATTCCGTCTCCAAAAATCTCCACACGTTTTTCAGATTGAGCCTCAAGGATGCGGAAAATAATTTCTTGTTTTTTCAGTGCAGAGACATTCTGCAAACCAATTTTTTGTGAATACAGAATCAACGCATTAATGCCCATATCCTTGAGCTCTTGCATGTTAATTGATTCTTTAACTTCACCTGGTACAACAGACCCTTCAATTTCTTCTTCAGGCTCACAAACAAGTGGGCGTGGGCCACGGCTGTTGCCGTTGCCATTTCCATTTCCGGAATTTCCTGAGTAGCCATTATTGCCAGAATAGCCGCCGTTACTGGAGCCACCATTGTTGCCAGAGTAACCACCGTTACCTGAGTAGCCACCATTACTGGAAGAATTGCTGTTGTTTGAGTGGCTATTATTGCTACCACCAGAATAATTATTGTTATTGTCAGTATTATTATCGTCGCTACCACCAGGAATATTGCCACTACTTGAGTTGCCGATAGTATTGCCATCAACTGGTCGCTCTTGTGAGTCAGGTCGTGGAGAAGGCGAACGATATGGGCGTGGTGCTCCGGTTCGCGGTGCGCCGGTCCTCGGCTTGCGCACAGGAGCTTTGGTGCCATCTTCAGAATTTTTACGCACGGCACCTTCTTTGGATGCATCATCACGTTGCTGACGAGGAGTATACGGACGTGGTCGACGAGGAGTGTCGTCCTTCATAACCATACGTGGAACAAAATCTTTAGAATAGTCTGACATAGAAAAAACCTTTTAAGAACGAACAGCAACTCTCTTTATTTCAAGTGCTGATAATATTTCACACAAGAGTTGTGTAAAAAAACATTAATACAAAAACTTTGGGTAGATGATTTCAATAGTTAAATCGTGATTTTTATAGTGAGTCGATAAAAAAAATGAGCATCGTGCTCAGAAAAAACCCCCTCTTTTTTCTCACAAATTTTTGTAAGTTGCCGACCAGATTTAATCCAGTCGGCAAACTTTTTTCATTGTCCACAAGCGTGAATCAATGCAGAACATCAAAGAAAGAGTCCGTGATGCCTTATAACTTTGTTCCAGCAACTGCGAGCATAACTGGGCTTGCAATATAAATGGAAGAATACGTACCGACAACAATAGCAATCATCATGGTCAACGAAAAAGCTTCAAGCGCCTCTCCGCCAAACAGATAGAGTACCGTTACTGATAAGAATGTTGCAAAACTGGTCAAAAGCGTTCTGCGTAATGTCTTGTTCAAACTATAATTAACAAGATCATACGCGGCTTGAGTGCTCGCAGGAGGAGTCTTTGCGGCACATTCACGAATTTTACTAAAAATAATAATAGTATCATTCAGCGAATAACCAAGTAACGCAATAATCGCCGCAAGGACATGTTGAGAAAATGCCATTTTGGTAATGAGTAAAAAACTCAAAATTGCCAACAAGTCATGCCCCAAAGAAACAATGGCTCCAAGTCCATATGCAAAGCGAAAGCGTGCTGCAATATAAATTAAAAGAGCAATCAAGGCCAAAATGATCGATTTGGCAGCATTCCAACAAACTTCTTTACCGGCCTCTGGTCCAACGTGATCAACACTGGAAACAACAAAAGTGTGATCAGAGAGCTTATCGCTCACCTTTCGCTTGAATCGCTCGCCAATATTGGCACCTTCTTCATCAGATTTAATACGAACCAAAAATTCGTCTGACGTAGAACCAAGAGTTTGAATAGTTGCATGACTCCAACCAGAATGTTCAACTGCTGAACGAACCTTGGCGATATCAACAACTTTTTCAAACTTGAGCCGGAGCTCAGAACCACCTTCAAAGTCTATGTGATAGGCAAATCCATTATTCTTAACGTAACCAAAAATTCCAACACCCAAAACAGCTATTGAAAGAACCAAAAAAAAGTAACGGTATTTCAAAAAATCTACCATTGCACAGCCTTGTGGTTAACGAAAAAAATGATTTAAGATCTCAAAGTCACAAACTTAAAAAAATCTTATATGCCTTAAGCAATTGCTTGAGCTACCAGCTCGATGAATTGCCAACGTAGTAAGTTGCGAACTCACTGAGTTTGTTATTCTGGAACAACAGACACAAAAAGTCTACCGCGAACACCTGTACGAAATTGCACGATACCTTCTGATGTTGCAAAAAGAGTATCATCACCACCGCGATCAACACCTGATCCAGGATGAAACTTAGTACCTCTTTGACGAATCAAAATTTCGCCAACGCCAACATATTGTCCACCAAAACGTTTGCAGCCTAGTCGTTTACTTTGACTATCGCGACCATTCCCGGTTGATCCACCCGTTTTACTTGTTGCCACTTATGTGCCACCTTCTTATAATTTTTCGAACAGATATGAAATTGCATGGAGTATCCTCTGACGAGGAACATTGTTAGTTTGCCCCTATTTTATTCGAAAGTCAAAAGCCCTCAGGATTTCCGGGTTTTTTAGCCCTTTTTTTCGAATTTATTTGGAAACGTCACCCCAATTTTTGCCCCATGCGGTCGAAACATTCAACGGAATGGCCCAATTAACCACACTTTGCATCATTGAAGTCACAAGTTTGCAGACCATCTCTTTTTCTTCAATTTTCACCTCAAGCAGCAATTCATCATGAATCTGAAGCAAAAGCCGACTCTTAAGATTATGTTCTTTGAGTGCGTTTTCAATTTTGATCATGGCAAGACCAATAATTTCAGCCGTAGTGCCCTGAATCACAGTGTTAACCGCAGCCCGACGAGCCGCTTCAAACATTATGCGATTTTTTTCACGCAAACCGCCCAAATAGCGCCGACGACCCAAAAAAGTTTGTACATAACCGTTTGCGATCGCAAATTCTTCCACACTTTTTTGCCATGGAGACACAGCAGGATACTGCTGAAAATACCGATCGATGTAAACCTTGGCTTCACTTGGAGAGATTTTCAGCTCACGAGAAAGCCCAAATGGCGTCAGGCCATAAATGATACTGAAATTGATGCGTTTACCGATGCGTCGCTCATTTTCCGTCAGAGCATCACCCGAAACTGAAAAAATCTGACGAGCTGTTTCGGTATGAATATCGCGGCCATGGGCAAATGCGTCAATCAAATTGGCATCGTTGGTGAAATGAGCCAAAACGCGCAATTCCATTTGGGAATAGTCGACTGACAAGAAATCATATCCTTCAGTTGCAACAAAAGCCTCACGCACTTTATGGCCATATTCACCCATAGTTGGAATGTTTTGCAAATTAGGATCACTACTGGCAAGCCGGCCGGTTGCGACAGTGGTTTGATAGTAAGTAGTATGAATGCGACCCGTAAAAGGACTGATAGTTTCTGGAAGTGGTACCAAATAAGTGCTTTTTAATTTTGCAAACTCTCGATATTCCAACAAAAGCCCTGGCACAGGATGGATCTCTGCCAACTGCAGTAAGACCGCATGGTCAGTTGATCGCTCATTTTTGCCTTTTTGGGGGGATTTGAGCCCAATGACATCGAACAACAATTCAGCCACTTGCTTGGGAGAGTTACAATTGAAAACCTCCGCTTCCCGTGGTCCTTTGGCTGCCTCAACAGCTCCTTTAATTTTCAGTTCAATATACTGCAATTGCCGATCTATAACCTTTTCAAGCTCTTTCAATTTTGACGCATCAAGCAAAATGCCCGCTTGTTCCATATCGCACAACACCCACATCAAGGGCATGTCGAGATTGCGATATAACTTTTCCAGCTTAGCTTCTGCCGCCAATAATGGATTGAGGTACTGGTATAACTTAAAAGTCTGCAAAGAATCATGTGCCGAATAGGCTGCTGCAATGGCCAGGGGAACTTTGTCAAAAGATTTGTATTCTTTCAAAAGCCCCTTGCATTCAACCATGGCCTCATTCAAGACACGATGCGACATCGCCTTGAGTCCAATTTTTTCATCTTCTTTACGCAAAATATTGGCCATAATTAACGTATCTTCAATTGGTGCGACTATAATGACGCCAAAATTAAGCAAAATACGCAGATCATATTTGGCATTATGCATAACAAAACGAACGCTTTTAAGACTAAAAATTTCATTCAAAGCGGAACTAATCTGCTCATTGGTTAATTCTGTTTCAATATGTGCGCCAATTGGCAGTGGAATGTAGTACGACATTGAATCTGAAAATGCACACGAAAAGCCAACCATTGTGCAATGCGAAGGGTCAAGTCCGGTAGTTTCGGTATCAAAGGCACAAAGTTTTTGCTGCTTAATGGCATCAACCAATGCGTCCAATTGTGATTTCTTTACCACAACTTCATGTGGAATTGATTCAATATTTTTGCTTACAACCTGCTCTGCTTGTTTGTGAGCAGAAGCCGGAGTAAGGCTTGTAAACTCAAGTCGCTTGAATTCAGGATAAGCATAGCTCCAATTTTCAATATGATATTCAAACGTATTTTCATGTGACTCTGGCATAGGAACTTGAATCAATTGAAAGAGTTGATAACTCAAAAATGCATTTTCCTTGCCTGCTTCAAGCAACATTTTTGTGCGTTTTTTTTCAATTTCATCAAGACGCGAATACATCTGTTCAAGTGAGCCAAATTTTTGCGTTAAATCAGTCGCTGTTTTGTCGCCTATTCCCGCAACGCCCGGAATGTTGTCACTCGTGTCACCTACCAATGCGTGATATACCTGAAGATGTGCGGGCTCAAAACCATAGGCTTTGACAAATGCATCATGATTATACGTCGTATTAAACATAGGATCGAACGTTAAAACCCGATCGGTGATCAACTGGCGCAAATCTTTGTCGGGTGAAACTATAACAATTTCCATATCGGGATTATTTTTTACGACAGTTGCAATAATGTCATCCGCTTCATACCCCACAACTTCAAGTTGCGGCATTTTGATATCTGACAAAATTTTCTTAATATCCGTACGCTGAATCGCCAACTCACTGGGAGTTGCCTGCCGCGTTGCTTTATAGTCAGCAAAAAGTTCTGTTCTTCCAGATGTTCCATGATCCCAAACAACGGCTATTTGAGTCGGATTGCACACGTCCAAGAGTCTTTTGATAGCCTTAAAAAAACCATAGGTCGCCTGAGTTGGCGTACCATCCGATGTCTTCAGCGGCTTAAGTCCATAGAATGAGCGATAGAGCAGTGATGAACCATCGATGAGGAACAGAGCATTTTTAGGCAGATTTTTCACAACAATCTCACAAGACGATTCAATCACGATATACTGGTATTATAACCCAATTTAATAAAGGGCACACCTTGACGCTAAAAGTTATTTAACCCTAAAACCGCATTCCCTGAGTGTTTTGCGAAATTATTATGAGCAAAATATATCGAAGGGTTGGTTGGTATAAAAAAATTAAGAGGATCTCATGAAATACCTTGGAATTGACTGGGGCGACAAATGGGTCGGTATGGCTATTTCAGATGCCATTGGCATGACCTGCCGCCCCTACAAAACAGTTGCAACACCACAATCATTCAATGCCATTATTGAAATTGTGGCATTAGAAAAAATAACTACAATTGTCGCCGGAATTCCAATAACTATGGGTGGGACGGTGAGCGATCAAACACGCAGAGCGCAACAACAGACGGCTATGCTCAAACAAAAGCTTGCTGATGCGGGGCATATAATTGAAATCATTGAATGGGATGAGCGATTGAGCAGTTCACATGCTCAAACTATTGCCCAACAAAAGGGTGAAAAGAAATCGGACATCATCCACGCTCGAGCAGCAGCGTTTATTCTTCAAAACTACCTCGACCATCAAGCATTTGATCGTGCTTGAAAAAAACTATCCCTGTATAACCCTTGGGCTATCTCTTTTTTTTGCAAAGATTTGACTATTCAAGCTACACTATGGTCAAGTGAGGGGTGAAACATTCTTTTGATCTTTGAAAGAACTTATCACCACTAACAAGGGAGGGGGGAGAACATGAGATGTCCCAAATGCGAGGGATTGATGATCGTGCAAACGTTTTTCAATCACTTCATTAATTTTGAGGGCTGGAAATGTTTAAACTGCGGTAAGGTCATCGAAAAAAAAGAAAACACCCTGAAAGACAACGCGTTTAGTCTTTTTTACCAACGCCAGCGCACCAAAGACGAAGAAGAATAACCACACACAAAATACGAAACACACAAACATGTCATACATATTTTTAGCGCTCCAAGGCAGTTATTCTTCTACTTCAATTACACTTTTTCGTAACAACGAAGAAATACTGACCCTTGGTGGCGAAAGTATTCGCGCGAGCTCACAACTGGTTCCAGAGCTAGACCAACTTTTAAAAAAAACGGGCCACACCCTTTCCGACATTCAATTCATGGCTGTCGAACAGGGGCCCGGAGCCTTTACGTCATTACGCGTAGCTATTACCACCGCAAATGCTATTGGATTTGCGACAAACATCCCACTCGTAGGTATTGACGGACTGCATGCGCTGGCACACGAAGCAGCACAATCACTGTGTCCTTCAGAAACCACTCATATTGTCCCCATTCTCAATGCCTACAATGATGAAGTGTATTATGGCATTTACCCACTTATCGGCACAGAGTGCGGCCAAGCCCTTGAGCATGGGTATGAAAAAGTTTCCGCATTGCGTCAAAAACTCGTGTCTCAACCGGCAATCAAGCCGTTTGTGCTCGGCAATGGAACGATTTTACACCATGAGTTTTTTAAACAAGCTTTTGGAGAAAACCAGGTTTTAACTAATAAGAAACACATGCAGTCATCTATTCAAAACATTGCACGAATGGGACTTGCTGCCTGGAAATCAAATCACGAGCAAGGCGAAAAAAAACTCACTCCGCTGTATCTCAAAACCCAGACATTTGCAACGCGCTAACGCCCATAGGTTCAAGAATCATCTGCGACCAAGCAAGCTGCGAATTGCTCCCAGTGCAACAATTGTTGCGTCAATGGCCCGTAAAATGGATGGCGTTAAACAATACCCTTCAAATCCCGCAAGACGCAGATCCTCTTGCTCAGAAGAGGTAAGGCCACCCTCGGGTCCAATAAGGCAACTGAGGCTAAGTGATTCATTGTGATACAATGGATCTGAAACAAGCGAACTTAATGGCTGTTGATCAGCTTCAAAGAATATACGTCGTTCATTTTCCACACGTTCAAGACTCATAAGATCTCGCAAGTGCATGGGTTCGGCAAGATGCGGAATGGCATATTGCTTTGACTGCTCACAAGCTGCAACCATCATGGCCTCAAATCGTGGCGCTATAGCCTCGATCCATTCTTGCTGAGTACGAGCAGTAATAAGAGGGACAATTGTCTGTACGCCCATTTGAGCGGCTGTATAGATGACATTTTCAAAAGCATTCTTTTTCAAAATAGCCGCATACAAGGTAATGCGTGGAGTGAGTGGCTGAACGCGACGGACGGATTCAATAATCCCAACAACCATATTTTTTTGAGTAAAGGTTGTGGCCGAAAGCTTAAGTTGAACAATGTGGTTACCATCAAACAAAATAATAACTTGTCCCTGATCGAGACGAAGAACTTTGGTAATGCGCTGCCAACAAGGCATATCATATAATACTAACTCTTGGCCTTGAGATTTTTGACTCAGCGATTCATGAAGCGTTGATGTATGCAATGCAAATATGTGCGAACTCACGGTGATTATTTCCTCAATATTGATTTTATGGTGCGATAAATTCCATAACATACAATCACGGTGACTGTAGCTCCTGCTGCGCAAAATACTTTATTTTTATGTTTTTCTAACTTTTCAATAGCATCTGGATGTTCAATAATCATTCTTGCTGCAATCAGTTCAACCCAACCCGGATCAAGCTGTTGCTTTGGTTGCTCAACGGGCACGGCAAGTACAGCCGGCTTAGCAACAGGCTGCGCCAACGCGGCAGCAAGCTTTTTCTTGTGATCAATAATTTGAGCGACTCGCTCCGATGGCGTAAATTCTGGATATAATTGCAATGCTTTTTGATTTTCTTCTTCCGCGCGCTGAAATTGCTTGAGCTGTGCGCTCAGCAACGCGCAATCATGATAATGCTCGGGAGTTTCTTCCTCAATGGAAATCAGCTGTGTGTAAGCTTGAGAAAAATCTTTACACAAACAAAGTTGGCATATCAAACGTTTTTTGGTTTCAACATCCAGCTGGCTTTGCATATCACGGATTTGAATTAATTCTGAAACATCATATTGCTGGCAATCAATACTCAAAAAATCCTGTGGTAATCTCAATCGAGCAGCATGTGCCGAGACCATTGATACCATCAAACTTATAATTACTAAAATACTTCGATACTTAAACAATACGGTTTTCATGCATTATTACACTATCAAAAATATGATCTATGTCAGACCCTAAAGCATAAATTAATGTAGTCGAAGTGCTGCTGAGTGTCAAAAAAGTCCATATAATAGCCACTTTTGCCTGTTCTTCGTCATTTTTACGATGCATTCTTAAGCAAAGTAGCAAGGTGAGCCAAATCATCGGCGCTCATGCCACTGGTATCGCCTGAAGCTTCGGCAGCATTAGGATCAACGGCAACAGCATTAGGATCAGCAACTGGGGCAGCTGCAACTGAAGTCGGCTCTTTCCATCCTTCTTTGAGTGCCTGTTGATATGGTGGAGCCACAAAAATATTACGGTAATTAATAGGGGTATTCCAACTACTCAGACCCACATATTGCATACGACCAGGCGGATAAGGATCAGTCCATTCAAGAACCTTGTTAGTTCCCAAATCACCCTTACCCAAAGCAATCGTGCCATTATCCAAACTAATCCAATACTTTTGATATTCAATGGGCGTAATCATCGCATCAGGATGCTCTTCAGAAGTAAACTGCGCAACCGGGAAATCAAGACTTTGGACCCTTATGGCTGTTTTAGTATTGTCCCAACCACCAATAACTATCTCATAAATTTCATTTGATGAATTTCTTGTTTTGAATGGCGTTTGCCCAAAGCAAATGAAAATATCATTAATTGCTTTAGCTTCAAAAACGATTGACCCTTTTCCTGTTTCTTTAAGCTTATCGGTCAACCACACATATTCAGCATAATAAGGTCGCAATTCAACGCCAGCTCGTGCATTGTCTGCCAGCAAGGCGCGCGCCAATCCATTAATCCAGCTATACCAAACATCCTTGAGTTTTGCTTCATCAGGTTTATTCATATCAATCAAATATGCATTGTTTTGTGCTGAAATCAGCAAGTTTAAAAGGTCATTGTAAGGAGCACGGGCTCCAGGCTGAGTTGGATCTGGATATAATTCTTTTTGAGCTTCATTTAAGCTCGCCAATGCATCGAATAGACTTTTTTTGACATATGGATTTTGAACAACATATGGATGATTAATAAGATAAACAATCTGTTGATATAAGCTTACCAAACGCTCAAACTTGTCAGGAGTTGACGGTTTCCACTTGCTACCAAGCTCAATATTTGCATCAACTTTTGCTTTATTTTCAACAGCTTCTGGAGGGATGCTCGCTTCACCCAAATGCGCACCCATATATTTATCGGTATACACATAAGCCTGTGCATCACGGAAATTTTGCAATTTAGCCGACTGTGCAGCTGCACCAGCTCCCAGAGCCGCTCCTGCAGCACTAAACCCAAGACTTCCTATTGTTGCTATCAAACCACCAATCTGAGTCTGTCCGCTCACTGACTGCCCAGAAGCATCCAAGGATTCTGATGTTGCTTTCATAATGTCTGCTGACTTTTGAAGTTCTATTTTGCTTGGATTTTCAGGCTCAGTAACCCAATCCAACTGAGGAAACCCATCTGATTTAACTGTGATCATAAAATAATATTTTGCACGCTGTTGTGGCGTTGCCCCAGGATAATACGTTTTATTATTAACAATATCTTTAAATTTAACGGATGAACCCTCTTGTTCAATGTGATATTCATACGGCAAAATGATATACACTGCGCCTTTATACGCAAATTGAGCAAGTTCACGTTTATATGACTCAGAAACTGTGGCAATTTCAGGGCGAACAGGTGAGGCAACTTTAATATTCTTAAAGGATGCTGACGTTCCACCAGTACCGCCAAACCCTATATATTTTAAAGTACTGATTGGCGAAATATCTTGAAGAAGAGTAAATGCACCTTCTCCCAACTTTCCCTCACCAATAATCAATTCACCAAAATAAAAGCTTGCCCAATAACTGCGCACACCACTGGGGTCAAGTGCAGCTTTTGGATATGATTTTGCCTTTAAAAATGCCATGTCCTTGTATCCGCCGCTGACATCTGAAGACATACGCTGAATTCTGAGGCCTTCATTTTCGCCATCCCCAAAAATAATAAGGTAACGATCACTCTTGCCATCTTTTTCAGCTGCTATAGCAAAAACCGCCTGCTTATTTCCTTTAACATCAAATGAAACTGCTCCGCGCCCTGGAACACGAAACGGCTTGTCATACCAGGTCAAATTATCCAAAGATCCTGATGTATTCACTTCGGTCGTTCCTGCATCAAAAACTCGTTTTGCCGCCGTCATAACGACGGGCTTGCGCATTTGAACTTCTGCATAAGTAACCGGTGTTTTATCGGTAGAAAAACCAACACGCCTGACCTGAGCTGGCGGGTTAGGATCACGCCACGACATAATGGTTCCTACGCCTGGCTGACTTCCCGCTCCAACTAAAATAAGTCCGTCATTAATACTCACCCAATAAGGAATAAAAACTCCTGGCGTAGTTGAAGCGGCTGGAGTCTCGTCACGTGTAATTTCAAAAACAACTTCATCAACAGGAAGACCTTCCTCAAATCGTCTTTTAATAATTTGAGACTTGGTATTGTCATATGCACCTAGTCGAACTTTCCACACAAAGTCTATACCAACATCAAAACCAAAAACGACCTGAATGTCGCCCCTATCTTCCGCCTTTGCTCGAAATAAAATGGTAACCTTGCCAGGAGTATCAAGAGATGTCCCCAACCAGGCAGCACCCTTGCTCAACAATGAATTAACGGTCAACATAAAACTTGAATCGAAGTTATCAATCTGATCTTTGGCAAAACCCGACAATCGTGGTTTTTTTGCAGCACTCAACGTATCTGCAAAGTCTTGCGTTGCCTTGGGCGCAATTCCTCCACCCATCCCGAGTTTTACAATTTCGATATTAACAAGCTCATTTGCCCCATCCTCCGCAGGTGAACCATAAGGCGCTCCTGTCCAGGCAACATCATCTTCGGGCATTGCCGATTCTATGGCATCAAAGACCCACCATAATCGACTTTTTTGATCGGATGTGAGAGCTTGCGCCACAGGTTCGGCAGGCGCAGTGGTCGCTGCTGTTTTTTGAGCAGCTTCTGCCTGAGCCGTGGCCTTTGCCTGTATAGCTTCAATCTGTACCGTTGTTGCATCTTTTTGCACAACTGCCTGAGCGCGAACAAGAGCCTCAGCCCCCATAACCTCACTACTTGCTGAATATAATTCACACTTTGCGTCTACACTCACAAAAGTAACATTGCGCCCCCAAATCCACTGTCCACCACCTTCAACCAGTACTTGAAAGTTGTCTCCTCCATCACCAAGGCCATCTTTTCCATTTAAAGCTACGGCCAAGTTGGATGGTATTGAAGACGCGCGCCTTTGTTTGTCCATGTGGAGATTGCCATTGTGTGCAGGATCTGCGCATTGCAAACGAATAATATCGCCATGCATAACAGGAGTCCCTGGGATGCAGTTCCATGGATCATCTTTGCGATGCGGGCCTTTGACTACCCAATACTCAGGAAGCTCTGCTGCAGCTGCTACCCCAGAAGAAGACTGAAGATTATATTCATAATGATCCCTTCTTACCTTTTCTTTGGTTGTTCTCATTTCTTGAATACCACTAGAATTATGAATGGATGTGAAATAGTGCTTATAGGTAACATCCTCTTCGGCTTCCTTAGATACAAGCTTTTTAGTAACTTTCAAATCAACGGCAGAAACTGTGCCCGCTGGGGCACGCAAGCCTTTACTCGATCCAAGGTTACAAATCTTGAGATAGTCGCCATAATTTATCGGTTTTTTGCGACTCAACAAACCATTCTTAAGAACTGATAGTTGTTCATCTGCAGGAACATCTTTTGCTTCATAATTCAACACCTTTCCCACGTCCTTATTCCCTGCGATGTCTTTACCTTCTGGGGTGAGTGCGGAGCCTGAAAAAATATTCAAAAAAAGAATGTATCCCCACATTTTACTCTGGTTTTTATTAATCATCATTTTTGTCATCCTACATTCTCATCTTATTTTTTTGCATTTGAGTTCACAATAGGTACCCCGGGCACCACAACTTGTGGCGTAGTGGATGTTTTTGCCGCAATAAGAGGTACGCCTAGGCCAGCTGCATCTGTTTTTCTTGTAAACACCTGCCCACTTGCCGGTAAACAAGTCTCGGAGCCTCGTGGACTTAAAAATCCTGAAACGCGACTCTTGAGGTGGCAATTTACAATGCCATCACCTGTTATCTGCCAATGTCCCTGACTGTAGTCCTCATCTGTAATGGTCGGAAGCCTGAAAAGAATAGCGCGCGAATCATCCGTTGCGGCATATTTTCCATTGGCAACATTAGAATACACTCCAAGATAATCCGTCAAATCACGTGAAATATATCGTGAAACAACAAAATGAGTAGCTTCGTCATCTGGATCGGTTGTATCGGCAACAATTCTGTACCCACCCATAACCTTACGAACCGCATAGTATCGCCCTGCCGTCCCATATTTTGGACGCAGTGATTTTATGCGAATAATAGTCCCCTCGGGCAATAAATCATGTACTGTTTTTTCCAAAGAAAATGATATGGGATATTCTGATTCATTCCGAACTCGTTGCAAAAAACCCCAGCCATGTTCAGATATACTAGGAGCCGCACCAAGAGGATTGGCCGAACCTGTGGCCTTTTCAACCTCATGGCCTGCTGCCTTTTGTTCTGCTGTCTCAGCCTGCAGTGAATAATGAACGGTCCCGAATATTACACAACAACCGACTACGATTGTTAGTATCTTTCTTTTCATATACATACCATTCCTATAATCGTTTTTTGTGCCACCCAAATACACCCCCATTGTTTGTAACCCCATCCAGGGGGGCTAATGCAAGAGTTTTATCTATGGAGCAATCTATTTTGGATCACTGTCACTTTGGCATACCGTCTGATCCTTGCTCAGTAGCAGCAGCACCAGTAGCAGCTGGTGGTGGTGCTGGTGCTGTGGTTGGAGCTTGAGCTGACACACCTGTAGGAACAGCCGCTGGTGTTGGAGACTGTACGGTACTTGATTTCTTGATCACAGCAGGATCTTTTTTCTTGATAGCATCTGTCGCAATTTTCTTAAGAGCCGCAGATACTGCTCCTGATTTGATTGCTTCCCGAGCTTTTGCAGTCGCTACTTTTTCTTGTTCATAAGCATCTTTAGACTCTTTTTTTGCATCTTTAAAAGCAGTCTTGAGAGCTGACTTCAGGCCGCCTTTTTCTTTAAAGAAAGCAATCTCCCCCTTAAGCATATGCTTATCTTGTTTTGCCAAAAAGGCTGCTCCTTGTGCATTCATAATACTTTGTCCTGCAGCACCCCCCTTAACCCGCTGTGCCGCACGAACAATTGGAGTAAAGCCAGTTTCAGCAACCTGTCGGGCAGCTTTTCGCTCAGCCAAAACTGGCGGTGGCCCAAAGGTATAGTCCCATCCCTCCAGTGTGAGTGGGTCATACGACAGTTCATCATATGCAAGCTCATCAAAATCTGTTTTTTTGGTGCTAAGAATATCTATTTTTTCAGCCTTTGAGTCCTGAGCAAGCTTGTCCGACTTGGTAATGTCCTCAAATGACAGTGCTAGAGTAGCTGCTTTTTCCTTTTCAAGAGCCGTCGCCGCGGTTTCTATCGCGCTCGGACCTTTTTGTTTTACTTCAACTAAATATGACAAATCAGTTTCATTGGTAACGGGAGGTCCCACCTTGATGTTCGCAAATGTTACGGGAATTGCCCACGTACTAAAGCCTAAATATTGAGTTTTTATAGGGTACGGATCAACCCACTCCAAAACCTTACCCGTTCCCCATGGTCCATGACCAAGCTTGACCACCCCATCGTTAACGCTTACCCAAAATTTTTCAAGTACATTCGGTGTAAGCGCAGCATTAATATTATCATCGCTCGAAACCGTTGCGACGGAATGACCAAGGCTATAAGTTCTGATAAAGGTCTTTTGATTTGCCATTCCCCCAAATACGCACTCGTAAAAGTCAACGTCCGTATTGCGCACATCCTGAGGTTGTGGAATAAGCCCCACAAAAATATCACTCAATCCACTCGCTTCAAAATACACAGATCCACGTCCAGGTTGAGGCAGTTGAATATTTGAAAGCCAAATATATTCACCAAACAATGGCCGAACCGTCAAATCTTTACCTTTTTCAAATAACTCTTGGATCAATTGCTGTATCCAGCCAGTCCAGAGGGTTTTTCGCTTGAGATCCATTTCATCACGACGATCCAATAGGTACGCATTTTCACGCGCTTCTACCAAAAGGGCCACTATCTGCTTTTTAAACATTTCTGGAGCAGCCCAGCGCGTTTCGGGTATTCCATACTGATCATATTTAAGGGGGGTATTTGCTGCATTTCGAGCTTCCATATTTTTAACATGCTGGATACCTTGATCATAAACCTGCTTGATCATTCCAAAAAGTTTATTTTTCAGAGCCACTTTGTCTTGTGCTTGCCCAAGAATTACCGGATGCGTAATAAGCATAATCGCTTGCTGAAGGATTGAAATATAATATTCGTAGTCACGCGCAATCCCCGGATTGAATTGTTCGAGCTTGTGCATTTTGTCATCAAACAAAGTCTTGTTGTCTTGAGCCTCCTGAGGAATAACGCCAGCCTTGCCACGCACAGATGTCTGTATTTTTTCCGTAAACACATAATTGTCATGTGGTCGGTAACCAAAAGTATTGTTTGCCTCAAGAGTTGCAACTCCCACACTTCCCGCCACAAATGCCGAAGCTGATGCTATAGACGCTGCTGCATTAACCGCAGAAAGTGCCATTCCAACAGGATCCCCATCCTGATACGGAACATTTCCTATTTCAGCAGCAGCACTGAGGGTCGTTCCAATAATGGTTCTTGCACCAAAAACAGCTAAGTTTTTCAAGAACACTTGTGCATTTTTCGGTTGACGCGACCAATCTCCAATCTCAGGAGTTCCATCTGGCTTGATAATCAAACGAAAGAAGTACGAGGCTGCTTGCTGTGGAGTTTTTCCTGGATACCATGTCTCTTGAGCTATTGCATCATAACACTCAATTTGCTGACCTTTTTGATCAAAATGATATGAAAAAGGAAATGCAACATTGATGACCCCTGCAAAATTATCACGCTGTTTAAATCCAGCAGCTACTTGCATACCCAATTGAACAGGCGACCCAATGCTCACATTTTGGATTTCACCCGTACTGGCATCGTTCAAGAAAAAACCTATTTTTTTCATTGAAGCCAACTGATCAATCCGGAGTATCGCCATTATCTTCTCACCAGGCTCGCCATGCCCAATCACCATATAATCATAAAAAAGGCTCACCCAAAACTTTTTCCACTGATCTGGATCAAGCGCTTCCTGAATAAAAGCTACTGGAGTGGCTAGTACAGTTTCTTCGTACTCACCCTTTTCATTCATTTTCCATAGCGAAATGCCATCAAGATTATTGGCCCCGAAGGAAACTTGTATAACGGATGCCTTATCCGCAGAAATCACGCCCTGAGAATCATCGCTTTTCAAGTTCAATACAACTTGCCCCTGACCTCGTGCCTCAAAGGTGACGCACCCTCGGCCATCTTCACGCAAAGGCTTGTCGAGCCACAGCGGAGCATCCATTCCAACAGAAAGAACTCCCGGCTTTTCTATTGCTGTATAAACTTTGGATTGTTTTGTTGCTTTGATTGGGGGGCCAAGTTGAACTTCAACTATTTCAACATTTGTCTTAAAGTTTGAAAATCCAATGCGATCAACTTCGGCTGGTGGTGCAGGGTCTGCCCATGCAATAATAATATTTTCTCCAGGAATAGCCCCTGCGCCTGCAACAATCAATCCATTGTCAACACTTACCCAATAAGGCATATGCATGCCTGGCGGTATTGCGGCAAGTGCGTTTTGTTCAACGGGAACCTCCGCTACAATGCAATCCCCCTTCATGATTACAGCCTTGGTATTATTAAACCCCCCAATAATTACTTTCCACACATATTGAGCAGGCGAAAGCTTGGTCGAACCAAATACTATTTGAAGATTTGCCGCATCTTCAACTTGTGCCCTAAACATAATAGAAGTACTCATTGGTGTTGCCAAAGGAGTCTGAAGCCAGGCTGCCCCAAGATTCATAAGGCGACTCAGTTTTAAGCTTGTTTGATAATTGAAATTTTCAATGCGCTGTTGCGCAAAACCACTAATCACTGGTCGATCACGAACATATACTCGAAATGCTCCCGTTGGAGCATCAAATGGCAACATATTTTGAAGCGTATCTCGAAATGAACCCTTGGCGCTCACCGTTAGTGCCGCAAGCCCTGCACTTGCTGCACCAAGCCCTCCAACCGCTAACGCAACCAGCCCGATGCTCTTTGCACTTGCAATCCCAGCTCCTCTATCGGCCGCACTTCGAGAAGCCTCTTTAGTGTCCCCATCGGCACTAATAGTTGCCATTTTTACACTTTGAGCATTGCGAGTAATCATTTTTTCTCTGAATTTTTGCTGAATTTTTTTTGCAGCTTCATCTTTTGTTACAGATGTAGCATTTTTTGCTTTTTCTATTGTTTCAGCCTTTTTTTCAGCAGCAAACTTATCCTTCTTTTTTTCAGCAGCAGCCTTATCCTTGTTGTCCTGAACCTGCTTATCATAACCCTCCTTAATATGCTTATCTGCAAAACGCTGCAATACACTACCAGAAGTCTGTACCTTTACAGCTGCTTGCCGAGCCTCAAGCTCTACTTGAGTTCTTTTACTTTCATCAATTTGTTTCTTAATTTTTTTTGCTTCATCTGAGTCTTGATCTTTATGCTCAAGCAACTTATTACTTAAATCGTTCTGTTTTTGCCTATGCTTATCAATACCTTTTTCATTAGCTCGATAATCAAGAGACCGCGAAACTATTGCATCTTTTTCGGCAAATTGTTTTTTGAGCTTTTCATCATTTGGATTGTCTTCAAGTTGCTTTTTAAGCTCCCTGCGATTTTGTATTTCTTTATCTAATTCATTGGGATTTTCTATCAATCCCTTACGCTCTTGTCCCACAATTTTTTTTACTGCCTTATTGGCTTGAGAGTTAAGGGCATACATAAGAGCCGCAGACCCCATCATCCCAAGGCTAGCCAAAAAGGTTTGTGCTTTTGCTGGCTCTGGATCTAATTGGATATTATCAGAATTTCCGCCATTGGCCCCAATTCGATAATCTTTGTTGGAAAAAGAAACTACTATAGGAAAATCAGAATTATTTTCTATGCGTTCGATAATCCCCCAGCCATGATTAGCTTTGGCAAAAAAATCCTGATTAACTTGATCACTTGCCTCTTGCATGTCCTGATCGGTAAGCGGAAAGCACTCATGAAGTGTATTGCCACAAAGAATAATTGTTAAAAATATGGCAATTTTTTTTCGATAGCCATTGTCATACATTGCAGCACATCCTTGATCCTGATCAAATTATCAGTCCAATCATCAGCAATCAAGGGACAGCAATGCAAGAGTTGTGCAAAAGGAAAAGAAGAGTGAAAAGCAAAAAGGCCCAGTCTATGATGACTGGGCCTTTTAAATTCTACAAAAACTTTATTTCAAAGTTCTCGCGAAAAATAGTTATCACGCACAGCGCAATACTACCTAGCTAGTGGTGTCGAATTAGAACGAAAAACCAACAGTAGCTGAAACACTAGGTGCCTTGAAAGCTGAATAGCCTTTGGCAAGTGAATCTGATTCTGCTGCAACTTTAAGGTTTACAGGATAGCTTTCGCTGTTAACTTTGTAACCAACTGATGCTTCTACTTTGTGAGTAAATTTATCATCTTGAACGTTTTTATATCCAAGGTTGTAACCAGTCTTAACTGTAAATCCTGACATTCCATATTTTACGCCAGTTGAGTATTTAGCATGATGAACTGAAGAAGCGTCAGCAGATTTTGGTTGGAAAGCGTAGTTAGCATCTGCCACTACTGAGAAATCACCATAGGTTGTTTCTGCAACTGTGTAGCTACCATCAACACCAAGACCAAGTTTATAGCAATTGCGATCAACTGCAGCTTTGGCATATGCGCCAACTACAGCTGAATCATTTAAGTCAAAATCATGTCCAACAACAAGATCACCTTTTGAAAGGCCCCTTTTGTTCAAACCATCAACTGAAACAGTTGTACGACCGTAAACTTCTTGTCCGTACACATCAGCAGAAACTTCAGCACCAAGACGTTGTGTGAAAGCTTTTGATGCATATGAAGTTGTTGTATCAAGAGCAATGCGGTTAGTCAAAGCAGCTTGAGCATTTGAACCAAAAAATCCAAGTGACAAGAAAGCTAGTGAAAGAAGTGAATTTGTATTTTTCATGGGAAAACTTCCAAATAAGAATAAAAGAACAAGCACCACTACATGCTAGGACACTACGGGCAAATCGTACCGCACTCCGCCAGAAAAGTCAAAGTGTAAAAAAGTTGATTTTTCCTTGATACAAAGGGCTTTTTTGCTGTTTTTTGCCACCTTATCCCACCGTAAGTATTTCTATATGGATAATAATTATTTAAAAAGCCCTTTGCAGCAACACTTTTGCTATCGAAAATTCATGCTCGTGCGTAACACAGGCCATTATTACAAGGTTTTTTGAATATGAAATTTCAACATTTAATAAATTCCATGCTACATAAATTTCAACACCACCCCATGATGCCCGCGCAGTTGACACTGCACGACAAACTAATAAAAAAGGAGGTGTTGTGATGTTACATTGAGCAAAAGACTGACTTAGTGCCTTGAAAAACGCTTCCTTGAGTGCAAAACGTGATCCAATAAACAGCTGGGCCTGAACTGAATTTTTGATTGACCGATACGAATCAATCTCACTTTGTGAAAAAACTTTTCTCAGCCGCGCATCTGAAAATGTATGCCAATGCTCAAATCGAGCAATTTTTACCAGGTCTATGCCAATACCAAGTACCATAAAACTCAATCTATCTTTTTATCCAAACACCGATAAGTTAGCGCTTCTTGCAAATGAACCCGCTCAATTAACTCTGATTGACTAAAGTCAGCAATGGTGCGCGCAACTTTCAAAATCTTGTGGTAAGAGCGCATGCTCATGGAGAGTTTATCAAATGCCAAGCGTATGAGTTTTTCTGCATCTTCACTCAAAACACAATACTGCTCAATTTGTTGTGAGCTCAAATGCGCATTAAAAATGCCGCCCTGACGGGCTTGTTGCACTTTGATGGCCGCATCAACTTCCGCACGCATTTGCTCAGAACTACGCTCTTTGGATTGATCAATACCTTTAATTTCATCATAACAAACTGATGCAACACTCACATGCAAGTCAATTCGATCAAGCAAGGGCCCCGACAACCTGCCAAAATAACGCGCAATAGCCTGGGGTGAACAAATACATGTACGCTTTGCATCACTAAAATAACCACAAGGACAAGGATTGAGTGCCGCCACCAATAAAAATGATGCCGGAAATTCAACGGAAGAATTGGCTCTTGAAATTAAAACTTTTTTGCACTCAAGTGGCTGACGCAAACCTTCAAGCGTTGCTCGCCTGAATTCTGTCAGTTCATCAAGAAACAAAACCCCATGATGCGCCAGACTGATCTCTCCTGGAGTTGGGCCGGTGCCGCCACCTATTAATCCTGCTTGTGTAATCGTGTGATGTGGTGACCGAAATGGACGTTCTGCTACCAAATTTTCACCACTCAATTGACCTGCAATTGAATACACTTTGGTTGCTTCAATAACTTCATCAAATCCAAGTGACGGCAAGATGGTCGCCAATCGCTTGGCCAACATCGTTTTTCCACCACCGGGTGACCCAATAAATAAAATGTTATGCAATCCAGCTGCGGCAAATTGTAATGCGCGCTTGGCCTGCCACTGCCCTTTGACTTGATTAAAATCAAGAAGATGTTGCCCTCGTGATTTTTTAATAAAATTATCAAATGTCGGCTCAGCTGGCTTGATTTCAATTTCATGCCGCAAATACGCAACCAACTGACTTAATGAGGCAACCCCGATTACCTCAAGCCCCGTAATCAAACTTGCTTCAATAGTGTTGGCCAATGGAACAACAATGCGTTTCTTGCCAAGCTTGAGAGCTCCATGGGCCACAGAGAGTACCCCACAAACACTGCGTATGGTGCCATCAAGAGACAATTCACCCAGAAAAATGGTGTCGTGCAAAAAATCTTGAGAAAGCTGCAATTCACGCGAAGCCAACATAATGGCAATGGCGATGGGGACATCAAATAAAATATCACGTTTTTTCAAATGAGCTGGAGCCAAATTGACGGTAACGAGCTTGTCGGGAAACTTCAAGCCCGTATTTTTAAATGAAGCCCGAACCCGTTCCCTTGATTCGCTAATCGCTTTGTCAGGAAGCCCAACAATAAAAAAATTGGCCATGCCAAATGAGATATCAACCTCAACTTCAATCAATGAAGCCGTAATTCCAATAGTTGTAGCAGAAAAAACACGCGCGTGCATAATAATCTTCGATGGTTAAAATTTAAAGTTAATCTAAATAGATCCTTGATCTCAAAGGACGTCCTGCACGCCGATCAGCTGCAATGTCTTGCTCAATTTGCTCAGCATACTTTGACATTAAGTCATGATATTCTACAGCCTCACAATCCTTGAGATATTCTGCATCTGCAACAAACGCATCACAAGCTCTTAAAAATTGAGAACTTTCTCCAGCTTCATCATACGAAATTGCTCGACGTTGCTTGGCATGATCCCGTTCAGCTTCATCACAAGCTCTTATAAGCTCTAAATCTTCTTCAGAAATAACCAGATTTTGCACGGGATCAGCAACTCCAAATGCTATGGCTAAACTTCTTTTTCGACTCTGCCAATCTAAATGGGATTGTCCCATTTCTGCCTGATTACAATACTTTATGTCTGCAAAATCACGTATCTCAGCAATATACAGATTCACTAAATCTTCAATAGCTCGCCTTACTGGTATATACGCTAAATCATGCCCAATATGGGCATCAGTCACCCTAAGTGCAAGATCTCTAAAACATTCCAATTTACTCAAACAATAGGTTGGATTGTCTTTACGATTATGAATATCAATGTTTTCATAATTTTCGCAAGCTGCAGCACGAGTCCAATTGAATGACCCAGAAATAACTTCATCATCAACAATCACCATCTTGTGATGAATCATTTTTTCTTTTTTGGCGCTTTTAATCAAATAAACACGATCAGGATATCTGTGCACAAGCTCCTTAAGGTCAAGAATTGCATTGTTAAGAGTAAGGCGACCCTTTGGAGTTGAAGCTTTATCATAAATAACAACAACTTTTAGATTTTGATTGTGACGCACAGCATCTACAATTGCACGAGTAAAATGATTATCGGTCAACATATACATCGCAACAAAAATAACATTTTTTGCGCCAGCAAGCTTTTCACAAATAAACTCGCGAATATCATGCTCAGGGGTATGCATTGTTCGTGGGGAACTAGAAAAAAAGCTTTCTCGTGGTGGAGTCTGAAAACCAACTGCCGGAGGTAACACAGGCTGAACTGTTGTTGAGACTAGTATCGAAAAAAGTAAGGCTAGGCTTTTTATGGTGGAATTCATATACAATTTCTTCAAGATACGAATAAAAATAATCAAATTTCATGATGAGTAAAAATAATAAAACAAAACAGGCAAATAGGCTTTTTTTTTTACAAAAGGCCACTTTTTATCATTTTTATGCGCACCAACCTTCACGGCATTACAACATGGCTATACTTGAAACACTGGACATGTTAGAATATTTCACATAGTACACAAAACAACAGGGGAACAATATTAATGAAGGATGTTATGAAAAAACAGTTTTTAACTATTATAAGCATACTTATACTGACACAATCAACGCCAATGCAAGCTGTTCATCGCAGCCGCGCAACAGCTTCTCAATCACGTAACACTGAACCATCCGAAACTTACGAGCCTGGGATTGAAGAAAAATGTACTTTTTGCCCTGGACGCACAAGTCCCAACCACCCACATCTGTGCGAAAATTGCGAAGAAATCCTTGAAGATATACATCTTACTAGGCAGGCCGAGTTCGACAATGGTTCACTGGACAGCACACCCAGAGGATCAAATACAGCAACTCCACAAACGGGGACTTCTCTTGAAAAATTATCGCCATTTGGATCATTGCACTGTTCCACAAAAACAAGGTACGGTCGCCATCAAACAGCCCCTCAAGCACCAAAAAGTTCTCCGATTAGACGCCAAGACGAAAATGTACTACTCAATCAACATATAAAATCTCACCTAAAATCTCACCAACTCTTTGCCCAAGCTGACTCAGCAGACGACGAGCCCTTCTTTTTTGGAGACCTTGACGAAGAAGCGCAGAAATAACTCAACTTTTAATCATTGCAACATACGCCAAATTACGTGATCGCGCCCAAGCGGTCAAAAAACTATCCAGAGGGCATCTTCGTAAGGTGTCCTCATTTTTTTTGTGATCCGAATCAATCAACACGACCTCTTTTGTTGTATTGTCCCACCCAATCACCAACACAAAATGGCCCTTGGTATATGGCTTGGTTCCACTGGCAATTTCTCCGCGCACACTCACCGGCACAGGGATTCCTTTGTGTAAATAGTGATATAAATCTTTGAATGAATTAAGACGCTCAACTCGGACATTCACCTTGCCATCCAGCTCATGGTATGCCTGCGCAACATTAAACAACCAGTTTCCATAGATATGCAACGCCCCATTGTCATACACCTTTTCTGCAAATCGAACCACGCCCTGGTCAAGAGCGATATCATTTTTTTTGCCTAATGTGCGCTTGAGATACCTTACCAAAAGCATTGTGGCAGTTGGTGAACAAAATGCAGGACAACGGTGATGTTTTAACAAATGCTGCGACTGCAGCTCAATGTCCCGAAGAAGGATTGATGATTTGTTAAAATGATTCTTTTTGCGAAACAATGCGTCAGTCGAAGTGGCTGCGCACAATTGGTTTACACAATTTAATTGCGCGCCATCCTCTGCGCAAACCTCAAACTTCAATCCCGTAGCTTTATGCTTTTTCTGAACATCAAATCGAACATATTGAGCATAAGCCTTAGATTTTTTTTTGCCGAAGCCGAATGATCGCTGTTCATCCAGTGCCCATGTCGCAAACTTTTGCAATGGCGACCAAGTGCCATCAACTAACAAACTTCCCTTAAATGAAAGCTGTCCGACTAAAGGGCGGCGTGCGTTCCATGAAAAAATGCATTCAGTAAAGGGATCACATTTGGTGCACTCCCACAACAGGGTCTTTGTATGATTTTTATTATGATTTTTATGGGGATGATAAATGTAGGTCTTGGAAAATTGATGTGAATTTAAAGGCGCAGCGCCCAAGGTTATTAATAAAGACAGAAAAAGACTCTTACTTGCCCACGCAAAATTTTTGAAACACAAGATCAAGTGTTTTTTCTGAGACATGTTTACCTGCAAGTTGTGACAACTGAATCAGCATATCCTTTGCAGTATACGCAACCAGCTCATATTGCCCACCCTGCTGTGTAAGATTTTGAATATCATGAATCTTACGTATCAAAGTTTCAATGGTTGCACGATGCCGCTCATTCAATAAATAAGGCGTTGCTCCAACTTGAGTGCAATGTGTGATCTTAGATTCGATCAACGAAATAAGCTCTTCAATTCCACGCTCTTGTAGAGCAGAAACTTTATGGACTGACTCAAAAATATCATCTTGAGCTTTTATGACACCCTCACACTTGGATGCCACCACAATAATCTTGTCGCCATATTGTGCGCTAATTTCTTGATAGCGTTCACGTTCCTGGTCAGACATAACTCGTGACGCATCAAAAACCAAAACGACCACATCTGCCTTGGCCGCTTCTTCATGCGTCCGAAGAATGCCTTCTTGTTCAATGACTTCGTCCGTTTTGCGCAAGCCGGCCGTATCGACAACTGTCCACAAAATTCCATTGACTGAAAGCCCTGCTTCAATAGTATCGCGTGTGGTACCTGCCTGAGGGCTTACAATCGCACGTTTTTTGCCGATCACGGCATTAAACAATGTCGATTTTCCCACATTAACTGTACCGACAAGAACAATACGCACACCTTCACGCACATGTTGTTGCCCTGCAAAACCATGATGTAATTTTTTTATTTTTGAATAGACAAGTTCAATCTGATCCAAAATTCTTTGCCCATGCCCAAAATCAACCTGCTCTTCTTCCAAGAACTCAAAGCTCACTTCAGACAATACCACCAAAAACTCAAGATCATTTTGCAATTGAGCAAACTGAGCGGACAAACTTCCTTCAACCTGACCTAGTGCCTTTTCAACTGCAGCTTCAGATTGAGCGGCAATCAACTCGGCGATTGACTCGGCTTGGACAAGGTCAATTTTACCATTTATCACAGCCTGACGAGTGAATTCACCGCGTTGCGCAATGCGTGCACCAGCTTTGACTAATGACTGAATGGTTCGATCGATTAAAAGATTATTGTTGTGTCCAGTGATCTCAACGGTGTCATATCCCGTGAATGTGCGAGGAGCTCTCATGAGCATGAAAAGCACTTCGTCGACTTTAACATGTCCATCCATCACAAAACCATGATGAATGGTATGGCTGACGGCATCAACCAGTTTCTTTTTTGAAGTGAGCAAGGCGCATGTATCGGCTATCTCAACAGCGCCTGGCCCCGAAATTCGTATCATAGACAGCGCGCCCGATCCACGTGGCGTACACAAAGCAACCACGGCCTCATGATTAAGCGACACCGACTTCATAATTATTTATTCCTTATTCGCAACGCACAACATAATGCGCAGCTCTCGGAATCGCTTTTTATGCTTCTTTTTAAGCATTTGCAATAACAATGCGGCAAGACTTGCATACAATGATCGCTCATTATCTGAATCTTCAAGCAATTTTTTTGAAAATATTACATTCAATATCACACCAGCAGGTTCAGCTTGCAAACTCACACCAGGACTCAAGATCCCAATAATTTCGCTCAGCCAAGCTTGTGCATCTGCAATATATTCATCAGTCCACACATTTTCTGCTGGAGCTAAAACCTTAGGTTGGGCAACTTTAGGTTGAACTACTTTTGATTGAGCAACAACTTCAGATTTTTCTGTTTTTTCAATTTTTGGTGCAGATTCTTTTTTAACAACCGCATCTTTATGAACAAGAGGTCGAAGCACTGCTTCTTTGCGAAGTTGAGGTTTTTTCTCTTTAGGAATTTCCTTTGGAGCTTCTTTGGAAACTATAGCTTTGTTTGAAACTTGAACTGATTGTTGGGGCTTGCGAGACTGAGATTGAGTCTGTTGAGGCTTGCCACCGCGCTGTGATTGGTTCAGCCCGGGCTTTTCATTACCCCCTGTGTACGTCAATGAAATAACAGCATATTTTTTGGTAAAACCCAAAAAACCTCGCTCGCCTGGCTCCAGGACACACACAGAAAAATCTTGTGGCATACCGGCGGTTAACCAAGCTTGAGCTATTGCTTTTTCAACTGATGATGCCTCTTGTAGCACCGATTTCATCGTCTTGTACCTTTCTGCAACGACAATTTGAGCATGGAATTATCATGCGCACAAACAATAGTGCTATGAATTAAAAGCTCTGATATGTATCTGGGAATTTGGAGAAAAACAAAGAGAAACAAATTATTGATCATTTTATCAACTAAAATGCTATTAACTGAATTATGCCAAGTTTTTATACTTGTGCGGCAAGTCGATACTAATTTTCGCAACTTACCAGCTTTCTATTCTTTCAACTGGCGCACCAGTCATAAATTTTGTCCATTTTTCAAAAAATCAAAAAATGGAGCGGGAAACGGGATTCGAACCCGCGGCCCCTGCCATGGCAAGGCAGTGCTCTACCACTGAGCTATTCCCGCACATAATTTCAAGTATCCCTCCAAAAACCTGCTTTTAAAGCTTACCTTAAACAACGCCCGTGTCAATTTTAAGTCAGTAGAATTATGCATAAATGCAATCTTTTTTTAAAAAACTATACTTGTATCAAAATTAGCAACTGTTTAAAATAGGCATACACCTCTCGAAAAACTCGATTCACTATGGTTTTCTTGAATAAAGTGGTTAAAAAGTTTATGCAGATCGCAATAATTGCAACAACTCTATTTTCTTTGTCTGCCAAGGCTTTTTTTGTGGGATATTCTGTTTTGAAGTGCGCAAACGCGTCCGAACGCATCACTTTTAATGGATTTCTCTTCATTCCTTGCGCATACGCGGAAACTCTGTCACCTTGGTTGTAAGTAGATAAATACAGATTTTTTCATCATGAAAGGATGCTTTATGTACATCACCAATCTCTCAATGCTCTTGTCGCAGGTCTACAACTGTGAGGTTGGCGCATTTCAAGCTTCATGGCTTCTGCCAATTTCGTGGATTTTAATAAGCCTGGGATTAACGGCTTTCGAGCTATTTACGCCAGGGACCTTCTTTTTTCTCGCATTTGGGGTTGGATGCGCATGTGCAGCCATTGCCGCATTTTCAGGATACTCAATTGTTATGCAATGCCTTGTTTCAGCACTTGCATCGATTATATTTTTTATAATTTTAAAAAAACTGATCAAAGTTAATCATTTGTCTCAACTCCAAACGGGGGTGGCGCATACGAATATAAGCGCCCTTATTGGCGCTCATGCGATCGTCACCAAAAACATTGGCTCACGCGAACCCGGCCAAATTAAAGTAGGTCGTGAATTGTGGCCAGCACGAGAAAAAGATGGAATCGCCGTTGAAGCTGATTCATCAGTTCTCGTTATCGGAATCTCAGGAAACACACTCATAGTTAAGGAGTTATCATGATACAATATTGCAACGATCCACTGTATTTCATTTTTCTGATAGCGTGTGGTGTACTTTTAGCACAACTCATGAAGTCAGCCTTATTTGTTATATTTGCTCTATTAGCTCGTCTTTTTTACCAAAATTCAAAGTGATTTAGCTAAAGAAAAGGCCGTTCTCTTTCATATCTAAAAACTATAAAGATGAGCGGCCTTGTCTATAAAAGTCTTAACCTAAGGAAGTACCTAAAATGGAAATCTTCATGGACAGCACATTTGCTTTTATTTTTTTGACAATCTTTGCCGTGGCGGTCGTTGTATTTTTAATGGCGATTTTTCAAGCAACCTATGTCGTAAAACAAGCTGAAATTATTATTATCGAACGCTTTGGAAAATTTCACTCAATTCTGCATCCAGGAATTCACGTAGTTATTCCTTTTATGGACCAAGCACGTAAAGTTGTCTGGAGTTTTGCAAAAGAAGACCCTAACACCAAGCGCTATTATCAATATATTGAAATTATTGATCGCATCGACTTGCGTGAATCAGTTTTTGATTTTCCAAAACAAAACGTGATCACCAAAGATAACGTGACCATGGAAATCAATGCGATTTTGTATTATCAAATCACTGATCCTGTCAGAGCTGTGTATGAAATTAACAATGTATCATTGGCGATTGAAAAACTTGCCCAAACAGCATTGCGTGACATTGTAGGATCCATGGATCTTGATGAAACACTTTCATCACGTGACTTCATTAATGAAAAATTGCGCATCCGACTTGACGAAGCCACTGACAAATGGGGCGTGAAAGTTAACCGCGTTGAACTGCAAGATGTTAATCCACCACTTGAAATTCGTATGGCGATGGAAAAACAAATGCGTGCAGAGCGTGATCGACGTGCACATATTTTGGTAGCTGAAGGAAACAAAAGCTCAGAAATTTTGGAAGCGGAAGGCGAAAAACAATCACGTATTGAACGTGCTCGTGGAGAAGCTGAAGCAAAAATCACTCTTGCCAATGCAGAAGCTGAATCACGCATCACCATTGCTCGTGCCGAAGCTGAAGTTATTGAATTGATAAAAAATGCATTGCCTTCAAAGGATCCGGCGTCATTCATTATCGCAAGCAAGTACATTCAAGCCTTACCAGAAATCACTAAGGACAAAGAAGGCAAAATGATCCTTGTGCCTTATGAAGCAAGCGCTATGATGGGTGCATTCTCAGGAATTAAAGAAATTCTGAGCAATGGCAACTCAAAGTCTTAATAGAACTCATCTGAAGGAAGTCGTAAAAAAACTTCCTTCAACTCCTGGTGTCTATCTTTTCAAAGATGCATCAGGGGTTATTATTTATATTGGCAAAGCAAAGAATCTCAAGTCACGTTGCTCAAGTTATGTCAAAGAGACCAATATAACCATTAAAACTGCCAATCTCATGCGTGAAGCCGCCGAACTTTCGCACATTCAAACGGGTGATGAACTTGAGGCCATGCTGCTCGAAGCAACACTCATACAAGAGCACAAACCGCGCTATAATGTTCTTTTACGTGACGGTCAGCCATTCCTCTACTTCCTTATCACGCGTGGCAAATTTCCCAAATTAGAGCTCGTACGGAACACAAAGCGGGGCGGCACCTACTTTGGCCCCTTCATCGACAAAACCAACATGCGTTCTATTCACACAAAATTACTCAAAACATTTCGGCTCAAGATTTGTGGCAAGAAAATGGTGAACGGATGTTTGTACTACCACATGGGCGCCTGTTCTGGCTCATGTCGCGAAGATTTTGATCTGCCCGGATATTTACAACGGCTCGAGATGGTTAAAACTTTTTTTAAAAAAGGAAAAGGCGCTTTAATCACCGATCTTAAACACCGTATTGAAGAACACAGTCAAAAATTAGAGTTTGAAAAAGCTCTGGGACTGAAAACTTTACTCGACGCCATTCATGAACTTTCTGGTCAACTTGTTTCCAGCAAATCAGCACAATCGGTCATTGCATCGCATCAACACATGGAGATTTGGTACTTTGACCAGCAACATGAACGCCTATTTTTATTCACTGAACTGCAAGCAACCCTCAAACAACGCCAGATGTTTTTAATCCCCGAAGAAACTTGTTCAGAAGATTTTTTTACGGAATTTTATCGCAACAATGCACCGGCCCCCGTGATTATCACCAACATTGAATTTGAAAACCTCAAACTCACCAATGATTTTTTGAACCACTGGTGGCCCAAACGAGAATTGCCCACCAATGTCATGAATCCAACTAGCGGGCACTATTTTCAATTACTTAAGCTTGCAGAAGTTTCGGCAGAAAAGTATCACGAAAAATATGGTAAAAGCGCACAATACCTACAAATCTTACTCAAATTGCCCAAACCTCCGCACACAATTGACTGCTTTGACGTTTCACACAAACAAGGCCACAACATCGTCGCCTCATGCATTCGTTTCGTTGATGGATTACCCGACAAAAATATGTTCAGGAAATTCAAGATCAACAGCCTTGATGAACAAAATGACTATGCCGCACTGCAAGAAGCAGTACAACGTCGGTATGAAAAAAATCATGATTATCCTGATTTGATTTTTGTCGATGGTGGCAAAGGGCAATTGAGCGCTGTCAGAAAAATAGTCCCCAGCCACATTGAATGCGCAAGTATTGCCAAGCGCGAAGAACAAATTTTTTCATCGCGCATCAATGGCAAGCGTCTCGATCCAGACAAAGTTGCCGCCCAAACATTGCTGGCTCTGCGCGATTATGCGCATCATTTTGCTATTACTTATCATCGTGAGCTTGATCTGAAAGAAAAAACTAACCCCGAGAAAACTTCTTAAGTTCCGTGTATCCAAAAACTTCAGTCAAAAATTCAGCAGAAGCTAACGCTGTTGCGTAGGACGATACCACAACAACATTTTTTTTCTTGCCCGCCATAGTTTTGACGTCGGAGGGTTGATCATCGGGCAGCTGATCAATTGCAGAAACTCTCGCAATTATTGATAAAATCAATGCCCCATAACCTTGGCCCAAAGCACAACACTCATTCACAAACTCCATAAGAACTTGAAGTATTTGATGCATATTCCCTCGCGTAAATTGATCTGGGTGTTCACCCCACTTGTCCCTTGATCGCAATGCTTGAAACAATAGTCGAAAGGCATTGTTACTTGAAATTCCCTCATCAAAAGTATCCACCCCTCCACGATCACCACGGATCGCACAAATTTTTTTTATGCCACAAATTTCTGAAAACAACGCCCCTTGAAGCAATTCAAGAGTTTTTATTGAGTTGGTAAAATCTTTTCGATCACTTAATAGAAGTTTCATTAACTTCCCCCACTGTGCAATCTCTTTTTTAGGTTGAGTTAATCGAATCAAATCATCCAATATATTGATTTGATACTGAATCTGATTTTTCATAATCCCAATTAAATCAACAACCGGACTATGCGCAAAAGAGAAAAAATCATCCTGCAGGCAATAATCAACAAAATCCAAGTTGCCCGTAAAATGTTCCTTTAAAAAACACGCCTGCAAGTAATCCTTGGTTAATGAAAAAAACTGCCCCAAATCATCAATTTCACCGTGAATATCAATCTTTTGTGATTCATGAAACAGCAGAGCCAAGTTTTCAAAATTACAATCAACTTCATTATTAATATTAAAATGTGATGAAAAGCTGAATGATTTTTGAGGAGCAGTACCCCTTATTTTTGTTTTCATGGGCTCTAATCGTAGATTAAAAAGACGCTCAAGTTTTTTCTGTATGCACTGATGCTCATACAAAAATTTATCCTTTTCGTAATAAGCGGCATGAATTTTTGATGTAACATATGATGAACTTCCCTGGAATAAAAATTCAACAGGCCCTGCTAATGCCTTACTTTCAAAAATTGGCATCAATACATTAAATGCCAATTTGGGTGAACCTTCCTGAAAATTAACCGCATAAAATGTGACATATCTACCTGAGGGACTTTGCAGTTCACATGTATCAATCAGATTGGCTGAAATAGTTGTTGAAAAAAGCAAAGAAAAATACAAAATGTTGCGCAGAAACTGTGAGCAGAATGACATGTGACACCGTGATGTTAAAGGGTTAAGCTATAACGATTTGCCCCCACGCGAAAGAAAACTAAGGCCTTGCCTCAAGAGCTTGTCAAACTCGAGCTGGTCAGTGTTTTCAGAACTTGCAATGAAGGAAAGCGCTTGAACGATTTCCGGCTTAGTGTAACCCAATGAACCGAGAGCGTCACCCACTTGTCGCACAATTTTTGACCGATCATTCAAGATAGATGACTCAGTCGACTGTCCCATGAGTTCTAAAACTTTATCCTGTAGATCATTGATAATTTGAGCTGCTTTTTTAGCGCCAAGACCCTTGAAGGAACTCAATTCGCTCACGTCACCACGATGAATAATTTGCAAACATAATTCAACATCTGCCTGAGACAAAAGCTGCATTGCAAGTGCAGGACCAATTTTTGGACAAGAAATTACGAGTAAAAAAAAGGTACGCTCAAGTTCGCTGGAAAATCCAAATAAGACTGGACCCCTATCCTGGCTCCATGCACAATACGTAGGCAAAACCTGAGTCTTGCCTACTGCAAATTGTTCTGGCCTTGCAACCGTAACTGCAAAACCTACGCCATGAACATCAACAACAATATATTTTTCTTTAATGATCGCCACACGACCTTCAAGTCTTTCAATCATTATATTTGTATCTCTCGAAATGAAGGTTTGTGAGCATAAGGGGCTTTTGTTTTGCCGATATCCATGCACTCTTGTGCATATGCTATGAGCCTTGAAAGATTACTCGCAGCCTTGCTTTCTAGCTTTTTGGTCATCAATCGTCCATACAAATACGAAAGAGGTCCCGTCACTTCTATGCGGTGCACAACAATGGTACCATCAGGTGTTTTGATAATATCAAAAACATATGAAATCCAAGCAAGTGGCAGTCGAGAACGCGTCACCACAAATCGACCTGGTTGTACTTCAGAAATAATAAAATGAGTACGCCTTCCATTGCGACCCTTTATTGTTCCCCAAGTCCCTTCTTTTACAGGGCCATGAATGGTACTAAATTCAACACCCTCAATCCATTCATACCAACAAGATGTATCTACTAAAATAGACCAAATAAGCGTTGGACTTGCTTTTGTTTCCGCACTGCGCTGCACCGACCACACAACCGATTCTCCTCGCCTCTATGAGTCAATTCGAGAAATAAATTCGAAAGCCAAATCTAACTACAGGTATTTCTTAAGCAATTGCTGAATAACTGTCGGATTTGCCTTACCCCCCGTTTGCTTCATAACTTGCCCCACAAAAAATCCAAGCATACGCTCATTTCCTGCGCGGTAGTTATTTGCAACATCGGGGTTTGTATCCACCAGCTTTTTCACTAATGCGTCCAATTCATCTGATGCGCCAACTTGCCGCAAATCCTTTTCTTGTATAATAATAGAAGGATATTTGCCAGTTTCTGCCATCTCATTAAAGACATCTTGTGCCGTCTTGGAATTGATAACATCCTTAACGATTTCTTCAATAAGTTCGGCAAGCATGTCAGGTTTGACCTTGCACTCTGAAAGTGACAATTTATGCTCTTTCAGATATCCAAGCAAATTTCTGAGCATCCAGTTACTAACTTGTTTTGGTTCATTGCAACGTTTGACAGCATTTTCAAAGAAATTACCAAGCTCAATAGTTTCAGCCAAAATTTCTGCATCATACGCCAAAATGCCATACTCTTTTACAAATCGTGCAATTTTTTGATGAGGTAATTCAGGAATAGTTTTTGCAATGCGCGAGACCCAGTCTTCATCAATGATCAAAAGAGGTAAGTCTGGATCGGTAAAATATCGATAATCTACTGCATCTTCTTTGGAGCGCATAAAAACAGTTTTTTGATCTTTAGTATTCCACAAGCGCGTTTCTTGTGTAATTTTGCCGCCATCATCAAGAATGCCAATGTGTCGCTCAATTTCATACTCAATGGCTTGGCCAATAAACTTGAATGAGTTGATATTTTTCATCTCAACACGAGTTCCAAGTTTTTCAGAATCTCTCTTCTTTACAGAAATATTCACGTCTGCGCGGAATGAACCTTCTTCCATGTTGGCATCACTGATCCCCACATACTGAACAATGGCATGCAACTGCATGAGATAATCACGCGCTTCGTCAGCACTTGAAATATCAGGATGTGTCACAATTTCAACAAGCGGAGTTCCTGCACGATTGAGATCAACAAAGCTCTCGGTATCAGTTGCGTGAATATTTTTGCCTGCATCTTCTTCCATGTGAATGCGCTGAATCCTAATTTTTTTAGATACACCACCCACGTTAATTTCTATAAAACCATTTTCACAAATGGGCTTATCCGCTTGAGTTATTTGATAATTTTTTGGCAAATCAGGATAGGTATAATGTTTGCGTGAAAATTCGGAAATTTTGGCGATTGAACAATTTGTCGCAAGTCCTGCCTTGATAGCATACTCAACAGCCTTTTTGTTCAAAACAGGTAATACGCCGGGACTTGCCGTACAAACAGGGCAAATGTTAGTATTCGGCTGCTCTCCAAACTTGTTTGGACATGAACAAAATATTTTAGATTCAGTTTTGAGTTGAACGTGAACCTCAATGCCAATCGTCGCTTCATATTCCGGATATCGTGATAATGCAGATGCTTTTCGTGTCATAATTTATACCTTAGTATTTGCAAATCGGCCCTTGATCTCATCCTATACCAAAAACAAAAAGAGGAAAATTATACCTCGTTCAGCTTAAGTTGATATTCGTCATCACAACAAGATTGAGAGCTTTCTAATAAAATTTTATGCCCAAGATGTTTTTCAAGTTCAATAAGTGCTGAAAATTCTGTTTTAACCAGATAATCAAATACACGCTGAGAAACAACTAATCCAAAGTTGCCTTCTTTGAGCACGAGATCTTTTTTGCTAATCTCAGCAACAAATTTACGCAAAATATCATAGGCATGCGTACTTGCTGATTTGACTACTCCCAAAGTTCTGCACGCATTACAATTTTCAGTAAGCTGCGCTATGAGGGTTTTTCCTGATCGCTTGCGCGTCATTTGAACCAATCCAAACTCAGAAATTTTGAGTGCAACAGATTGAAGCTTATCTTTTTCTTTAAGTGTTTTTTGCAAAACACGAGAAAGCTTTTGGCGATTTCCTGCTTTGTACATATCGATAAAGTCGATGACAATCAATCCACCAATATTACGCAATCTCAATTGACGAACCACTTCTTCGGCCGCCTCAATATTTGTTTTGAGGATGGTAACTTCTTGGTCGTCTTTACCAATGAACTTTCCGGTATTCACGTCGATAACCGTCATTGCTTCAGCAGCTTCGATAATCAAAGATCCGCCAGACTTCAATTCAACTTTTTTATTCAGAAGAGGGTCAATTTGTTGTTCAACATTACAGTGGTCAAACAAAGGACGCTTGTCGGTATAAAGCCTAAGTAATGAAATTTTATCAGGCATAAAATATTTAATAAATTTTTGGGCCGTTGCAATATCTTCTTCTGAGTCACAAATAATAGCTTCGACGTCATCATCAAGATGTTCGCGGATAGTTCTGAGAGCAAGGGACAAGTCTTCGTGAACCTTTTCGCCATAAACAGCTTTGGCATAGCGTTTTTGAATGGACTGCCAAACAGAAATCAGCATGGCAAGGTCTTTGCCTATGTCTTCTTCTGAGCGCCCTTCTGTTGTTGTTCGAATAATCGCACCCATTCCCTCAGGAAGGCGTGACGAGACAAAAGTCTTCAGCCGTTCGCGTTCAGCTTGTTTTTCAATTTTACGCGAAACTCCTATTTGAGGAATATTTGGCATAAGAACGATGAATTTACCTGGCAAGGCAAAGCACGTGGTCAACTTGGCGCCCTTTTCGTACACAGGTTCTTTGATGACCTGAACAAGAATATCTTCGCCTTCTTTAAAGATTTTGCTGACATCCATCACATTTGCACGCCGAGAAGATTTACTCGGAGCCTTGGTTTCACCTTCATGATCAACTTCATACGCGGAAAATTTTTCCAGCGCAAGAGAATGATCTACTTCTGATATATGTAAAAACCCTGCTTTTTTCTGCCCAATATCAACAAAGGCAGTTTGTATCCCAGGTAGAACCTTAGAAACTCGTGCTTTAAAAAAGCAGCGCTCTAGTTCTTCTTTCGTACGGCTCTCAAAATATAAATCTTGAAGGCGGCCGTCATCATCGAGAACTGCAACGCGTGTTTGCCAAGGCTCTCTATTAACTAAAATTTTCTTCAAACTATAATCCCGTTAAAACTTTATCAAATACATTGATGACTCTATTCTAATTAACTATTTTATTTCAATAAGTCCTGTACACAAGAAAATGTCTCTCATGCTCTCTACTATGTTATCTAATCTTTATATTTCTTAGTAGGAAATTGAAGAAAATTATGATACTGTGAGTGCCCGTAGTATTCTACTAGCGAAAATAAATTTTCGCATGCGCTATCGAGAGGAGCAGCATATGAATGCCTTAAAACTATTTCTAGCATCTATGTCTATTCTAGTACTGTCTGGCTGTGAAAAAAAAGAGCCAGCAGCTACCCATAAAGGTAAAGTATCTAAAGAAAAAAAGACAGAATCTAAAAAAAAGAGCAAAAAAGTAGCTCAAAACGACCCCTGGGGTGAGCAATTCTTGCTTGGCGAGGATTATGATGCTGCCAACGAACTAGCTCTTCTTGAAGACGATCTTGCTCTTGATAGCCTCACCAGCGAGAACTTCTTTGGTGACGACTCATTAGCTTTTAATGAATCCGAAAGCAGTGTAGAAGATGAAATTGATGCACTCGTTGCCCTTTGGGAAAACGAAGAAGATGAACTTGATGTAACTCTTGATCCTGTTCATTTTGATTTCAACAAAAAAACTGTCAGTACCTCTGACAAAACTACTCTCAAGCAAAATGTAGAAACAGCAAAACTCGCTGTTGAACAAGGTAAAAATATTACCGTTGAAGCTTATTGCGACCAAACAGGTCCTGCAAGTTACAACCTTGCCCTTTCACAAAAAAGAGCACAAACCATTGTTGATGAAATGGTAAAAAGCGGAGTTGACTCTGAACACTTGGCCGCTATTGGCCGTGGACAAGAAAATCAAATCGCTTCATCAAACAGTACAGATAAAGCACAAATGATCAAAGAACTTGCACCAAATCGTCGTGCTGAGTTCCTAGTTTCATAATAATTACGAAATTAAAAAATAAAAAGGGCATGTCTTTACGGACATGCCCTTTTTATTTTTTAAACTATTCGGTCAATGTTACTCAGATTGCGCTTGCACCATTTTTTGCTGTTTTACATGTTCAGCAATATACAACAGCCGAGCTTCAAGATTTTTCAATTTTCGCGCATGTCCCTCAAAACCATGAATGTAGCGTGAAAAACTCACACGAACATGTTTTTGAATGTTCTTAATGTTCCGCTTGAGTGCAACTATTTTATTTTCAACAAAGACATCTGCATATTCTGCAAATTCAGTAGGCATTGCAAGCTTGCCTTCATGGCAAACTAACTGCTCAAGTTCACGTTGCACTTCCAGCAAAACACCATCAAGGAGCCTGAGATACGAAACAACACTCTGCTCAAATGGCGAAACGCCTTCATCTTCTGTACTGCCCGTAATTGACTTAAGGTTGACCATAGAGGCCTGAATTGCTTGACCATAATCAATAATAGCTTCACGCTTTTCTTGAATCTCTTGTGCAAGAGATTCAAGTTGCTCTGTTGCAAGATTTACAATTTTCAAGCTTTGAGCAGAAATTTCAACATTCGCCAAAGAAACGATTTCTTCTGCAGGTACAAAGGTTACCTTTTCAGCAACATTCTCGTCTTCTTGTAACACTTCTACAGCTTCTTCTTCAGTACAGATATTTTCAGTACACATAGCTTCACTTTCTATTTTTTCTAAGATTGTTTTTTTAATTCACCACAAAGTTAACAAGTCTCCCTGGAATGAAAACAAGACGCGCAATGTCTTTGCCTTCAAGCCATTTGGCAACGCTACCTTGTGCCATTTTTTCAATATCTTCACGGGATGCATTGCGATCAACATTTAAAGTTGCACGCAATTTTCCATTCACTTGAACAGGAATTGCTATTGTATCCTCTTGGGCAAGTGATTCATCAAATGTTGGCCACTGACAATGTTCAAGCTGAACACCGGCCAATGTTTCCAATAACTCACTGGCATAGTAGGGCGCCATGACCGAAATCGACGTCAAAAGATCACGCACTATAGTGCGATCTAATTTCATCTTGCCTGCATGAGCGTCATTATAAAATTCCATAAGCGAGGCAACTGCCGTATTAACACGATACGTCGACAAACGATATTGATAATCTTTTAAAAATTGAGCAAATCGCCGCTGCATTGAAATATCAGCCCGTTGACCTTCTGGCAATATTGATCCGGGCACTGAAAGATACGTATACAAACGACCAAGAAAATTGTGAACTCCTCGAATTGAATCAGAGTTCCACTCGTTATCCAATTCAGGAGGGCCCATAAATAACGTGTACATGCGCAAAGTGTCTGCGCCATACATTTGAACGATCTCGTCAGGATCGACAACGTTACCCTTGGATTTGGACATCTTTTCAACACGGCCAGTAATTTCTGACTTCATACAAACCATGCCTTGATTAAATAGTTTGGCAAAAGGTTCGTTGAAGGGAAGGGCGCCAATGTCGTATAAAAATTTGACGTAAAAGCGCGCATACAATAAATGCAAAACCGCGTGTTCAATTCCGCCAACATATAAATCAACTGGCATCCAATATTTTACATCGTCCGCATCAAATGGCTTGTCTTCAAGTTTGGGATTGAGGTAGCGCAAGAAATACCAACACGAACCAGCCCATTGCGGCATAGTGTTCGTTTCGCGTTTTCCCGGACCTGAACACTTTGGACACGTTGTGTTCACCCACCAATCAATTGCGGCAAGTGGCGACTCACCCGTTCCGGTCGGTTCATATTCTTCCACGTCGGGCAAAATGATTGGCAATTCACTTTCTGGAACGGGTATAATTCCACATGATGCACAATGCACCAGAGGAATTGGTTCGCCCCAATAACGTTGGCGTGAAAAAATCCAATCACGAAGTTTGTATGCAACTTTTTTCTGAGCTAAACCTTGTTGTTCGCAATATTCAATAATTTCTTGCCGAACATCACCAGCTCGCTTTCCCGCAAACTGTAAGGGTTCTGACAAGACACCTTCTTGCATGTCGGTATAACAAACTTCATGCTTTTTAACTTTTTGGGCTAATTCAGGATCCTGTGGAAACAAAACTGCTTTAAGGGCGATGTTATATTTTTTTGCAAAAGCAAAATCACGTTCATCATGCGCAGAACATTTAACAATTCCGGTTCCATAATGAGCTAAGGCAAAGTTAGCCACCCAAATAGGTAAATCACCATTTCCAATAGGATCGACAATGTATCGTCCCGTAAAAATACCTTCTGGTTCTATTTCTTCGTTGCCATTATGCTGCCGCTCCAAAAGAATTTTTTTGCAAAAACTCAAAATCTCATCTTTATTGGGTACACCATCAAGAAGTTCTGGCAATCGCTCATGACCTGGTGCGATTACCACAAAAGTATCTGCTGCAAAAGCTTCAAAGTGCGCAGAAAATGTCTCAATTGTTAAATTGGTATCTTTTACAGGAGCCGTAAATACAAGGCCATGACTGCGACCAATCCAATTGCGCTGCATTGCTTTAACTTTTTCTGACCAATCAAGACCATCAAGATCATCGGTCAAACGGTCGGCATACTCAGTAATTTTCAAAACCCACTGGCGAACTGGTTTTTGCTCAGTTGTCGAGCCGCAACGGTCGCAAATACCGTCTTTTGATTCTTCATTGGCAAGACCAGTCAAACATTTTGGGCACCAGTTGATCGGCATGTTGGCTTCGTACGCGAGACCTTTTTCGAACATTTTCAAAAAGATCCACTGAGTCCACTTGTAATATTCAGGATCGGTGGTGCTCAGCTCCTTGCTCCAGTCATACATCGCGCCAATGGTTTTAAGTTGTGATCTAAAGTTGTCGATATTGGATTGTGTCCCAATCTTTGGCTTAATTTTTTTCTTGATAGCATCATTTTCAGCAGGAAGCCCAAATGAATCAAACCCCATTGGGTGCAATACATTGTAGCCTTCCAAGAACTTCATGCGAGCATACACGTCAGAAAAGACATAACCCTTCCAATGTCCTACATGAAGCCCTGAGCCAGACGGATAAGGGAACATATCGAGGCAATAAAACTTCTTCCCTTTATTTCCATCTTTAGCTGCAAAATAAGGATTTTTTTCCCAATTTGCCTGCCATTTTGCTTCAACTTCCTTAAATGAATAAGACATTGCTCGTTATTCCTTATGAGTGTGACGAATAGAACGCATCAAGCTGCATTTATCCATATTACCACGAGTCAGCCCGCGTGCACAGGCAAAACAATACCCTTATCTCATTTTTATCAAAAATATCGCTATTGATTTCTTATTTGAAATAATTGACATCGTTTTGCCCATTTCATTAGGATAAAAGCAAGGGGAGAATTATTGCGGGGGAATCTTATGAAAGTTCATTTACACAGACAATTATTTATTATTTGTGCGGTAATCAGCACCATCTCTTGTGTCATTTTTCCAAAAGACGATACCCTCAAAGCTCAAGTTGGCATTATCTCAGACCAAGCTGATCGTCGGGCTGGAAGAAAGCATCCGCACACCAATGCGGCCCCAATTGTTCAGCAAGACCCTGTTGAACAAAAGCAAATTGTTGCCCAAAAAGACTGGACTATTTTTTTGTATATTCAGGCTCGCAACAACCTTGCTCCATTTGCCATCAGAAACCTTAAAGAAATTACCGATGTTGGGCCTGGCGAAAAAGTTAACGTGGTCGTTCAATGGGAACAACCGCACCAGAAGGGCGTTTGGCGTTATATCATAGAAAAAGACCGCATTGTATTGCTCGAGAGCGATGAGACTGATCATAATATTGACCCGGCCAAAAGATTGGTTGATTTTATAGCCTGGGGCGCTAAGCGCTATCCGTCCAAAAAAACTGCCGTCATTTTGTGGAATCATGGGATTGGAGCTCTTGATCCAACGTGGGGCAACCCAATGCGGTTCCTTGTATTTGGTGATGGCAAACACAACCCACGCCTTGATATTGAAGGCGTTACCTACACAAGCTCTAATATAGAGCAAGAAGAGTCCGAAGAGGGTAACTCCTATCAAACACAGCAATCCCGCTCAGCGAAAGCTGCAAAGGACAGATCTGACCTGTCTGAAAACGAGCACAGGGGATTGCTCTTTGATGAGCTCTACAAAATTTATATGACCAATAAAGACCTGGGGCGTGCCTTGCGCGGCATTTATGCTGTTTTAGGAAAAAAAATAGACGTTCTTGGAATGGATACCTGTTTCTCGCAAATGATGGAGCCTGCCTATCTAGCCAAAGACTTTGCGCATTATTATGTAGCATCTCAGGACATCGAACTGGCAAGAGGTTGGCCCTATGACGAAATTATGAAAGCACTCCAAAACGACCTGTCTCCACGCCAACTGGCCGAAACCATCGTACAAAAATACGAACAACTTTATCGCGGAAAAACACATCTTTTTACGCTTTCAGCAATTGATTTGAGTAAAATTATGCCCCTCAAACAAAATATTGACTCAGTTGCACAACACCTCATTGCAGCCATGAGTGCTGAGCGTGGTCCTGTTACATCACTCATCAGACGGTCACGCAAGGAAACGCTTGAATTTTCAACACCTCTTTATGTTGACCTCCATTCATTCTATCTCGAACTTTCTAATAATATTTCTGCAGCATTTCAAAACCGGATGGGCCAGGGTCTTTTCCCTTCCTTGGCTCATCGCTATCCAAATCGCATCATAAGTAGCATCAGCAGAACGCCACTTTCAGAAAATCTTCTCAGGGAAGTTCAAAGCGGCATCAATTTGATCAATCAAGCCGTATTTGCAAAAACATCCAGCCAACGATTGGGTCGATCTCAAGGAATTTCGATCTATTTCCCTCAATATGGACTCGACGATTCATATATCAACAATGAATTTGCTCAACAATCGACATGGACCCAACTCATTAATGTTATGCTTCAATCCTAAAACTTACCGCTTTGACACACGCAAATTTAATCAGTAGGGTGCTTACTAGGTCATTTCAAAACTAAGCACCCTAAAAAATGAGCATTCTTATGTCTTTACAAAAACATGAAGAACAAATCCTTGTTGTTAGCCGTAAAAATCTTTTTGGTGCATCAACCCCACAGGGGCTCATTGTTTCAGATGTCGAAAATTATCGCGATTTAATCGAAGAAAAAAAAGAATTCCATGCACGTGGACTCATGGAAATCAACCCATCATACAAACAAATCATTCCATATTTGGTATTTGCCTATACCGATAAACTATTTGTCATGCAACGCAAAACCAAAGCAAGCGAACAACGGCTTGCCAATAAATATTCATTGGGAATTGGCGGCCACATCAGACAAGATGATCTTTCTGGATCAATTTCTGATTGGGCACAGCGTGAATTTGAAGAAGAAGTTGCCTATTCGGGTGACATGAAAATAGAAACCATTGGCCTACTCAATGACGAAACAAATGCTGTCGGACAAGTTCACCTTGGATTTGTATATTTACTCAAAGGCAACAGTGACCAGATTGTCATCAAAGATGAACATGCATCAGGTCAACTCATGACCCTTGAGCAATGCGAACAGATTTATGACAACATGGAGACTTGGAGCCAATTGGTACTTGACTACCTCAAATCAAACCAAAGCTTACTATATCCCGCCTGCCCTGAGTTTATCGAAGGATTAAGCTCGAAACAGGTTCCAAAATTTTAAAAAGTCTGCAAATGTCAGCTGCTGAGCACGCTTGGTTAAAATATCAGAACCAAGTGCTTCAAACTCAAATGCTGAAGATTTCAAATTATTGCGCAAATTTTGTCGAGGAAACCGGAAGCACTGTTTCACAAACTTCCAAAAACCTTCTTCGTCAGCAATTGGAATTAAAACAGATTTAGGCTTGAAATACACCAGGCGTGAATCCACTTTTGGTGGCGGATTGAATGCCGATGGTAAAATTTTGGTTAAAAGTTCAAAGTCAAAATAGTGCTGGAAAAATAGTGTCTGCGCCCCAAATGGACGACCATGCGTTGCCACAAGCTTTTGCGCAACCTCTTCTTGAATCATAATCACACCTTCATTAAATAGGTGTCGATTCATTTGAACTTTGTGCAAAAATGGGAAAGTAATCAGGTAAGGCAAGTTAGCAATCATCACCCACGGCATATCAACTTCAAGTAATCGCCAGTCAGAATCGAGCACATTTTCATGCAAAATATTCATACGAGAATCATGAATTTTAGCTTTAACGACTGTAATCCATTCTTCATCGATCTCAAAAATACGCAATTGTTTGCAATCTGTTTGGGCAAGAATCGAGCGTGTCAAAAATCCATCACCACAGCCGATTTCCATAACAGAAGTAGTGTTATCGACCTTAACGCGCGCAATCATGGCGTCAACCACAGATTGATCCAATAAAAAATGTTGGCCTAGCGCCTTTTTTTTACGTGGAAGATGATAAGGGTTTTCACGCGGAGTGAGCAACGAGCTGGTTTTTGGTGATTTGTAAGCCATGGACCTGATTCAAACACATTTTAAAGATTATATACATTTAGAATGCCTTAATATCCTAAAAAACACAAAAAAGCTTTAAATAAAGCATAGAATGGCACATTTTCCCTTGACCAGCTATTTTCAATTGGTAAACTCGGTGCTTGTTGGTGCGATTACTCAAAACAAATAATTCGGAATATTATGAACAAGCCATATGCTTTTGCCGTTATTTTGACGCTTTTCAGCCTTGTCGGCACATGCTGTGCAGGTAAGCTTGGCAAAAAATTTACTAACCTAACTCTTATTTGCGATGAATCGCCTGAAACCCGACTTATTAATCGCATAGCCATCATCAAAAACCTATGTGAACACCTACCTCAACATGCAAACTATGGGGTTATTGATGCAGCAACTCTCAGCAACCTTATCGGTCGGCAAGAATGCACCTTTGTTGATGATTCAAACCTCAATCTATTGGCGCTTGTAAAAGACTTTAGAGAAAAACTTAATTCATATATTACAGAATCAAGAATCGACCTTACACAACCATACACCTTCCCAATAGAATGTGTAATCGAATACCTTCGGCATAAAAAAGTAGTTTACATCAATGCATTATCCCAACTTCAGGACAACCGTCCCGCAACCCGTTAAAACCCGATAAGGATTACTATGAACAAATTGCATGCACTTATTATTACTTTTGCCCTTGGCTCTTCAATCCAAGCCATGAACAGCGATTTTGAAACTCCACCACAAAGCCCACGCAAAAATCCTTATGCCGACTGCTGCGCCCCTGTTCAAAAGCCGAAAAAAGATGTACTTCGTATGCTCGTTAATGAATACAATGAGACTCCATGTATTCCCGAAAATCGCATTATCAGACAGGGTCTTTATAATGAAATCCTAAGTTTCTTGCCTCCCAGAAACCTGGTACCAGCATGTCTTTTAAACGCGCTTAATCTGGATGATTACTTGACGCTTCTCGCCGCAGGACAAGCAACCATCCAGGATCGTGATGCGTTCGTAGACGGGATTGAAAACCTGCTTGCTCACTATGCTGCTCTTGGCTTAAATTAATAAAATTTCATCTAATGGGGGCGTTGAATATGATCGCCCCTTTTGACAATGCCGTCATTCATCTGGTAGCCTAATAGAGTAGCTTTTCTTGGGCTACATGATCTTTGATAGAAAATCTGGGGGTGTACCGGCTTTCGACGTGTCGTTGTGTATCCTTGGTGCGTGTCGAGTTTGATTGTGGCTCGTAAAAAAACGATCAGCACAATAAGTGCAAACACAACAATGGCCCTTGTGGCCTGTGCTTCTGCAGCTCTTGTAGCTGCAGCTACAGCTTTTGTTGCTCCTGTTGCCGCTGCTTTTGCAGTTGCCTTCAGCAACGACACTGTAGTAGCTTAACCGCTGAACACCTTGTAAGCAGGTGTGTCTATTCACCCAGCTTACTCGTATTATAATAATAGAACTTGCCAGGTAGATTTCCTCTTTGGGTAACCTGGTTTGTATCAACCAAAAGGGCAGAGTGGGTTTTGGGGCTTCTTGCATTCCTTCTCTGAACCTCAAGAAGACACACACGTAGTACCTCTGATATAAAGCGGGGCGGACATGGGTTCGACTCCCATCACCTCCACCATTCTTCGCCAAGGCTTCGAATGGCACAGCTAGCCCTAATGTGTAGCCAGATTTTTTAATAGGACCTAATTTTCTTATAATTTTTTCTATGTTTTATTCAACAAGCTTCATGTTGCAATACCCCATTTTTTTAAAATAAACGATGTTTTATAAACACTTTTGTGTTAATTATTTTTCATGCTAAGGTAGCAGTTAGCCCAAAAGATGATGAAGGCGAAAGTGTCCATCTTGAAAGCGATTACCTGAGTCATTGGTACGTGCTCTGCGTTCCTAGGTAATACCACTGCGATAACTACATAATAGAGATGTTCATATCAACCATTTTAAATTGCGAGATAATCATGAACTATAAAACAACAACTCTTCTTATCGCAAAAATCCTTGCCGCTACATTCTCTCTCGCGGCATCTAACCAAACATTCTCCCTACCAGAAAGCCCTCATAATAAGGAATTAATTAAAAAAGCTGACCGGACCGCTAGGATAGCTTCCAAAGAGGCAAAGGCCGCAAGGGAAGCTGAGAACAAAAAAGAGCGTAGCATTAAAATAGCAACGATAAATGCCCTTGCAGAAGAAAATAAAAAAATAGCTCAACAAGCTATTGATCATGCTGCAACGGTTATGGATATCACTATCAAAGATGCGATAAAAGATGTAGAAGCCACAGCTGCGCACGCATCTGTCCTAGCAAAAGAAGCAATCGCCGCAATAAGTGCTGAATCGGCCAATGCAACAAGGAATATTGTGTGTTCCGTAAATGATCAATTGGCTACCCTAGAAGATGAAGTTGCTGTAACGGTAAAGGGTGTTCCTCAGTTACTCTATAAAGTAGTCTAAATATTCATAACCATGAAAGAAATAATGCGTAGTTGTTCGTGAAAAAGATGTGCTCATATCATGTGGGCACATCTTTTTTTTCTCACTTTTTAGTTTTGATTTTTATTCTTTTTTTCCACCAACAACATATTCCAATGCTGAAGTCCCATATAAACGGGCTGTTGCGGTAATTCCGGCGAGGCCTGGTTTTCCTAAGTACCTCTTTTCACGTATTACATCGCCATACACACTATCTTCCAAAGATTCATAATTAGGATCCCTAACCCCCTTAAATTCAGATGCCTTCATACGTTTAAGACGATCAAGAATATTCGCCTTAACCAAAATTATGCTATAAACATGACCTATCACAAGGGAAAGGGCATCAAAGGCATGTGACATATCTCCCCGTTTAAGTCGATAGTCAATGCGCTTGTTTTCATCATTAAAATCTTTAGCCTGCTGAACAATCACATTATAAACTTGTGTGATTCCTCGATAAAATGAATCTGCTTTCATTTCTCGAAATTCATCAAAGTACTGGGTTCTTTCTTCCTGTGTGAATCGATTTTTTTTAGCAGTTTGAATCCACGTCCACTTTGAACAACTCAGGACATATTCACGAGCCAACCTCAAGGCAAGATCCTCTGGATGCATTTGCTCCGGCAATTGCGGTGACAAATCAGAATGCATAATAATAATTCGAGACTCAAGCACACGAGGATCTGCAATTTCTTCACGCGCCATTGTTTCTTGAAATTGTTGTTCAAGTTCAAAATATGCTCTTTGTTTTTCCTCAAGTTCCCGCTGATGACGTTGAATTTGTGATTGACGAATAGATTGACGAGTATCACGCGCCCAAGTTCTGAAAACACGCCGCTTCACAAATTGATCACGAGAATATTTTATAGCTGTTTCATTAAACTGGCGTTCTTCAAGGCCCCGCAATTTAGCCTCAACTTCATCCTGTTCTAGTTTTTGTGCTTGAAGTTGGGCTTCAAGCTGTTCAATTTTTGATTCCAATTCAGCAGCATGATCAACCTCACCATCATCTTCATTGTCAACATGCTCAGGTTGAACAGATATATTTGGACTCCCCTTCCCGAAAGAAAACATTGGGAAAATTGACTCAGTCCCACTCAACAAAGTTATCAATAGCGCACTAAATACCCACTTGCTGACCATAGTCCCCAACTCCTTTTGATTCCATGTTAATGTGGCGTGATTTTCAAGACTAAGCTGTACAATTGTATCGATAAATTCCATGCGCAGAAGCCCATCAACGTTAGCCTGGCAAAACAGGCATGTAGCCGGCGTTAATCCAGGAGGTGTATTAAATTTGAGGGGAGTTACACGTTTTTGCTCGGTCAAGCTTTGTGTCAGGGATTGACACAAACAATCAATGCAAACAGATCCATTGTATGCAATTATCGCAAAGGTCCGCTTTAAAACTTTTTTGGACTGCAAAAGAATTTTCACATTTTTATCCACATCTTCATAAGCTGATGGGGATAATTTATACCACACTCTTGAATCAGATTCGAGAGAAATTTCACGTTCATGTAATTTTTAATCCAAAAGACCTTGAATCCATATTGTTTTTCATAAATACTGACCAAAGGCTTTTTAATTTAATACTCTGCGTACTTTCTAGTAGAATGAGTGATTCACATTCTATACTCAATTTACGGTATCATCAGCATTACACAGAGAATAATCATGAAAAAAACAATATTTAAACTTTTAATGTTAAGTTTTTGCTTTTTCACCAATGGTACATTACCAACTTCTAATGAAGAAACACTCTCCCTTCTTTTCATGCCAGAGTACAACATACAAGACTTCGATATTGAAATAACCGAAAAAATTCTTCCACTTATTGGAAAAATTGACTCATACCAAAAGGCTCAATCCAGTGAAGATCGTGAAGATATGATAAACTTAATATCTTCCGATGAACTTAAAACTCTTTCAGAATTACTTAAAAAAATCCCTAATAAAAAAATGTCTGATTTGGCCATTAGTCTCGAATTTGATATCAACCTTGTATTGTATGAGGCTCAGTCGCCATAAGGTTGGTCCTTTAAATTTTCTAGTGACTCAGCAATAAGTGAAATCGTGTGATCGTAGGCACAAAAAAAGAGTTCTTCGATGAATGCTTGACCATCCTCTGGAGATGAAAGCCATTCTTCAACCATGGCATTGCGATTAATTCTACATGGCGTCGAAATGATCTGAGGAATATGATTCAGCAGGCTCCATGATGCATCTTGTGAATCGCGCATTCCACAAGAATCACACAAAAAACCTGACAAATTCTTGATCCCCGCAACAATGTGTTCTTTTTTTGCACTATCAATTTGATCTGCATCTAAAGTTTTAGTTTTAGCTCTAAAAACCCCATAAGCATATGGATCTTCATCAACAATCCCATAAACATGCTTTCGTGTTCGCTTGATAAAAAATTCACGTAAATCATCCAAGCTTTCGCATACAAATTCATACAAAACCTCAACACCCACAACCTCGGGAGACTTATTCACTACATCACAATTTTTTGAGGGTTCTTCTTTTTTGTCAGGAGCTTCATCTGCCTGTATCGCATGACCTGCAACTTCAAATGCTATAGAAAAAATATTACACATAGCTTGATCACGGTCTTGTTTTCTTTCAGCATTTGCAGCATTGCCAGCCTCTCGTGCTGCGGCAGAGAGCGCAAAGAAGAAGGTTGACGCTGCAACTTTTTTACCTCGAATTGCAGGTGATGCTGAAAAGTCAACTGGCTGCTCAAGATACAACCCAAGTACGCTGGAAATTCGAGATAAAACATCTTCAAAGTTAATCTGCTCAAGATAGAAATATAATGCGTTTTCACGCTCATCATCATCAGCAATGCTCATCACAAACCCAACCATGTCATCAGCTTCAACAATTTCTTTCAATGCGGGAGTGTTTTGAATCAGTCGATACAAGATTCGAGAAAGCCGCATTAAATAGGTGCCCATCACCTCTCGATCAACTTCACATGAAAGTTGAGAAAGCAGCGAACATGCAATCCCCGCAATGGTCAACAATGAACGTTGGGTAGCCGGAGTTGCTCCCTGCGCAGAAGCCTGATCTATAGTCTGAAAAACAACTGAAGAAAGTGAACCAAAAAGGCTCTGAAGGTCTACTGAAATAGGACTGCTCTGACGTGGAGTGATATCAGCTTGAATCGTTTGGAAAAGCACTACACACATCAATGCGAGACAAAATTTCTTCATTTGCTTCCTTATTTTGATTGTTAACAATCTTGGGATAAACTCTCTTGAAATCAACTGATACCAAACCGTGACCATCCAAGTAAAGAAGGCACAATATTTTAGGTAAAGAGATTTCCATGTTCACAAAAAAAACGACATCACTTCTTCTTGGTTCTCACCTGAGTATTCAGGGAGGCTTGCACAAAGCAATTGAGCGCGCCGAAGAAATTGGCGCAACTGCGATTCAAATTTGGACCAAAAATGGCAGAACGCTCAAAGCAACCCCCTTGCTCCCCGAAGATATTGATAACTTTAAAACAACACTGAAAAAATCTTCCATCACCCAAATGGTCGTCGCTCATGCAAGTTACCTCATTAACTTAGCCTCTAGCGACACACACATTGCAGCCAATTCACGCGCAGGATTACTTGTAGAACTTGAACGATGTGAACAACTGGGTATTCCCTACCTTGTAGTGCATCCTGGCGCTCACACCGGAATTGGAGAAGAAAAAGGGATTGAAAACATTGCGCACAACCTCGACAAAGTTTTGGAAAAATTCCAAGGCCCAACCATCATCGCACTGGAAACCATGGCAGGACAAGGCACAACCCTCGGCAACACTTTTGAACAATTGAATATGATGCGCAATCTTACAACTTTCAAAAATAAAATTGGATTTTGTTTCGACACCTGTCACGTTAATTCCGCAGGATATCATCTAAAAACATCTGAAGATTTTGAAAATGTAATTTCTGAATTTGATAATATTATTGGATTGAATCATCTAAAAGTTATTCACCTGAATGACAGCAAAACCGAATGTGATTCGCATGTCGATCGGCACGAAAATATTGGCAAGGGAACCATTCCTCTCAAAGTACTCAAATTATTTGTTCACGACCCTCGCCTTGTTCATGCGCCCAAAATTTTGGAAACACCTGAGCAAAACGGGCACCTGGGTTATAAAGATGAAATGGACTTACTAAGGTAAAATATATGATTAAAAGTATGCAACATAAGGTAAAGGTGTTCGTAGTCAGTACCTTCTGCTGTTTTTCTGCTATTGTTTTTTCAAACAATTCAGAAATTTCAGATAACAACCACAAGCCAAAACTTACTGCACACTATCATCCAGACGAGCATCAAAAACCGTCAACTTTTCAATTTTCAGTGTCTATTTCAAATTTTAGTGAACTACCAAACAACAAAGCATTATGCCTGCAGCAACTCTTTGCGATAACTCAACAAAATCCACCTGTACTTGAAGCAGAACGCTGGGAATTCTTTCGACAGATATTACTACGAATTGTGCACTTACTAGGATATGCACACACCGAACATAACTTGAATCAACTATTGGGCTTGCAAGCGCAATATGGCAGAGATTTTTTTGAGTTGGGCATGCGCCTACAAAATGCCCAAGATCCCGAGGCTCACACATTCAACAATTCCATATTTTTACAAAATCTTAAAGATTCACGGCCTGATCAAGTCTTGCAATGGTCTGTAGAGCGCACACAAGCTCTTGATCAGACCCTTGCTCGGTCCGGACTGATTACTACCAAGACCTATCAACTTTCACAGGAAGCATCTCGCCTCAATCCACATGCAGAGTATTTCCACTCCTCTCAGGGGAATGCCCTCGAACACCAACTTCACAATGAACTACTCAATACCGTAAACGATATGGCCCGCCTACTCGAGTGCAATCCACATAACTTGTATGTTCAAACTAATTCTGTTTTTGTATTCCATGTAACTGCTCTGGCAAAAGCGCAAAACAACCCAGAAGTCGCCTTCAATTTAGCCGATTTCGCAAGCCATCTGTTAACGTTTACCAAAAATCTGGTGAGCATGGTGGGTCATGGAATAGCCAAAGGTGGAGCTCGCTATATCGAGAGCAATATTGAGATGATTCAAGCACTATTCTCTCATCCAGTAGGTGTATTGGAAGCACAACTTCTTGATCCATTGTTTATGACAGGCTATGGACTTTCTCGAGCAACGGTATTACTGTTCACAGATCCTAAACAACTTGCTGTAATTACAAAAAATGGCGCATGTGCCATTGCGCAGGTTGCATACAATGATCCATCAGAAGTTATCGCCTTTGCTTTTCAGCTTTTTGCACCAAGCCTAACTTCACGATTTGCAAAGCTAAGACATATTCAGCCGATTGTTAAAGCGTTTGACGACCAAAAGAAGATTGCTACAGCATTCGCTGCGCGACATGTTGCCAAACATGCTCAAAAAATTGTTAACCCCATGAAAACGATAGCCAAAAAGAGCCAGAAAAAACTAAATACTTGGTTGAATAAGGCTAAAAAACACAATATGGCCGATCTTGAAAAATCTTCTGAAAAACTACAATGGACAAATCATGGAAGAAAGCATGTATCACCCAAAAACAAAGACTGGAACGACATTGTAAAGTCAACTAAATACGGCAAAGCTAAATATAAAAGTGGAATAAATATTCAAGAAATCGAAAAAACAACTTGGGATTCAGGCATTTTGGTTGAAAAAGATAAGTGTTGGAAGGTTAAAAAATTTGATAATATTATCGGAGCAAAACGTGGTGAAGCAACGCAGTATATGCGAGTTGAGATGAGTGCAGGAACAATACATGGTCATCCAATCACAGAAGCTGAATATAAAAATCTTACAAAAAAAAGGTAAAAATGAGCTCAATAAAATATATAGATTTTAGTCCAGGAAAAATAACCTGTAACAATCTAGATTTTGACCCAATGTTACCATTAAATGATGAAAATATTTATTTAACAGATGACATGTTACAAGTTTTGTATCCTAATGATTATATATTAGACGTCAGTTGGCTTGATGAAAAAAGAGGGTTTTTAATTGAGATAGTACAAGGAGATGAGCCTGAAATATGGGACTCTCCGTTATTAAAAAAACAATGTAAAGACTTAAAATCGCTAGAAAAAACATTAAATGAGTATGTTAATATTATTCGTACAATGCTCGCTCAAGCCAAATCAAGTACTTGTAAGTGACTATTTCGATGAAAAAAATTACTGGGCACTCTTATATTTTGCATCACAAATTTAAGCTCTTTTATTGGCCACTCCGGAGATCCTTATCGACCAGATGCCATTGAATATACCGAAGTCGACGCCCTGGCTGATGCATTGGCCGAAGCTGAAAAATGGGAATTATTTAAATTTGATCAATTGCCTGAAGATTGCGTTTGACGCATCACCCATTTTTTGCCACAAAAATATCGCTGCTTGATCGCTCAAACATCACAAATAAACCACAGACTTGTGATTACAAAAGAAGGCTCGATGGTATCTGGATTGACAATTTCAAACAATTTAAACTGCTACTACCATCAAAATACCATGGATTACTGATGTGCGTTTTGATGATCGCGATATCCCTAACACTTCTGAGGAATTCATGGTAGTTGAAAAATTAAAACTTATGCCAAGTTTAAGATATATAAATTTAAATAATTTTAGCAAAACCACATTAGTCAACATCATCAAAATTTCGGAAGAGAATAAATGCCATATAGATTGGCTTACAATTTCAGCTCAATCGGTTAATAACAAAAACGTAGAAGATATAATTCTTGCCCTAAGTAAATTACCATTTCTTGGGCTTGTTAATTTATTCATACAACACGGCTATGCCGTAAACAAAGAAAATACCTGCAAGCCTATTAAGGAATTACATTCTAATTGCGATATCCTGATTGGTACTATTATCACTAGATAATTTTTCTATAAATCAACACTACCCATGCCACAGAACCAAGACTCAACAATGCTGCAAAAACAGGTAGTGATAAAGCTCCTTGTATCAAAAAAAGTGCCATTACTCCGAGACTCAATCCCGCACAGCATGAGAATGCAATAATCGTTTTCCAGCCCCAGCCTTGTTGCCTCAGCAAAATTGAAAAGTGGTGCGGACTGCCGTTATAAAACGGAATTTTGAGATACGAGCGAATAATAATGAGAGCGACAACTTCGGCAAGAGGGACGCCCAAGATCAAAATGGGTGCAAGTATGCCAAGTTGAGAGCGTTCGCTCCATGAGATAAAAAATGGGATGGCAGAAAGAATGCCGCCGATAAACAAAGATCCAGAATCACCCAAATAAATGCGTGCTGGTTTTTTGTTGTAGACCAAAAAACCCAACAATCCACCCATCAAGGCTGCGATCAAAAAACAAATAGTTGTCAGTCCTTGCATGCTGGCGATCACAAAAAAACTCGTCAATGCAGCAAGTGCAACTGATGAAGCAAGACCATCCATCACATCAATTAAATTAAATGCATTAATGACCGAAAGCATCCAAAACATGGCAACAGGAGCGGTGATTGCTGATGAAAAAAATTCAGCCTTGAGAGTAATTCCACCAAACATAAAGAGTAGAACTGCACCGAATTGACCAAGAAATTTTTGTGAAGGAGAAATGACATATAGGTCATCAAATAAGCCAACTGCCATGAGCACAAAACCGCCAGCGAGAATCCATGCAATTTTTACGGTAAGAGCTTTAAAAACCAAAAGGGTGGCAATAAGAGCCAAAAATACACCAAGTCCACCAAGATAGGGAACCGGAGCCTTTTGAGTTTTGAGAGTGGTGTTGGGAGCATCGACAATATTCAATTGTAATGCATAAGAAATCATGCGAGAAACGGTAAAACAAGAAACTGCAAATGCTGTTATTCCAATTGCGGCACTACTTAAAAAAAGACTTTGCATCTCATGTACTTTCCCTAACCCTTTTAAGGCGGGAGTACTTTAGCACAGTTATCTGCTGTCCACCATGACCGAATTTAAATTCGGTCATGGTGATTACAACATTAAAAAATTTCTTTGGAAAAATTCAGAACTATTTAATTTCTTCTTCAATGTAACATTCAGCTTCGTCGCCAACTTGCCAGTCATGGAAGGTTTTACACATAAATGCGCATTCAAAGCCTTCTTTAACATCCTTGACCGCTTTTTTATTGCGCTGCAAGCTTGTGATCATATCTTCACCGATGACTACGCCATCACGTACACACTTGACGCGACCTGAGCGAACAATGGTTCCCTCGGTGACATAACATCCGGCAATAATACCACTGTCTTTAAGTCTGAATGTTTTACGAACTTCAAGAGTTCCCACTTTTTTGGAAATCTTGATTGCCTTTTTAGTGCGTTCAAGAAGATCTTCAATCGCTTCAGTCATATGATAAATAACATCATACGAATCAATCTTCACATTCAATTGTTTCATCAACTGAACAGCTTTACGATCAATACGAGTATGTAATCCCAAAAGACGTGCACCACAGTCTGCAGCTCGTTGAACGTCGCCTTCAGAGATATCACCAATAGTGCATGAAATGATGCGCAATCGATCCTGAATAGACTTATTCTTTTTGCTGAGCAAATTAAAGGTGTGTTGAATTGCATCAACTGATCCTTGCGAATCCGTTTTGATGATCAACTGAATAGCATTAATGGCTTGTTCACCAGCAACTTCATGGGTTGTGGGAGTCAAGGTTGTTTTATAGAGACGCCCTGATCGAATCTTGCTGTATTCATGCTCAGGAATAATATTAAGAGTTGCGCCTGGTTCAGGAAGTACATCAAATCCAACAAGTTGTGCTGGAAGAGAAGCGCCCAGTTCGTTAACTTTAGCACCGGAAGAAGTAATAAGGAGTCGAATTTTTCCCGTAACATCACCTGAAGCAAAGTAGTCACCTTTGCGAATGACACCTTCGATAGGAATAACCGTTGCAACGGGCCCAAAGCCACGATCCATTTTTGACTCAAGCACAAAAGCTCGTGCAGGTGCGTTAACATCAGTCGTCAATTCAAGCATTTGTGACTGAAGAACAATCATTTCAAGTAGTTCTTCAATCCCCTTGCCTGTTTTTGCTGAAATTGGAATAACAACGGTGTCTCCACCCCAATCTTCAACAAGAATTTTGTGTTCGGCAAGTTGACGTTTAACACGCTCAATTTGTTCTTGAGTGATGCCTTTGTCGATTTTAGTGATAGCAACAATAATCGGAATTGATGCTGCTTTTGCTTGTTCAATAGCTTCAACAGTTTGGGGCTTTACGCCATCATCTGCCGCCACCACCAAGATTGCAAGATCAGTAATTCGAACACCACGACCACGCATGCTTGCAAAAGCTTCGTGTCCTGGAGTGTCGATAAACACGATCTTTCCGTGCTTACTTTCCACTTCGTAAGCGCCTAGCTGTTGAGTAATTCCACCGTGTTCGCGTTGAGCGATGCTGGTTTTACGAACGAAATCAAGCAGTGTTGTTTTACCATGGTCAACGTGTCCCATTACAACAACAACGGGGCAACGTGGTACCAAGTTTTTATTTCCCGTCGTTGATCGACGAAGATTTTCTTCTTTTGCTTTTTCTTTAACTTTTGGAGGGAAAATTGGCGTGATTTCAAAAAGTCGTGCCAACTCTGCAATAAGTTCTTGGGGAACAAGGTCATTGCGATTACAAGCAACGCCTCGCTTGAGGAGTTCTAGGATCAAAGCGCCAGCAGGCTTGCGCATTCTTTCTGCCAAAGCAAAAAGTGGCTCATCGCCTGTGACAATTATTTCCGTGATAGGAGCCAATTCTTCAGGTTGTTTTTTTACTCGTGGGCCATAATTACGAACACGAGGGGCCTTGGTAAAGGTCTTCTTTTTGCTCGCAGTTTTTGTGCCTACAGGACGAGAATCTTGCTTCAGACCGTCGACTTGACCTAATTGCATATCATCTACGATAGCTGTTGAATTTTGAATGGATGGTGCAATTTCCTTATTCACGTTCTCTTCTGACCTTTTCTGGTTTTTATCTTTTTCTAACGCTGTGCCCGCCGAAGCTTTATGCAAAGACTGGGAGTTTGTTGAAGGGGCAACTTTTTGTTGAGCCGGCTTTTCTTCAGTTTTCTTGGGAGCAAATTTGTCTGCCAAAAACCTTTCTTCTTTTTCAGAAAGTTGGGACATATGACTTTTTATATCGGTATATCCAGCATCGACAAGAATCTTTACAAGATCCTTACTTGCCATGTTTATTTGCTTAGCAAACTCGTATACTCGCATTTTCACCTATCATCACCTACTCATCGAAGTGTGTATCTGTGTCCTCAAGTTGTTCATGATTTGTGGTAACAGTTTCATTTTCAATAACATCTTCAGTTGCATCTTCTACATCATCTGCACTTTGAGCAAACAATTTATTTTTTTTGTCGTGTTGGCCATTTTGATCTATATCAGCACCTTGGAGCTGAATAATAATCCCTGCCATTTGTGAAGCAAGGGCTATGTTTTGGCCACCTTTTCCAATAGCGAAAGATCTTTGATCGTCAGCAACATGCACTGTTGCTCGTCGTTCATCTTCAGAGATTTCAACATCGTCTACTTCAGCTGGTTTCAAACTCGACTTAACAAGTTCTTTTATGTTATCTGTCCAGGCAATGAGATCAATTTTCTCTTGGTCAAGGCTTCGTAGTATTGGTTTAATACGTGCACCACCAATCCCAACACATGTTCCAACAGGATCGATCTCTTTACTGTTACTTTGAAGGGCGATTTTGGTTTTGTATCCAGCAATACGAACTACCTTTTTGACTTCAACGATACCTTCAAAGACTTCAGGTATCTCTGTTTCGATAAGTTTTTTAACGAAATCAGCAGAGGCTCGATCAAAAATCAATTGGTAGCCACCTTGTGAGTCAGCTAACACTTCCTTGAGCAATGCTCGAGTAGAATAACCTACACGTAGTGTTTCTCCTGGGATAGTGCAAGAGAAGGGCATAAAGCCAATAACTTCTCCCAAGCTGATTGCAAAACCAGAGCGTTCTTTTTTGTGAATAGTTCCAGTAACAATCGTACCTTGGCGATCCTTGAACTCTTCGTAGACTGCGTCTTGCTCTAGTTTTCGGATATGACGAGCAATAATTTGACGTGCAGCAAGAATCTCAATACGTCCAATTTTTTCCTCAAAGGGAACATCCAAGATATCGTCAAGCTGAGCTTTTAAATTAAATGCTTGGGCTTTTCTCAACGAGATTTGATGATCTTTGTCTTCAGCGGATGATACCACAGTTTTTTTAACAAAAACCTCAATAGCTAGAGTTTTTTTGTTAAAAACGATGCTGAATTCAAATTCAGGAAATTTTTTCTCATAAGCAGCACGAACTCCATCGCAAACAACTTCAATAACCTGTTCACGGTTAAGTCCACGCTCTTCAACGAGAGATTCTATGACGTCGGCAAGATTCACTACGGTAAGCCCTTTGATTGGGTGAATATTAAAACAACCTGGCTTGAATAATTAGGCAACCTGGTCGAAGAACACTGAATAGCAAGGCTTGCTGAAAACCATGCTAGATATTTCTTGAATATACCTGAACGTGAAAAAAAAGAAAGGTCCATTTTGTTCAAAACCTTACAATCTTGAAATCCTAGGGTCTTTGGTTTGAAAAAGGGTTTAGCTTATTATTATTATTTCATAAATACTTTTTAAGTATGATAATGATAGATGAAAGTACTTTCTGTTCATAACTCAACAAAAATAACGCCAAACAAGGCTCCAGGAGCCAGTTACAAAGAGACTTCAAATTGTTCATAACCTGTTCATAACTTGTTCACAACATGTTCACAACTTTTTTTTCATCTCCTAAAGATGCCAGTAGGAGCCACTTTTGAAACATGCCACTTTCAATAATATTATCTAGAGCCATGTTTGAGGGGGTTCAAAATAAGTTATGAACAATTTGAAATGAGTTATGAACAGGTTATGAACAGGTTATGAACAATTTGAGCCCTGATAGAATCATGCTTTTGAAGAGGTGACTAAAAACTTGATTATTTTGTGCAAATCCCACGACAGAATCGACTCTTTGGAGGGATTTCTGAGTACATAGGCAGGGTGGTAAGTTGGTATAATTACAAAGCCTTCCCACTGATGTACATTTCCCCGCTCTTTGGCTATACGTGACTTGGCTCCCAGAAGGGCTTTTGTTGCGGTTGAACCTAGAGTACAGATAACTTTTGGGTTGATTATTTTAATCTCATCAAGTAAATGGGCGTTTTTACAAATATTGAGTTCTTTGACCGTAGGGGCTCTGTTTTCGTGAGGACGACATTTGACCACATTGGTGATATAAACTTCGTCCCGAGAAAGCCCTGATTCTTCAAGAAGCTTGGTCAAAAGTTTGCCTGATCGGCCTACAAATGGAACGCCTTGTTCATCTTCGTCATGGCCAGGAGCTTCGCCAATGAACATAATTTGGGCATCAGGATTACCTACCCCAAACACGATGTGATTATCCCGTGCAATTTTAAAAAGGCATTTGTGGGATGCTGCATAGGTGGCATTGAGTTTGGCAAGCTGTGAAAGCTTATCTTCATGCATAGGTGTGCCTTTTTTATGTGTGAATCATGAGTTGCTTAACATTAGGCAACAGGTATTTATATCAGTTTAGCCGGAAGATTGTTATGCGAACAGCCCTGTTGGTCCATGCGGCACATTTTTCAAGAATTTGGGCCAATAACAATTTTTGGCAAAGACTGTTTTGGCATACGATGCATGTGCGGCATTGAGGGGATAGTAAATGGAAAGTCCGCCAATATTTTCATGATCAGAGCCAAATGAGCGTGCAATGATCGCATTATTAATAAGCGAGAGTCCATCTTTCACGAGAGCTTGTAGTTTAGGTACGAGAGGATTTCTAGCCAATTCTGGTTGGGCCCCAAAATTTTCACTGATACTGATGTACCAGCGAGAGAGATCAACAAAGTTTCGATCATGAAAAACTGGCGTCATGGCACGATTTCTTCTGATAAACATAAGTAACTTGCGAACAGCTTCCCCCTTAGGTCCCTTATACAAGTCTTCCAAGCAGTGAGCCACATTCGAGATATTATCTTCAATTTTGCTGACAGTATTGGTTCGAGTTGCCACGAGGGTAAAGCCAGGAAATGCCGCATAACGTTCGCGATATTCCTTTTCGTAAGCTTTGACAATAGCCTTGGAAAGCTCTTCTGGGGTTGGGGTATTGTTTTTAAATATTTTTAAGATTTCTGTATAGCCCCATCCATTGCCAGGCTCCACTTCTGGAGACGCAATTACAATTTCTGCAGTGTGCTGAATTTGTGATAATATTTCAGCACCATTCATGAGGCAGGCATCAAATCCAACAATGGCAAACTTTTTACCATTCATGTGTTTTAGCACGGCGTCTTCCAGGGTTGACTTAAGGTCTTGATTGTCGAGATACACATTGTATTCATCATTAAACGCAATGCCGCGTGATAAAAAGTGACCTGATATAAACTTAGACCTGTCCAGGCATCCGCTGCCATGGTTACCGATAATAACGACATAATTATCCGCAGGAAATGATGGAATTCCCCAGGCGAGAAAATCAGCAAAACTTTCACGAGTACCACTTGCATTTTTGGCTGTTTTTTCCAATGAAGCACACTCAATAATTTGACCAGGTTTGATGTAAAGTCGTTTGATGTGTGAAGTGTTTTTGATATCAACTTGTGCGACAAGGTTAACATTTTTGTCAGAGATTAAGCTCATCAATTCCTCAATGTCTTCTTCAAGGTATTGCGCCAGAGAGTTATTCCCAGCTTCGTAAAATAGCAAAGTATAAGCCTTTTTAGGCTGCTTTGGCTGAATGACTCTGTTTTCATCCTGAGCTGTTTTTGAAAAAAGATTTACACTGCATACTACGAGAAAAAATATTGATAATAATTTTTTCATAATGAACTCAGGGTCAAGGTAGGTTATGTAAGGTATCGCCAGATTAAGGATATTTTCCAGACAGTTTCAAGATCTTGCATAAGTTATATCACGGACCATAAAGGGTGCTGTTGCAACAAGTGCTGCAGTCAAGGCATAACTGAGCTGAAAATCAACAAAAAATAAGTGAAACGGATTGTACATCAAAATCGCATAGCAGGTTAAGCCGAGCAGGTGCAAACTTGATTTTTGACGTGCAATGAGGGCAATACCCAAAAGATTGAGCACAAAGAAAAATAGCGATCGTATGAATGAAATTGATGACCAAGAAAAGATAGTATAGAGCAGGCAGAACAATAACAGAAAAATGTGCTTGATAATCATTGGAGCTGGAATGAGCTGCAAAAGTGGCTGAATCGTGATAATTAACAATGTGATATGCAATCCCGATCGGGCTAAATAGTGCGACAATCCCCAGTGCATAAATGTTTCACGCAAGGGGTCGGAAACCATATATGTTTTTTTGCCTAAAAAGATGGTACCAAAAAGTCGCTGTGTGGTGCGCGACAACGATTGTAATCCTTTAAGGGTACAACTACTTCGCCATTCATGAATACTTCGTGCCCAAGATGATTTTGGATGATTAAGTACTAACACCTCACTTTTGTTAGGAAATACGGTAGCGTCAATTTCCTCGCGCATAAGATAGCGCGCAAATTCAGGGTCTTGATGTGCAATGTTGCGCAGTGCGTGAGCTTCAATTGCAACGGTGTCATCAATCGTGCAGTCAAAGTTATATCTGGCATATAGGCGCAAGGTTCCTTGGTCGCAGGTCACATCAATAAATGAAGATTGATCACACTCTTCCTTGGGTTGAAGATTAGTAACAATTCCTACAACAGGTCCCTTGTGATTGGCAAACGCTTGAATGCGGCCATTGCGTTGTGCAACGCAAGATCCGATGCGATAGGCACCCGCAAAAAAACACAATAAGACTGCACACAAAATAGCAAATAAAGAATTGTTTTTTGATTCTGGGGTACATATAAAAAGAACAGCGATAAGGCACATTGCGATCAACAATGCTACCGATGTGAGGACGAGATTGGGAATGAACACTTGTTGCCAGGTAATGCCCAGGATAAAGCTAAAGAGTGGGATGAAAATTGGAACAACTAATTTTGGTTTCATAGTCGCCGAGCAATAGCTGTTTTTATGATTTCAAGATATGAGCCGTCGTAGGTGCGTAGAATGTACGTTTTTTCCAATTGATGTGTGATGGTTCCAATGATACCACCCTGAGTTACTACAACATCCCCAATAGTCAGTGTTTTGAGGAGTGTTTGGCGAAGGTTATGTTGCGCTTGTTGTGGGTAATAAATACACACAACATAGGCACAAGCTGTTGCAATCGCGGGAAAAATAAGAGCTAATGTAGTGATAATCGCATTCATCATAAATTAACTAAAAGACATATTTGCCATCAAGATATGGTCATGTTAGCACAACTAGAAACTTTTGTCGTGATCTCTTGGTGCTTTACGTTTTTTGACTAAAGTCTCCGTTTTCTCTGGATAATGAGAGCTGACTTTTTTACTAGATGGAGTATCTACGCCTGATTGAGGATGCGTTGTGGCATAGTGAACTTGGCGTTCTTTGGCACGTTTTTTAATGGCAGCGCGTTCTTTTCTGTGTTTTGCAATGACTTCATGACCCTGGTAGAACGGATCTACTTTAATATTGGCCGATTGCGGCTGATACTTACTTTCGGTAAAGTCATCAATGTAATGGAATTTATTTTCTCTAAAGTCCTTGAGTGTTTCTTTGACGCTATGATTGTCAGGCTGGAAGAAGCCCAGTTCAACAGGATCTTTAGAGTTTGCATAACTATTAACTTTTTGAATTTGAAGTTTTGCATAATCAATTTTAAATTGCGTGTAATCATCAGCAGCTCCGCTGTATTGGGGCTTGATGATACTAGGCCTAATGAAAACATAGAGGTTTATCTTAGTGCTTTCTTTGTTTTTTCCTCTAAATAAATTTCCAATAAAAGGAATTTTGGAGAGAATGGGAGTGCGACTTACGGTTTCTGATTGTACCGTTCGTCCCAGGCCGCCAAGAGCGATAACTTCTCCAGACCCCATGCTGACGCGTGTGTCAATATCTCGAGTTTTACGTGTTTGATCAGCACTTGTGTCAGAGGCAACTGCAAAATCGGCAAAATTAATATCAATTTTAAGGTCAATAATTCCCTGTCCATTGATTCGCGGGGTGATTTTAACCGTATTGTTGGCATCAAGAGGCGTTTGCTTTCGAGTACCGGCAGGACTATTCCCCTCAAGGGACATTTCGCCAGGCTTAATTCGTGTTTCACCTGTTGAGATGATACATGGCTCATTATTACCAACCACAATAAATGGTTGTGATATGATATTTGTGTTTGACTTGGTAAGAATACTCTGCAGCACGGCCCACGTGTTTTCTGGGCCTCCAATAGCAAGAGTAGTACCTCCAACATCACCTACATTGGTAGAATTACCATTGAAAAATCTCGTGAGCATCGAGTTTTCTCGGCCAGTCGTTGTAGCCGACCCCTTAGCATTTGCTGCTTCAAAGGCAAATGAACTACCCAATACATTACCTAAGTTTTGTTGCCGCAATTGGGCTGCCAACTGCTTAACGGTATCGGTATTGATGTCCACCACCATAACTTCAAGAGCTATTTGAGGCTTTGGGCGATCAACTTTTGCAATTATTTTTTGAAGCCGAATCCAATCTTCTTTTCCGCAAGCAATAATGAGACGATTTCCGACACCCAAAGCGGTATCCCCTTCTTGGGCAGTTTCGGCAGAAATAACCACATCTTCAAAAAATTTGAAGTCACCAAGTTGTTCTCTGGCGACTCCCTGAGGTGGCTTGATGGCATTAATGAGAAGCCTTTGTAATTGGTCTGGTCGAACATTTTTAACTTCATAAATGTGAATGCGTGAATCCGCGTTTTCCATAGGTTTGTCGACAAATTTTTGAATAAATTCGATGATTTTATCGATGTCCTTTTCTTGTCCCATCAAAATAAGGCCATGTCTGGAGACATCAGCGATAATTCGCACATTTGAAGAAAAATAACTCGCTTCTTTTTTATTAGGAGAGAGAAAGCGAATGTCTTTGTTTAAGTGCTGAGACCCAAAAATATCTTTGGTAAAAAGATTGGCTACATTGGTCGGGTCATTATATTTGAGTTTGATAATCTTAATCGATTGACGCAATCCGCTTTGGTCAAGTTCTTGTACAATTTGCATGGCAGCTTTGATATTGAGACATTTTTCTTTGATGATAATAATATCCAAGCCCTTGATGATTTCGATACTCGATTTATCCGTAAACATTGAATTTAAAATAGTTGAAGCTTGATCAGATTTAATATTATTCAAAAAGTATACATAGCGTACAACTTGATCGGTGTCGGGCAAGTCACCGGGCTGGGTGCCTGTTGCCGATGAATAAACAGGTAGTGGAGATCTGCCATTTTCACTCGCCTTGCCAATGCGATGAACTCCATCAACATTAATCATCGTCAGTCCATTAACCTCAAGTAAGGTGAACAGCACATCCCACGCATGAGATAGCGTGATAGGCTTGCGAGTATTTAGGGTAATGTTGGCACTTTTTAAGTCAGGATGGGGAATGTAACTGACCCCTTTTTGCTTGGCAAGGTAATCGACTATGTTGGCTAGTGAGGTATTTTCAAAATTGAGAATGATGTTAGCCGGTTCATCTTCAGGTTCTTTTTCTTCATCAATAATAGAAACATCTGGGTCTTCTGCTTCATCATTATCTTGATCGGAAACTGAGACTTGTTTGTCAGCATCTAGACTTTGTGCTTGGTCCTGATCTTGATCGCGGTCTTCATTTTCTGGGAGATCCGTATCATCATCTTCATTATCTATATCCAGATCTATATCCAGATTTTTTAGTGCAGTATATTTGTCAGGAAGTGGCAGGGGAGCAAGTGCTTGGCACGTTGCACGCATAAAAAGAATTGATAGTAGGGCGCATGATATGATGATTTGTTTTTTCATAACCTATTCCTCAAGACTTTTTTTGGATTCCCGCATTGCCGAAATAGTCAGGGCTGCAGTCAGGGCATGGCCTTCTGGAGTGATGGTGACTTGGCTGAGGTGAATCATGGGGTTTTTTTCAATAACATCAATGAGTTGGACAACTTGTTGTGTTGTTTTATTTTTAAAAACAGCCTCAATTTCTTCTTTTTCAAATTTATCAATCTCAGCAGAGGGAATTATGGTAGCAGTTTCAGCCCATCCGGCTTCGGGAGTGAGCTGGTTTTGTTTAATGAATTGCTCAAAATAACTTTTCAAGCTCGTGAAATCTTTGTTTTTTTCCAAAAGTTGCGCCAAATCATCTTCTTCCTTTTTAATCTTTTCGTATTGATTAATAAGATTATCAGATTCTGCTGCCAATTTATGTAAGTTCTTGATGGAAGCACTCAAAGCGCTGCTCGTTGTTCTGATATAAAATAATGCTCCAAAAGAAAGAATGGCAACAGCTGCCAGTCCGCCTATCAGATATTTTTTAAAATCATCTGACTTGAGGTCATAAAATGAATTGATAATGGACTCTAGATATGTTTGCTGGTTCATAGATCTCGCAGCCTCATTTTAGCAGAAAATTTTACACCTTGAGCATCAGAGGCAACCTCGTTTTCAATTCCGCCAACAATGGCCAAGGCTTTAAATTCGTTTCTCCATCGCTTTTCAAGGCTGTCAAAATCACCAAAGTGATGATCTGTCTTAGATTTGAATAGACCATCAAGTGTGATGCGTGGACTTTGATCCAGCTCATTTTTGGCTATAATTACTTTTTCAACAGTAATATCAAATCGGTGTTTATCAATCATACGGGTCAGTTCAATCATCGCGTCCAATGGCTTGATGCTGTGAGGAACAAATGTATTCCAAGATTGCTGTTTTTCAGCAAGCGAGTCGCTCACAATTTTTACTAAATTTTTTAAAGTTTTTTGTTTTTTACTGGTTCCAACTTCTGGGAATATATTGATGAGTTTTTTTATTTCGCGATTTTCAAATGCCTGAGCCTGTTCCATAAGGGAGCTTAACTGAAGATACCCTTGCCCAACAATTGAAAATGCAAGGGTGCATAATAACACTCCGGCCGTAATAAATTGACGGCCCACAAAGGGTGCGTCAATCGTTTGTGCCAACGGACCACGTACGTCAAAATTTTGGTGGCTAGGTAAAATTAATGCAGAGCTGATGTCTGCGACATGGTTGTTCTTGTCAGTACTTGAAATGCTTTTATCAAAACTTATTTCTTTTTCATTCAAAATATATTCGACATTCAATTCTTCGCAGGGAACTTGCAAAAAATCAGCACAACTGGTGATAAGTTGGTCAAAATCAGTCAGTGCACCCGTAAAGATTAATTTGCTGATGGTCGCTTGTGAGTTGAGTTTCAAGCTAAAAGAGTTAAGTGTAAATTGGATATCACTGAAAAAGGAAAGCAGGTGCTTTTTGAGTGATTCGTCGTAAGCGGTGTTTCCGGTTTGACTTACCCCAGATTCTTCAATGAATTTGGCAACTTGCTCGGTGGGCATACCGGTGTCTTCGCAAATAAATCTGACAAGACTATTGGTTCCCTTTTGTAAATTTCGAATAAATTTGAGTTCTCCATTATGAATAAAGGCAACTCGTGTCGTGCGAGATCCAATGTCAATCAGCGCACTAATTCCCGTGAGAGAACGATAAGGCTTGAGTTGTAAATAGAGCCCATAAAGTGCAAAAATGTCGACGGTTGCGCTATTTGGAGTTACCCCTGCTAACATAAAGGGTTTGAGTGTCCGCTCTATATCTGCTGTTCGAATAGCAACAACCAAAACATTGGAATTTTTGGCCTCTAAATTTTGGCTCGTGATAATAAAATCGATAGTGGCTTCAGTAACTGCAAATGGCAAAAGAGGTTCGATTTCGTAAGGAAGCACCATTCTGATTTTTTCAGCTTCAATAAAAGGAAGTGTTATTTCTTTGAAAATTGCCAATGAAGCTGAAATAGCAACGCGGACAGAATCATAGGGATAGCATTCCTTGGCAATGCCGGCAATAGTTTCGGCCAATGCTTTTTCACGAGGTTTTTCGGGGTCAATGGCACGAGAAACAATATGTTTAATAGTACTGTGTGCCGAGGTGGCAATGACCAATGCGCCATTTACATGGGTATCAGAAACGGTAAATGAAAGAATTTTTTGCGATAAAATTCTTTTTTCACCAAAAAAAAGAGGTAAAAACAATTCGCTTATCATTAACCTTTCCTTCTTCTAGCAAGAGACTTAAGAAAGTCAGGAATATTGTCATTGTCTTTGTTGACTGGTGATTGAGCTACCACGCTTTCAGGTTGTGGTGACAATGATTGCTTGAATTGTTCGCGTACCGGTTGATGGTAATTTTGAGGACTGTTTTCGGTTAATGAATTTTTGAAGGTATCGCGCGATGCTAAATTATTTCGGGATGTTGATGAATTGCGCAGAGGCTGTGTGGAAATAAATTCCCCTGGAACTGATTTTTGAAGACTTTGCTTAAATGCTTGTTTTCTAGGCTGAGTTGGTTGGTATTCAGAGCCGAGCAATTGTGTCATGGCAGTCTTTTTTCGCGAAGGCTTTTTTGGGACAGAAAGTGTTTTTTTAAATGCAGCACGCTGATTTTCAGGCTGATATGTCAGTTCTTGTGGTTCTTGCACAAGGACTTTTTTGAATTTTGAGCGTCGAGCTCGTGGTGCGGATATTGCAGCAGATTCCATTACCTCAGAGCCCTCAGGAGAAATCTCTGGAGATTGTGTTATTTGATTTAAAGGGACTTGTTGTTCTGTTTCGGTACTTTTTATTGAAAGCGACTCCTCGGATCTTTGGGCGCTTGATGCCCCAGCTTTGAGTATTTTTTCACGAGCCGTTGAAGCAAAAACAACCCTACTTTCTTCATCATCCTTATCTTGTTCTGGGGTCATGAGCGAGCTGAAGTTGTTTATTTCATTCGCTTCTTCGGAGAGTACTTGGCTAAATGACTTATTGGTATAATACGGATCATGTTTGATGTCTACATTAGTTGGTTGATATCGCGCATTGGCAAAATCAGGAACTTTGTGGTGGTAATCTTCTTTTTCAGAATTAAAGAACCAGTTGTGAATAGGATCTTTTCCCCAATCAGTTTGTACTGAGTTTTTAATTTCATCGCGAGCTTTTGATAATTTCATTTTGGTATACAGTTCACTTCCTGGTTTTTCTCGAGGTTTGACGATAGTTGGAGAAATAAACAGGAAGGTGTAGGTTTTGACAAGATTGCGTGTTTTTTGTTTGAAGAGCCAACCGAGAACAGGAATTCTAGAGAGAACTGGTGTTGCTTGTTCAGACTCATCAGCCTGAGTTTTGACAAATCCACCTAAAATAAGGACTTGCCCATTGGCTATGGCAACAGATGTTTGGAGCATTTTATTGGAAGTATCAGAACCCGTTTCAAAGCTATCAATATTAATGGTAATTCCTAAATTGATTATGCCATCAAGATTGATTTGGGGTTTAAAGGTAAGTTTTGTATCAGCCTTTTTTGGAATGTACCCTTGGTATGAAGAATTCCCATATCCTTGAAAGTCAGCTTGTGCCACTTGTTTTGTTTCACCAACTGAAACGGTACCCGAAACTCGGTTGGCAATGGTGATAAATGGATTATCAATAATGCTCGTATTCGTTTGAGTTTTCAAGGCCTGCAAAAAGCCCCACATCCCTGTTGAATTGGTGAGAGATAGCACCGTGTTTCCTGCAGAGATGGTTCTTAAAAAACTTCCAAGGTCACCGAGCAGATTGGGTTGAGATTGAGTTCCCCCTGTTGCGGCTGCCCCAACCATAGCTGTTTGCCATTGTAATTTATCAAAGGGTGACTTCATATTTGGAAGTCGTAGTTGTGCTCCAATGGATTTATTGTCAGTTATAGCAACATTAACAATAAGGGTTTCAATCGCCACTTGCGGCTGGTGTTTGTCCAAGTCTTGAAGTGTTTTTTTGAGTATCTTCCAATCTTGTTTGTCGACTGATGAAATAACAAGGGCGTTGTTGGGTTGATCTACCTCAAAGCGCATTTTTCTGAAATATTTTCCCCCGTTGCGAACGCCCCCATACTGATCAGCTCCCGATTCAGATGATGCATTGACGACTTCTTCCAAAATACCTTTAATTTGTGCTGCATCAGCATTTTGTAATGGGTAATAGTGAATAGGTGATTCAACCATTTTTTCATTATGCTCAATGTATTGATCGATAAAATCTTCAATTTTTTTGATTGCCATATTGGTGCCCAGCAAGATCAGTGAGTTGCTGCGCTCTTCTACAATAATTTTGGTAGAAGATGAAAAATATTCGACTGAACTTTCACCTTGGCGTCCAAGTAAAAGGGCGCGCGCAATGGGGTTGCCTTCTGGTTGTTTGATAAGTTGATCAAGTAATGCTTTGACATCACGAGCCTCAGACCGTTTGAGAGGAAGAACTTTGAACACTTCTTGGATACCGGCTTGATCAAGCTCATTAATCACTTTCATAGCAGCTTTTATGTTGTAACACTTATCGGTAATAATAAAACCGTTGAGGTTGGGCTGTACAATGAGGTCGCCACCTGCACCTAACATGCCGCGCATGAGCTGTTCAACGTCTGAGGTTGCAATATTTTGCAAGATGGTGACAAACCGAATAGTGAGGTCTGAGTCAGGTAAATCTTTGGTTGCAACATTAATGTAGGCGGGAAGAGGTTCAGTTTTTTTGACGTCTTGTCTCACTACTTTATAGATAGGGCCTGCTTTTACAACAGTAAATCCTGCTGATTCAATGATGGTAAAAAAGAGATTCCATGCCTCATCAGGCGTCATGGGCTTACGCATGGATAGTGAAATGCGCGCACCGGCAGTTTCCTTGGTGGGAACAATATTGATGTCTTTTTTCGAAGTGATGTAGTTGATGACATTACTTAGTTCTGCATTTTCAAAATTGAGTAAAACAGAAGCCTCTTCTTCCGGTTCTCCTTCATTGCCAGTTTCATCATCAGGAGAATTTTGAGTCTGAGATTGGCTTGCCAATGATTTTTGAATACTTGTATCTGGTTTGGTATCAAAATCATCTAGATCATCATCATCGTCGTCATCATCCATGGTATAAATTTGAGTTTTTTGAGGTAACTCAACAGGCTTTACGGGCTCCTGAAGTTTTGGTAGAGCTTTTGATGAGCGACGAGTCATGCGAGCATCGACAGGGCTAAAAAGGCCCAGAGTGAGCATTATGCTTGCAATGATGTATAAAAAAATATTTACCATAATGCTAATTCCCCCTTACTTGTCATTGTACACGTGAAGATCTTGATCGCGTGCGCATATTACCCATGAGGTGGTCACGCATCGATGAAATCATGTCGTTGTAACTTTCTTGTTTGCTATGGTCCACAGAATCATCAATCATCAATTCTTCCTTTGTCGGCGTCCGAGATTTGTTTTTAACAGGTTCGGTAGCCTTCGTTTGAGTATTACTTAATTCAAAGCCCGGCATCAAGGCTGCTGTTTTCTCGATGGCATTAAGTTCATAATGAAGCTCTTGCTTTGTCCCATCTCTCATGCAGACAACTTTGACAGAATCACCTTTTTTGAGCTTGGTAACCGTTTCATATGCTTTAATTCGAGCCTTGATATCCGTTAGGGCAAAATCGTTGATTGAGATAACAACATCCTTGGTCTTTAGTCCCAAGGTGCTTCCAATCGAATCTGGCTTAATTTCCCCAATGCGAATGCCCGTAAAGTTACCGCTTTCATAAACAGGGGTCAGGTCAAGTGACTGTACAAAGCTGCCCAGCGACTCAACTACTTGTGAAAACGCCAGTGGGTCGATGGTAAAGTTTGTTTCGGTATGCTTTTCAATGAGAGCGTTGGGCGTTGCTGAGCTCATTGGTAAAGTTTCTCGACGAAGGTATACCGTTTCTTGTTGGCCATTTGAACGCATGATCACAATGCGATTATGCGCGATTTTAATAATAACACCATCCCTAATTGGGTCACCGAGTCCAAATAGTTTTTCTTTGCCGGTATCGTCCGTTGCCATAGCAATACACTTGTCGGGTATTGGGGAGAAAATAATGCCATTAAGCCCCACATTGAGCGGAGGTTGCAATTGAGGCTTGGGTGGTGATGGTGGGGATGGCGGCGTAGGAGGATTGAATGTTGGCATTGATGAGGCCATGTTTTTTTTGTTGGGCGAAAATGATGGCGGCACATAGAGTCCAAAAATATCGCGCAACCCGTAGATTCGGTCAATCGAAACAGGAGATTTGATTTTTTCGGGCTCGAGGATCGCCAAAATAGGTGGCCGATACTTGAGCGGAGTGATCTGTAAAAGGTAGCTTCCTGCAATTGTCATGACAAGGATGACAAGCAGTGTGCCGTTTAAGATCCACAAATGCTGCTTCATCAAACCTCTTTGATTGATTGGTTAAGGCCCTGGCCGTCTTTTGAGAATAAACGTCGCATTTTGTCAGAGTCAAGAAAGCGTCATTATGGTGACGGAAGGGTGAAGAGTATTTTTTGTACTATCTGATCTGAGGTTATGCTTTCTGCGTCAGCTTCATAAGTGAGCAGAATGCGGTGCCTGAGCACGTCGGCCGCCACAGCTTTGACGTCTTCAGGGATAACAAAATAACGTTTTTTCAAAAAAGCATGAGCTCGGCACGCAAGGTGAAGAGCAAGAGAGGCTCGTGGAGAGGCTCCGTGCGCAATTAATTTTTTTAAATTGGCCAGCCCTGCATTTTCTGGGTTGCGTGTGGCAACAATGATATCAACGATATAATCTGTGATTTTTTGATCAATATAAATATTTTCAACCATCTTTTGGCCAAGTTCAATATCTTCACGTCCTAAGATCTGTAAAACTTTTTCATGGGTGAAGGTTTTGGCAATAATTTCTTTTTCTTCACTCACGCTTGGGTAGGTCAGCAAAAGTTTGAACATAAATCGGTCAACTTGAGCCTCTGGTAGGTGATAGGTTCCTTCTTGATCCAAAGGATTTTGTGTGGCCAGTACCAAAAATGGCTCACCAATGTGGTGGGAGGTGTCGCCAATCGTTACTTGATGTTCTTGCATAGCTTCAAGGAGGGCTGACTGAACTTTTGCCGGAGCCCGGTTGATTTCATCAGCTAAAATGACATTGGCAAAAATAGGCCCTTTGCGGGTTTGAAATTCTTGAGTCTTAGGGTTGTAGATCAGGGTTCCAATTAAATCGCTAGGTAAAAGGTCGGGGGTAAATTGGATTCGACTGAATGAAAGTCCAATCGCCGTTGCGATGGTTTTGATCAAAGTTGTTTTGGCAAGACCTGGTACGCCTTCAAGAAGTACATGTCCATTGCACAAAAGTCCGATTAAAATTCTGTCGACAATTGCCTCTTGCCCAACAATAATTTTGCGAACTTCTGTCTTAAGTCCCTGCCAGCGAAGGCTTTCTTCTTTGATTTGTTCAGATGTATATTTTTGTGCTTCCATAAAAAACCTTTCGATTAAACAGTTTGCTCAAGTGGACCTTCTGCCAAGCCACGAATAAATTGATGAATATAAGGATTGTCGCAATCCCAAATAGTGGCGGCAGGTCCTTTGTATAAAATTTTTCCTTTATAAAGCATCGCAACTTGCGTTGCATACTTAAAAATATCCAAATTATGAGAAATTACGATGGAAGTAATTTTTCGTTCATCATGAGTTTTTTTCATAAGGTCATGAATCAAATTGCTCGAAATGGGATCAAGTCCTGTTGTTGGCTCATCGTAAATAATGACTTTTGGACTTTGCATCAAAGTTCGCGCAAGACCAACACGTTTTTTCATTCCCCCAGAAAGCTCATTAGGATACTTGGAAAGAATATCTTCTTTCAGTCCAACACTTTTGATTTTTTCAACAATAATTGGTCGAATCTTGTAAGGCGACAGTCCATTTTCAAGTTCGAAAATACCAATATTTTCAAATACGGTGAGTGAATCGAGAAGTGCCGCAAATTGAAACACATAACCACAGGTATTGACTTGGCCTGGTGCCATAAAGTCTGAATTTTGGTCACTGATATCAATGCCGTTAACAATAACAGAACCTGAGTCAGGTTGAATAAGCCCTACCACGTGCTTGAGCAATACTGATTTTCCTTCACCAGATCGTCCAATAATAGCAAGAAACTCACCCTCTTCAACCTCAAGATTCAGTTCATCAAGAATCGTGTGTGTGCCAAACCGTTTGACAACGGATTTGAGTGATATGATCGACATTTCAACAACCTCCTATGATGGACCAAACATGAAGGCTGAAAGAATGTAGCCTGCAGTAAAGATGGTTACGCAAGCGTACACCACGCTTTCAGTGGTAGCAATTCCAACACCACGAGCACCACCATCGGTATAATATCCTTTGTAGCATCCAATCATGGAGAGTAAAAAACCAAATACCGTAGCCTGAATGAGGCCATTGGTTATATCGGAAATCGCTACATAGGCTCTAATTGATTCAACATATAGGTCTGAATTAATACCCAAAACATAAATTGAGATGAGATATCCAACCGTGATTCCACAAATAGAACAAAAGATTGAAAGAAAGGGTAAAATGATCGTTGATGCAACAATGCGCGGACTAATGAGGTACTGAAATGTGTTGATATTCAGTGTTTTGAGGGCATCAAGTTGTTCTGATATTTTCATGGAACCAATCTCGGCTGTCATGGCCGATCCTGCCCGACCTGTAACCATAACCGCGCTCAAAATAGGCCCAAATTCTCTGACCATGGATAAAAAGATTAAAGGGCCAACAAAACGATCAGCCGCTCCAAACCTGTTCAACCCCTCATAACTTTGTAATGCAAGTACTCCCCCGACAGTTGCGCCGGTCAGGGCAACCACACTGAGTGAGTTGACTCCAATATACAAAGCTTGAGCAAAAACCTTTTCAATTTTTAGTTGAGTGGTCACTAGAACTTTGAGTACTCGAATACTAAATACACCAAATGCACCAAATTCACTAATGGCGCCAATGGCAAATTGCCCGAGAGCATTTATGACACTTATCGTATTCATCGTCCCCCGCATTCTTGTAGAGTTGACGGATTAGTCTGCTTTTTAAAAAAAAGCCTACGAATTATTCATCTTCAGAAATTGGTGCTGTCGATGCCTTTTTTTGGTAAGAAGAAAGAGATGAGCCAGATGCCTTTTGTTTTGATTTGATTACAGAAAGTCCAAGACATCCAAAAATGAAGATCATAGCCAAGAACCATGTAATTTTTTCTAAAAAACTTTGTCCACCTGTTCCACCAAATAAAGCTTGCCCACCACTCAGACCAAGATCACCTTTTCCTTGCTGAATGAGAACAACTGCAACCATCATGATTGCCGCAAAGGAAACCGTAAATGTTAAAAGTTCACAAATCATAATCAAGCTCCTACAGTTTGTTGATAGATTTTTCAGGTTAGATGGTCTAGGGTATTGTTCACCCCTCAGCAAGGAAAGAGTAACATTTTTTATTAAAATTTAATCAAAAATATTGTTCTTAAATGAGGTCAAGCTTGCGGGAATAGGGTTTTTGTAGTAAAAACGACACTGTGTGTCAGCGATAACTAATAAATTTTCTTCGGGTTTTATTCATGAACATCATATACTTTCTAAGTATTCTTTTTGTAATCAGCAGCTCTTTTTTGCCATCGATTCACGCAGTTGAGTCAGCCAATCGATATCATCCGCATTTGCAACTTCCTTCATATGTAGGCGCACACCGCGGTCGTGTGCTTGCTTCAACTAATTTTGTAGAATATGCCGATTCTGCATGGGATGATAGTAGTAAAAAAACCGACTTATTCGGACCTGCGGATTTTAATCTGAAAGACAGTGTTGCGAGTAAAAGTTTGCTGAGCACTGACATTGGTGGTGCGGCCTATCGGCCCGCGTTGGCAACAACATTGGCAATTAATGGTGGACTACCTAATTATGATTTGGTCGACCTTAAGTTTGATGTTGAATCTACAATTCGCACAACGGGTACCATTTTGAGTTATCACGACCAATATTCACCCGCATCATTTTGTTATTCAGAACAAGAATGCAAGACGAGCAAGGTCAAAAAGATTTTAGACCAGGTCAAAATTCGTTGGGGGATTGACCTTCCCATTATGCATGTTGCTTCACTAACCTTGTTTGATTTGAATCTTCAAAAATCAAGCACCACACTGTTTCCCGTAGAAAATAGTGAAATTCAAAATCGCGAAGATGTTGAAAAATTACGCTTGCAGATTTTTAAAGATTCAGGAATTTCTGGAAACGTTTGGGAAAAAACAGGATTAGGGGACATTGATGTCTACGTTGGGCTTCAGCGTCATTTTGATAGAAGGCTCCGGTTCAAGACGATAGATATTAGTTGGATTTTTGGTGGTATTTTTTCAACAGGTCAAAAGCGTGACACAACCATTGTAACGTCAGTTCCATTTGGTAGTGAAAAGCATCGTGTTTATTCTGATCTTCACATTGACCTTGGTCTTAATTACAGCTGGCATGCGGGTATTGACATGGGGATTGTGCTTCCCGCTACTGTTTGCAAGAATGAGCGCATTCCGGCATACAAAGAGCATCCTATGTTCAGCCCATTACTCATCAGGACCTATCACAGTCAAGCAATGACAGTTAAGGTTGCACCATTTGTTCGTTACAAAAACTTTTTTGAGGGTGTGCATGCAACCATGTCATACATTTACATCAGTCACGACAAAGATCTTATTATGGATGCTCGTACCGACAAAACAGTGGCCTCTCTTCTGACACGACAAGAGTCTGGGTTGGTAGACAACCATGAGCTTGCTAAGGCCAAAAAAGAATTTGAAGAAAGTATTGCGTGGAAAAATCAATCCCTGAGATTATCATTTACCTATGACCCCGAGTATAAATGCGCAAAAAAATGGTATGATCCGGTGGTAAGTTTTGCCTTCGATACTCCGCGTGGCGGGCGTAATTCATTGCGCAGCAGGAGATTTTCTTTAAGTGCGTCGCTTATTTTTTAAACAATGTAATGAAGTTCCACCGTTGAGAGGGGAAAATTGCTGATGAAATTTTTACCGGCGCGCCTTTATAGATTATTTTCCAATGACTTGGCAATTGATTTAGGAACAGCAAACACGGTTATTTATGTTAAAAATCAAGGAATTGTTCTGGATCAACCTTCTGTGGTTGCCGTGAGACAATCGACTAACGAAGTTCTTGCTGCCGGAACTAAAGCAAAATTAATGTTGGGCAAAACGCCTGACAGTATTAAAGCTGAACGTCCTATGCGCGACGGTGTGATTTCTAACTTTGAATTGACCGAAGCCATGCTTCGTTATTTCATCCGTGAAGTTCACAACAATCGGACTACTTTAGTTCGCCCTCGGATGATCATCGGTGTACCTTCGGGTATTACCCAAGTTGAAAAACGTGCCGTGGAAGAAACGGCTAAACAAGCGGGTGCTCGTGAAGTTTTCACCATCATGGAACCCATGGCAGCAGCAATTGGTGCCGGCATGCCAGTTGATGAGCCGACCGGAAATATGATTGTCGACATTGGTGGTGGAACAACAGAAGTTGCCATTATTTCACTCAAAGACATTGTATACTCACGATCTGTTCGCGTTGGTGGTGACGAGATGGATCGCTCCATTGTTAACTACGTCAAACGCAAATACAACTTGCTCATTGGTGAACGTACTGCTGAAGTGATTAAAATAAAAATTGGCCGCGCTGTTCTTTCCGATTCACACTTACTGAACATCAAGGGGCTTATGCCACTTAATGAACCCAAAAAAGAAGTTACAACTAAAGATGAATTGCTTTTGACAGCTAAAGAAGATTCACAATTTGCGCAATTGGCTGTAGCTGAAAAAATAGTCAGCAAGAAAACGACAACCGATTTGGATCGTGTGATTGATGTTAAAGGCCGCGATCTGGTCACAGGTGTGCCAAAGACGATCAAATTAACCGACAGAGAAGTGTTTGAAGCTCTTGCAGAACCAATAGGGGCTATTATTGATGCTGTTCGTTTAGCGCTCGAAAATGCCCCAGCAGAGCTTTCTTCCGATTTGGTCGACAGTGGTATTGTTATGGCTGGTGGCGGGTCACGTCTGCGTAATTTGGATGTGTTAATTGCCAAAGAAACAGGGCTTCCTGTTCGTGTTGCCGATGAGCCGCTTTTGTCGGTTGTTCGTGGTGCTGGAATGGTGCTCGAGCAATTCGATTTCTTCCGTGACACATTGATGAAATAGGTAAAATTTAGAGCTTATCCGACATCCACCTCTCGCAGGCAGGGCATGCGGGGGGTGGGTTTATAAAGTTTTATGGCAAAGTAAGCCACATCTTTAGATCTTATGAAAATAATTCATCGCTATTTACTTACAAGTGCTTCAATTTCGCGATAGGCCGTTCGTATATTAAAATTATTGGGATATTGATCAGATCCTTCATACAAAAATCCATGGTAATCAATACCTAGCTTTTGAGCTGAATACCCAACTGTTGCGAGATTACGTGCGGTGTTGTCAAAAAGTATGATTTGAGATGGTCTAAATTTTGCACTTTCCAAAAAACATTCAAGCGCTCGGCCTTTATTCATTTTCCCGCATTTAATAATTCCCTTGTGAAATTCAGGCCCATTTATATGGTCACTAGAAAGACAGCAGGGTCCCAATTCAGGAAAGCTCTCGTCAAAATTAATATTATGCGACAGCAGGTCTTGATAACGCCATTCCATAACATTAGCAATAGCATCACTATTTTTTAGCGCCATTCGAGTGAGCGCAATGACCTTGATTTTTCGTGCGAGAAGACTTTCAATGAGATTTGTGACAAGTGGTTCAATGAGTATGCGGTCTGATTCAAGCATTGCCTGATTTGCTATGTCATAGCGAAAGGCACTATTTCGAAATTGGGGGTACCAAAAATATAAATTTGCGGCCAGCGCAGCAAAAGAAAGTGATTTGACATTGCGCTCTTGAAAGGTGGGGTCGTTGGAAAGCAGCAATGTGTCGTCGACATCGAATATCACCAAGGCATTTTGATCAAGACTTATCAACACATCTTCTGCCTGAGAAAATGATGAAATTGGTTCAATATTGTAGGACATCATTTGGATTCGGTCTTTAAACAAAAGCACGCTGAAAAGTAATGCTATGACTATAGTATTTCGAACACTTCCATGAGTTTTTTTGTATAAAAATAAAAAATTCATGCCTAAACCCCCATAAAGTGCACGAAAAAATATGCAAGAAACTCAATTCCCGCTTGTTTTTAAGTTAACACAAAATGGAGGCTTTTAAGGAGCTCTTTTAGATTTTGGTACAAATAGTTAAATTTCTATGTCCAAAAATGCCACTTTCAGTTGCTGGTGAATTTTAGATAAATCCAGGCTAATTACCCTGTCACCCGACAAGACGGGGAAAAAGTTAGTATCACCTTTCCAGCGGGGAACAACGTGTCCGTGCATATGTTGAGGAATTCCACCACCTCCATGCTGTCCAATATTAAATCCCACATTAAAGCTTTCGGCTCCAAGAGACTCGCTCAGCACAGTTGTCGAAACAGTCAAAATTTCCATCATTTCAGCGCGAGTTGCCTCATCCAGGTCAGTTAGGCTGCTTGTATGTGTATGGGGCAAAACAAGTAGGTGTCCAATATTGTAAGGATACAGGTTGAGGGCTACCGTGTTATGCGCAAATCGTTTAACGATAAAGTATGTGTCATCTTCACCGGCATCAATTTGATAGCAAAAAACACACCCATTAAGCATGTCATCTTCTTTTTTAACGTAAGTTTCTCGCCAGGGGGCATACAAATTATTGTTACTCATGGTGGTTATTTTTCCTCAGGAGCAACATACGTACTTCTGATTTGAAGATCGCGCAATTGTTGAGCTTCAACGGGAGTTGGAGCTTCCATCATCATGCATATGCCACTTTGGTTTTTAGGAAACGCAATGGTGTCACGAATATTGGAGATTTTAGCAAACATCATAATAAGTCGATCAATTCCCAGGGCAATTCCGCCATGTGGTGGGCAACCAAGCTTGAAGGCATTGAGCAAAAATCCAAACTTTTGTTCAGCTTCTTCTTTGCCAATTCCCAATAATGTGAACATTTGTTCTTGAATTTTGTCGTCATGAATCCGAATTGATCCACCGCCAATTTCATAGCCATTCCAGACCAAATCGTATGATCGAGCAGTAATACCACCAGGCTTTGACAGATCAGAGCCAACTTCTGGGCTGGTAAATGGATGATGGCAAGAAACCCAATTTTTTGTTTCTTCGTCATATTCAAAGAGCGGAAAGCGAGTAACCCAGAAAAGATGATCTTGTGATTTGTCGATTAATTTCAACTCATGACCCAAGTTGGTGCGCAATTTGCCAAGAGTAAGCCATGATTTGTTGTAATCACCGGCCACAATGAACAAAGTATCCTTGGCTGTGATGCCAGGGACAACTTTTTGAGCCTGAGTCAAGAAATCTTCCGGTAAGAATGAGGCGACGGGTGAATTTGGTTTGCCGTCTTCATCAAATCTGATGTACAGCATGCCGCTGCCACCAAATTCTTTGATTGTTCGGCTGACCCATGATTCAAGTTCTGCCCGAGAAAAAGCATAATCTTTGATGCAAAGTGCGCCAATTTGGCCGCCATTTTTTAAAGTTGATTGCAAGAACTTGAGTGTTGTTGACTCAAATAAAGTTGTGATATTTTGGATTGGGAGGTCAAACCTTAGGTCGGGCTTGTCGGACCCATATTTATCATAAACGTCCTTATATTCAAAGACATTGAGAGGTAAGGCTAGTTTTTTGCCAAAGAATTTTTCCCACAAGGCGGCCATCAAACCTTCTATGACTTCACGCACATTTTTTTCGTCCGTAAACGCCATTTCAATATCCAGTTGAGTGAATTCTGGCTGACGGTCGGCACGTAAAGCTTCATCACGGAAGCATCGGGCAATTTGGTAATATTTGTTCATGCCACCGACCATCAAAAGCTGTTTGTAGATTTGAGGTGATTGAGGCAGGGCATAAAATTTGCCGGGATTGAGCCGAGATGGAACCAAATAGTCTCGAGCGCCACCTGGTGTGCTTTTTGACAAAATTGGAGTTTCGATGTCGCAAAATTCGAGTTCATGCAAATAATTTCTCATGACGTGGATCATGTTGTGACGCAGTCTGAGTGTGTCTTGCATGCGGGAAGTGCGCAAATCCAAATATCGGTAAGTGAGACGCAATTCTTCGGAAATATTTTCATCTTCATCGGCCACATTGAAGGGCAGGGGAAGTGATTTGTTAATAACGGTCAAGCTATCGGCAACGATTTCAATTTCGCCGGTAGCCATATTTTTGTTAATAGTGGCGTCTGACCGCTTGGTAACGGTTCCAACTACAGAAATGACAAATTCAGATCTGAGGGTATGGGCATGGTCAAGAGCTGGGTAGGTTGTTGGATTGAAAACCAATTGGACTATGCCGGTGTGATCACGTAAATCGATGAAAATAACGCCACCATGGTCACGACGACGATGGACCCATCCAGCAACAGTAACCTTTTGGCCAACATTGTTGGGAGTAACATTTCCACAGTAGCTTGATCGATATTCAGATTTTATAGCCATTTTTGATTTTCGCTTGAATCCATTAAGTCTCATTATGCGTAAGTTAGATATTAGATATATAATTACGCTACCTAGGGGTAATTTTACCACAGGCCCCGGGTGATGACCAGGGGTGGCTCTTTTTTTCTACAAATTCAGGCTACAAATTGGCGGATTTTTAATCCGCCCATAACCATTCGACAGACTCAGGGCGAGCGGAGGGGATGCTTATATAACAGCTACAGTGTTTATTCGCTGCTTGTGGTCATTCATAACCTTCTTTCTCCCAGCAATAATTTATTTTCATAGCCAGAAAACCCCACGGCTTTTAAGCCGTCTGGGGCTTCACTTAAAGCCATTGCAACTTTTCACAGCACCATTTTTGATATGAACTCTAATCGTTGCTGTCATACCATTGATAGCAGATGGGCCTCTTGCAAATACTCCAGCACCTTTGCCAATACCCCACAAAGTCGCTACATCAAGTGTGAGATTTGATCAGCTTATTTGTTAGTTTGCATAGGCCTTGTAATAAAACTGTTGAGTTAGTTTGTCTTGTCTTCAGTTAACCAATGTTCTTTGATCCATTCTAAGATAGTATCCATTTGGAAGATCCCCTTGATGTAGCCATTTATAAATTCATTAATATCAGTAGTATCTTTAGGAAGATTATTTTTGACATATATTTTTTGTACATTTTTTAATCCTATTTCTACAAGCAGTTTTGCTTCTGTGTTTTTATTTTCTTTGAAGTACAGCTCGGCTAGTCGCATATAATTATTAACAAGACCTGGATACATATTAATGGATTCGATGAGGCATTGTTTTTCTTTTTCATTATCTGTCCAGCGATAGAACCATGACGCAACATATTTTAACATGGCCCTAGTTTCATTCTCTTGAGTTTCAATAGCTTCAATTCTTTGTCGTAAAGTATCGTCTATTTCACCAAAGTGCTTTTCTTGAACATAAGCAAGAAGCAATAAGGCGGTTGCATTGTTTTTATTGAGCGTGAGAACTTTTTCTAGGCATTCAATGCATCTTTCTTCGTCGAAATCAGGATCATAAGTTGATACAATCGCTAATCTTAACAATAGGTCTATATTGTTGGGTTCTTCTTGTAGTTTTTCTTCAAGTAGCTTTTTAATTGCTTTATCATCATTAGCTTTAGTTAATTCAATAAGTTGTAGCTGTAAGTCATTCATTTTAGAATTTCCTTTTTACAAGTGTATTGTGTTTTGACATATACGATCAGATATTCCCTTAAAGCCATTACAGCTTCTTACAGATCCATTTTGGATATGAACCCTAATGGTTATTGTCATGTCATTAATAGTCGTTATTATTTGATTATCACCCACTATGAGCTTCTTTTGCAAGTCAGCAAAATATATTTTTTCTTTAAAAACATCCAAAATTTCTGATGCGCTCTTGCCGGGAAAAATGAGATCTAATTGGTGTTTGGGGTTAATTAGATGGTCACTGGTTTGTTTCGAGATAACAAATTCTCGAATTATTCCTTGCGGTGCCGGCAATCTGGTCAGTGGAGTGGCGGTGACATTGCGAATATCAACAGTTGCGCGTGCCTCGGCCAACATTGGTTTGAGAGCATCTGCAAATTTAGATTCAGCATATTCAAGTTCTAATAGGTTTAAATCTATTGCGGTAAATGTTCCATTAACCAACCGATTCCAGGCAGGTGCAATTGCTGGATTGGAGTGAAGAGCAATATTTGCAGTCAAGTAGCCCATGGCCTTGGAGGCCTGCATAGTTAATTGAATTGATTGTACTGCAGAGATTGCTCCAGTTAAAACTTTAGCGATCTCTCCATTGGTTGTTGCGACAGTGCTATTAACTACAGAGAGCCCTGTTTCCACAGTTTTTGTGTTGAGAATGACATTGGTTATCTGGGAGCTTGGTTGCGTCAATTCTGTTGTGTGCGTCAGAGCCAATAGAGGCTCAAGGCATTCTTCAAATTCAGCTAAATAAACATTATTGTTAAGACTTGCTTTAGATAATTTAAGATTGCAGACTAGTTTTCCAAAAGCTTTGGCTGTAAGAAGGTTCGCTATAACTCGAGTTACAATATAGGATGTTTTTTCAACCTTATCGAGCCACGGTGTTTTGTAGATAGAAGAAAGGAATGTCTGAAAGTTTTCAGAGCGTGCCATATTTTCTGCAATATATACCTGAAGATTGGCTTCGTAATCAGTATCGCCCTCCAGCCATGCATTTTGGAGAGCTTCTATGCGGGCAACTTCTGCCATGAGTATTGTGCTTGCAATCGCTAAGCAATAAGGAATTTTGGCGAGATTTATGATCATTAAAGCTGGATGTGTCCAATCAAAGACTTCATCAACAACTGCCTCACGACAACCCTTACAAACTCTTAGAGTAAAATTTTTACCAAATGTACCTGAATCATGGAATCACAAATCGTTTTTATTTAGTAAAATAGCCCTAGTTGATACACCAGGGCTATGGGATATTTGTTTATCTAAAAAATATAAGAAACGGCCATATTTCCTACAAATATGGTATCGGTTCCTATTCTGAACTTATCAGGATCAGCAATATTAACACCCTGTCTTTCAAGTCCCGTTGTAAAGTCGTCACGCAGTCGGGCTCCTTTGATGTCTTGATAATAATCACCAGGGAAGAATATTCCGCCTGTTATTGAGATGTTCATATTTGGCAAGGGACTAAAGGCAAGAATCGCGTTAATTTCGGTTCCCAAAAATCTACGGGCCAGATCAGTAGGGGAGACACTTGGATTACCATTGATATCCAGGATGATTTTTGCAGAAGGGAACGCTTTGACAAAGCCCATGACGTTTCCGGTGATCGACATTTTTTTTGTATGATAAGTCTGTGGTAGCCAGGTTCCGCCTACCCCAAAATAGTGCAAGTCAGAAAAGGAGTTGTCTTCGCCAACCTCTTGAGTCTTGACTCGCGAATCAAATGAAAGTGGACGTTTGATATTGCGTGCATCGAGCAAGATAATACTTTTTACACGTTGTCCTGAGTAGCATTCATGTAAGCCCACAAAGCCTTTGTAGGTTTTATCGGCTTCAATAATATGAGGATTTTGGTCTCCAGAGGAATATCCATAGGCTCCTGAAATTCGCACGTTGCGCTTTTGAGGATGATAGGTCAAGTCTGCCACAAACATCAAGCCTGCATAAGCATTGCGATAAGCAGGACGAATGCGATCGACTGTTGACTGGTAGGTGTTGCCTGCCACAACAAATTGATTCTGGTCAGCATGACGATTTTTACGAAGTTCTTGGACAAGGGCAAGTGTAGCAATAGCATTACCAGATGGGACAATAGTCGTTGTGTTAAAGCCACTAGGAAGCGGGTTTGCAACTTCTCCTTCATCATCGTTTGCATCATCACCATCGGGTGCAGGTACTATGACGGTAGGGGTTGTGAGATTTTTGATTTTTGAAAACACGCTGATAGCGTTGCCATTATCTTGATCTTCAACCTTGATGGTATTTCGGTCGAGCATTGCCAGATTTTCATACCCAAAATTAAGTGCGCTTTCTACTTCGAGCGTGAAGTTGCCTTTTTTAAAATCAAGTCCTGTACCAAAAGTAAAGAGTTGGTTTTTGCTGTCAGCATAAAATTCTACCTTGGTGTCTCTGCCATCATTGTAAAGACCATATCCTGTAAGCTTGAGACTCGTATCAGGCCCTTGGATCGGTTTGAAAATTACTTGAGTTGCAAACAGTCTGTCATCATTTCCAGTCCCCGCCCATGGAGCGCTTTCGCGTCCAATTTGGTTGGCTTTGTTGAAGGCCATTGTTTTATTAGCATCGGAGCTGCGGCCTTCAAGAACTGCCATATAGGCTTCGAGTTTTAGTTTTTTATCCCAAGTGTTCACTGAAAATAAAATGCCAGGTGCTGAAAAATCATTAAGTTTATTGTAAAGCGCCAAGAAAAACTTTCCGCTTCCATAGCCTTCGCCCAGTGCAATACCACGCCCTAAGCTGTAGCCGAAATATCCGATTTTGACGTCAAAGCGATCGTCATTACGAAATTCATTTAAAACGGCATTAAGGTTGGTTTTTATCCATGCTTCTTTAACCCACATGAATGGTTTTGAGCTAGCATGTTTGTGCCCATTAAGAGCGCCAAGTCCCATAAAAACTGGTTGATCATCAGTTAATGATGTCGATCCAGTTTCTCCCCATTTTCCACGATGACGGATTTTAAATAATCCTTCAATGGCATTAGTCCCAAATTGTTCTTTCCCCCATTCAACTTTGCTAGAAAGATCAACCGTTGACTGTCCATAGCCGTATTTGTCGGGAAGTGCTTCATTTAAGAATGCGGGATTACGAGCAGAGATATATTCCTGAGTAATTTTTCCATGAATGGTAAAAATACCATCGCCACTTTTAATTTGCAGGGGAGCAACAACGCCAGCAATTGCTGATTTTGCAGGGATTACGGGGTCAGTTGTGATGCCCCGCCCATGTATGTTGTTGGTTGAAAAAAGTGAAAAAGAAAGGAGAGATAATGCCAATAATTTTTTTGTTAACAATGTGCTCATCGCTCAAAAACCTTACATGCGCAAAAACTGTGTGCATTCTGATTTAAAAATCGGTGAGTAACGGTACGATTCTATAAAGATCTTGTCAATCAAAAAGCACCAATGGGTCAATTTGAGATCAACAATACATTTCGTGTTCAGTAGACAAGTTTGCATAGTAATGTAGGGTATATTGCTGCGTATTTAAGAAAGTTTTTGAGAGAATATCAGCTGTGGTTGACCCAAAAGATGGATTGTTTGGTAATAGTCTTGATGATAATTTGGTAATTGATCAAATTGATGAGCCTGAATACGATTCAGTGCCAATGCCAATCCCCGCGCACTCTTATCCTGCAATAATACATATTTTTTTGCGATTTACGGTTGGTGTTTTTGTTGTTAATTTTTTCACATCAAGCATTTGGCATGTTCCAACTCACCTAAAGGCCCTGAATACAATAAATAAAATAAACAGCTTTGTACAAAACGAAAAATATGGCGAAGCTTTACAGCTTCATGAAGAATTATGTCGAGCATATCCCCAAACCTATGTAAAAAGTTATGGCATAGAAATAGCGGAAACGTGTTTTGAATATTGTCAGTATAACAAATCTTATTTTAAAAAAGGGATTGCGTATTTGCAGAGCCATCTTCGTTTTGATGGTCTAAATCAAGTGAAATTTTCTAAATTATACCAAAGGGTTCCTGAAGAATTGAAAGAAACATATGAATCCCTTTTTGATGTTTGGTGTCGTGAAAAAAATAATAAAAAGGAATATACCTTCAAGCTTAATCCTGAAAAAGTGAGGTCTTTATGATTATCATTCCTGGATTTGTGATTAATGCCGTAACATTTGTTATTTTTATGTTCACGTTCCCTGGCATTATATTGCACGAAATAGCACATAAGTTTTTTTGTGACCGGTATCAAATTCCAGTATATGACGTAAAGTTTTTTGCGGTGAGCAGGAATGCTGGTCATGTTGTACATGCTGTAGTAGATGATTCAAGAAAGAATGCGATTATTGGCCTGGCTCCTTTGTTCATTAATTCTGTGGTGTGTCTTCTGTTATTAACTCCCGAACTTTTACCTCTCGCAACAGGGACTTCATTTGCAAATACTTACACATTGAGTGATATCTTTTTAATTTGGGTGGGTTTTTCATGTGGTTTGAATGCTTTGCCAAGTCAAGCTGATATTGATCATGTCGACCAAAGTGTTTCTTGGTCATTAATTTGTGGTAAAAGATTGGCCCAAGTTTTTAATTGCTTTGGTTTTTTTGGCAATTGTTTATGGGTTGCAGCTCTTTTTATGGTCCCATATTATATTTTTGGTCCATTTTTTTTACGCATACTCCAAATTTTTTTATGAGAAATTAATTTGAAACAGTCCCTGGTGAATGAGGTAAAGGCTATCAAATTAGGGAGGAGTTGGGTCTGGTTTAATTTTTTTTCTCACTTAGCCATTTGTTTTTTCTAAGAGCTTATCCGAAAAGTCAGCACATCTTAAACAACTGAATAGATGCCGCTAATTTAAAAAAAGCTTCAAAGTTTTCTATATTCTTTGCCCAACAAGTTTTTAGACCTCGATACCATGCGAACCAACCAAATGTTCTTTCAACAACCCATCTCAATGATGGTTTGTAGCACATTTTAT
>JAHFBP010000017.1 GCA_023249975.1 bacterium
GTTTGTTCAAATCCATGGGAAGCAAGAGTTTTTTTTATTGATTGGAGCATCTGGGTAACGCGAATTTTTGTGCACGTCATTTCCTGGATAGGGATAAGAATTTTTTTCAAATCAGTAAGGTATTGTTTTTTCAGGGGGACTTTGTCATTGAACGAGAGCTTGATGGAGCCTATGCGAAACACGGGGCCCGAGGTAATTGAAAGTGTGGTGGTAATGGTTTTGCTTTTTTCATCAAATGAAAATTCATCCTCTATTGTTGCTTGGAGATGACCTTCTTCTTTCAGATGAGTTTTAATATTTTCAAGTGATTGTTCGTGAAGTTGTGTTGAAAAAATATCTCCGGGTCTCATGCGATACAATGAGGTATAGCGTTGTTTGCCCAATACTACATTTTTGATGATCAGTTTTTTGAAAATCCAATGACCTACTAATTTTACATGCAGGTGATATCCCTTTTCATGGCTTGTCGTTGTCATAATGATTTCTTTAAAGCGATTTTTTAAAGACAAAAGTCCATGAGCCTTGATGATGTCATTGTCAGTTGTTTGCTGGCCTGCTTTAAAATCAGTGAGGTAATAAAATTCATCAGCATCAAAAGGGGTATCAGATTCAAATGAAACCTTGGTCATAATAAACGGAAAATCAGGCATGGCGTCAAGTGGGTCTGTAGTAGGGTACAGATGACAACTTACGCACATCACGAAAAAAAGAAACGCATACCAGTTGCGCACAAATCGTTCCAAAGTGTAAAGTGAGAGCTCCTGCACTCACTTTACTATGTTTGGAGAAACTTGTACTTTTTACTCTGCAATTTCTTCGTTTTCTTCTCCGATAATTCTAAAAATGCCGCGCATTGATGCGTGAGGCTGAAAAGATTCAATCTCAATATTTTCAACAGCGGATTTTTTAGTACCATCATAGATGGCATCAATCAGAAGCTCAAGATTGTCAGCTTCTCCGATGGCTACAATGAGTAATGTTCCATTGGCAGAATGTTGTACTGATCCGACAATACCAAGTCGCTCAGCTTCTTTTTGAATATGTTCGCGTAAGCCAACATCGCGGACTTTACCCGATACCAACAACTTGAGACTTTTTTTCATCTCAATCCTCCGTGTTGATAAATATCAATCCATACCACTGACCCTAGCAGACTCCCTCTTTGCAAGTCAAAAGGTGAGCCATGGATTGGGCAATGACTAGAGTTGCTCGGTTTTTGTGAGAGATTGGTATAGTAAGGTATGGTGCTGGATCATGGCTTGTTCATAAAACTCTGAAAGATTGTCGTTGTATGAAGTGGCTGTGTTCATCAGTGTTTTATTTTCGATATATTCATAAAGTGCTTCTGCCAAAAGCTTTACGTTGCCTGGGGGTACCAAAATGCCGTTGTGGTGATCCTTGATGATTTCATAAATCCCGCCAACGTTGTAACAGACCACCGGAAGCTTGCACAGTCGAGCCTCAACTACCGAGCAGGGCAGTCCTTCCCAGAGTGAACTCATGGCATACAGGCTCCAGTCACGCATAAATTGATGCACATTGCTTTGCCAACCCAAAAGGAGCACCTTGTCACGCAGGTTATGAAAATGGATGCGCCTTTCAATCTCGATTCGCATGGTGCCATCACCAATAATATGCAGCTCAATCGGGGTTGTGGTCCGTGCGACGAGCAGGGCAAACGCGTCAATCAGGTCTAGTAAGTTTTTTTGGGGTTTAAAGCACGAAACGCTGCCTATAATAAATGGTGTATTATGTGTGGCTTGCCCTTCGAAGCCTTGGCGAAGTAGGGCTGGATAAAAACTAACATCGGCAACAGCGGCTCTAATAATGCTGCTTGAGCCCGAAAATTTGGGTAAAAGTTGTTTCCCCTTGAGTTGGTCCTTTTCTGAAACACACACAAAATGCGAGGTCAGCGGTGCGGTAATCAGTTCTGCGGTAAAGATGGCTAGCCAGGGGATCCACGCTTGGTGCTCATGAAATCCGTAGCCATGCACCGTGTGCACGCGATGGGGGATTCCGGCAAAAAGGGCAGCCCAGCGTCCCAAAATTCCTGCCTTCGTACTATGAGTGTGCACCACAATCTTCGGATGTTGTTTTTTGAGTTTCTTCAAAATGCTGATCATGGTCCCAAAGGCTTTGATTTCCTGCCACCATGAAAAGAGTCCAACTTCGCGTTTGAGCGCGTTGATGGTAAAAACGTTGGGATTGTCTTTGACTGACTCCAGCAACGGGCCTTGGTCACTGGTGATCAGACTGGCCGAGATATTTTGTGCGAGCATGTTATTAAAAAGAGAGAGGCATACTTTTTGGGCGCCACCAAGTTCTAGCTTGGTGATGATGTACACAATGTGCATGCCGGGTCCCCTCAGAGGTATAAAATTAGGCCCAATAAGACTTATACTAAAGCTATATCAACCCACACCCCGCTTGTTTCACAAAACACTCAGGGCATGCGGGGGTGGATGTCAAAAATCAAAGCAAGAAGTTTTAGTTGGTTTTAAAGTTACATGCTTGCATCATAATATCCATAGGAACGTCTGGCATATCCCAATTTAACGTCATTACAACCGCTTCTTCATTCCAAAGTAGTCTTAGGGCTGTAGCTGTTGGGAGATTTGTAGCAGCAATTTTACGAAGAAGTTGGCAATAAGTTTTCCTTACTTCATGCTCCCAGTCATTCATAGAAATTTCTGTTCCCAATTTCCTCATAAAATTTTCCAATTGAGGTTTGAGTTCGTGTACGAGAAAATCACCCATTGGTTTGTTTGATAGTCTTTTCATGACAGTATCGAATATTTCAGGCGTCAATATTTGTTTTTTAGCTTTTAACTCATTAAGTCTATCTAAAATTTCTTGAGGGATTTCGCCTTCATTCATCATTGCCTGAAGATTGTGTGATGCACAAAGTATTCCGAGTGAAAGGAATAGGCTACCAAATAGTTTTTTCATGAATTAACCTTTGTTGATATGGTTTTGTGTGATCGTGATATTAACCTATTTTGCTGATAATCAAAAGTGCGATGATAAAAGAAAAGATTCCACATGAGCCAATGAGTGCTTGTCCCATCAGACTGGTGCGTATAAATGTTTTGTAGTGTTCTGATTTGAAGACAATGCCTTCAAAAGTTTCTGATGCAACGTGAGCGGCACCTGTGGCAGCTCCAATTCCTCCCAGCATCATGATAAACGGCGCAGTCAGAAGAACAATGATGTGGAGAAATGGAATATTTAAAGGAATGGGCATATTAATAATTTGAAGTGCAATGAGCATGGAAAAAATCAGGGGCGTGGAAACCAGAGCTTCTGACAATATGGTAAAGGTGAAAATACGCGTGTAGGCATGTAAGTTCAGCCCAAGAGTTCGTATGCCGCTGCTGGCCAAAATGGCTTGTCCAATAGACGGTCCAATGGTTCCGCATCCGATAGACAACGCACCGGCTAAAAATTTAATGCCCTCGGGTTGTGTGGTAATGGTTGGAAGTGAATTTTTTATGAGCATATTAATAATAAAGGCAAAAATAATGGGGGTTTCACACAAAGTTTGAAAAATAAGCATGAAAGTTCTGATTTTTTGAAAGGTAAAAGGATGGCGCGAAGCAGAAGCGCAGGCCCATTTTACGACAAATCCTGAGGCAATTCCGGTAGAAAGTGAGGCAATTCCCAAGCTCAGGCCTGATCCAAATATGGCAAGGCCAGCTCCTAAGTTGTCGGCACGAGGGATAACAAAAAGCATGATGATGGCAAATACCATGGCAAAACATGCACCAGTATCGATAATCATGGCTCCAAGAAATAACAATTGTTTGACTGCCTGATTGGCAGAATCCTGCCGTTCAAGAGATCGTAGACTTTCCCCAATAGCAAACGCTTGGCCAATTCCGGCACCAAAAGCACTCAAGACCATGGCGCAAGCAATTCCACCCATGTGAAGCAGAGAAGGTGTGAGCATTAAAAATCCTTAAGTTTCGTTTTTGACTGCCAAAGAAACATAGGTAAGTGTGAGCATGCAAATGACAAAAGCTTGCAATATCCCCTCCATAACTCCAAAAAGGACCTGAACGTAGATCGGGAAAAATAACAAGACGTTGCCGAATGATATTAATTTATCAAAATAGCGCGATCGCCCATTGAGTACAAAAAATCGATGAATTGCGCCACAGCCAAGAATAACGGATGTCATTATCCAAAATGGGAAATAGTAGTTTGCAATCAGCGAATGCAGGAGGTGCAAAATAATGGTACCACCTAAAATATTTCCAAAAAGTCTGAAGGACATTGATGCAGCTTTAGCCGATTCTCCAATAATATTCAGGGGGAGGAGCAAGAAAAATGGTCTGATGTATTCTTTAAAATGAGAGAGCCCGTGTGCTTTGATTCCCTGAATTTGAATAAAAACAAAACATGAAATTCCAAGTGCCAGCGCGGTGTTGATGTCTGAAGTTGCTTCACCCAGTGAGGGAATCAGTCCGGTAAAGGCACAACTGACAATGAAAAGAAAAACGGTGGTGGTAAAAATAAAACAATCCTGTTTGAGGTAGCCAATTGTTTCTATGTTCAAATTTTTGAGAGAATAAAATCCTTTTTTGACGAGAAAGCACGCAGCGCTTTTGGGGAAATGGCGTACTGTGAAGATGCAGAGCATAGAGACAACCACCAAAAAAGTCAGAGCTGCCCAGGTGTTGATCATGGTATCAATATTAATTTCCCAAAAGGGATGAGTCAGGCCAATTTGAGCAAGCGGTTTAATGGTTCTGAGCGCAAATATATTAATATTCACAAATCTCTCCTCATTAAAATGATACCTGTTGTCCACAGCGTTACAAAATAACTGATACAGAAAGGAAGAATCATGATGTTAAGGGTATGTATCAAAATGTATGTTGTGAATACAAAAACAGCAAGGCGAGCGTTTGCCAAAAAACCCACAGCTCGGGCCGTGGTCGACGAATCAATGTTTTGGTACGATTTATTTAGAATGAGTGCGTAACCCAATCCTAATAAAAATCCACAGATAATAGAAAGCAGGCATATCGGGGTAAAAAACGTCACCACATGAAATCCTTGGGGGTGTTCAGTGAGTATATGTTTAAGGCTACACCCGAGCTTGCAATGGTGCAATCAAAAATGTGAGTTTCTAAATTTTACTTCCCATCATCATGCAGTCGCGACATACTTGCCAGTCACTGGAAGAAAAAATGTGGCTTTGTTGGAGAGAGAGGGAGTTGCATGAAAAAGGTTGAACTAGGTTTTGTGGCAATACTTGCATGGACAATAGTTGTTTTTTCAGATGGAGTACTGCCCAATGTTGAGAAAATGATTGTTCTGCAACATAATGATGGTCGATCAATTTTAATGTGCACGGTTGACCAATCTGTGGTCAATTGCGCAGATGATGAAGGTCTTTTATATATTTCTGCAGAATTAGAGAATCAAAAATCACAAGGTCGAAATTTCAGTTTTTCCGATGCACTTGCATGCTCGTCATCTGATGAAGTTTATACCAATAATTTTCGTGTGCTTAATGGAAGCTCAAAAACGGTGGTTTTGTTTCTTCATACTGCAGATGCAGTTGATTTGGAGCATAAGTATACAACACGACGCCAGTTTACCTCTGCCTGTTATCAAGGTGTAGAACTCGCTCGCGATGTAATTGGTAATGTCAGAAAATTCTTTGCAGATGAGACACTAGTAGATGCAATTCCAAGAATTAAGCTTCCATCAAAACCCCAACCAGATTTGACGTTGCCGATTGTTGTTGCCGTTGCCCAATTGACGGAACTTGTTGCTAATTCAACCAGTTCAGATCTATTGGATACAGAGTCTGTAGTTTCTGATGCATCCTCATCAGTTGGCAAAAAAAAACCAGCGATTCGCAAAAAAAAGACAACAAAAGGGCTTGATCTCATGTCAAATTTGACGGTAGTTGATATGGTCAAACGGGTTGAGAAAATGGTTAAAGCTCAGCATGAGCAAAAATTGCGCAGTCGCTCACAATTTAGACGCGCATAAAAATATGAAAAAATGTGCATGGGTTGTGTATGACGGGATTGATAACAGTGTTTTTTATAGCCAAGTTTTTGTTCCCATCATGCGCAGGCTGCAGGCTGACCCAGAATTACATGTCACTTTGATAACGTTTGAGTCAAAACCGCCGCGCAAAGAAACAGTGGCGATGCTTAAAAATAGTGAGCGATTATCGTTGACTATGCTGCGCCGTTGGCCTTTTGTGGGGCAATGGTCATTGCGGCCAGCGCAGGCAAGTTTAATGATTGAGCTTGCCGGGGACGAATGGCATGAGGTGTGGGCACGAGGCCCGTTTGCTGGCTGGCTTGTTTGTGCGGCCGGAGATGCTTTGGTCACATCCAAACTTTGGATTGCGGGCAATGAGCCGACGGTAACCATTCAAGCACGAGGTCTTGCGGCCGAAGAATATCGTATGACCATGGCATATACCCCATGGATTTCGTGGCAGAAATTAGTTTGGCGTTTGCGGTACCAGCACATTAAAAATCTTGAACATTCAACATACCAAAAGGGGCGGGGAACAATCCGCCCCCATATTGAATCGGTGACGGTCGCGTTACAAAATTATTTAATTACCAAATTTGATGCTGCTGAACATATGTTTTCAATCGCCGAGTTCGACAAGCCCGAAACTGTGGAAGTAAAAAAACGGTTAATGTGGCGGTCCATGATTCGCATGAAGCTCAATATTCCCGATGAGGCCAAAGTTTACTGCTACAGCGGATCGGCTAAAGCGTGGCAGGGTGTTGAGCGGACTTTACGGTATTTTGAGCAGTGCGCAAAAACTGAGCTGGGTAGCTATTTCTTGATCTTATCAGGTGAGCCAGAGATTTTCAGAGCAAAGGTGGTTCAATTCAATCTCAGTCCTGCTCGACTGATCATCATGAATGTCAAACCAGCAGAACTCATGCAGTATCTGTGCGCAGCAGATGTTGGTGTTTTGCTGCGTGATTTCGATCCAGTCAATTGGGTTTCCCGTCCGACAAAAGTTCTTGAATACCTTGCGGCTGGTTTGACGGTCGTTCACAATGGGACCGTTAAATGGATTGATGAAGTTCTCAATGCCCAGAGTGGTGAAATTGATGTGGTTTCGAAACAAATACAAAGGGGGCGGTATGAAAATTATTAAAATATGTGTAGTGGTCATTTAGAAGATTGCTTTTTGTGATAAAGCCTTGACATTATAGGGCGCAAGTTCTGTGAACACATACTTGCAAGGTGTAGTTTATGAAAAACTACTTTTTTTTAAAACGTGTGTGGTCGCTGGTTTTCATATGTCTTATCTTCACCTCTCTTCATTCGGATATTTTCGAATCTCCGCATTATCCAAAAGGTTCAGGCTTCTCTGCAACATTTAACCAAATAAACTCCCAACCTAAAAACTTTAGCTTTCAGATTCGGCCGTTTGTGGTGCAACAGGACCCTCTGAGTCACAAGCAAGTACTGTGCATAAAACTTCTTGAATTGCTGCAGCAACCATCTCCAGATCAGTTTGAAGTACGACACGCATTGGTTGAGCAACTTTATGTTGTGGTGATGCAATTATTACAGTATTCACACACTCAATCTGATCTTGATAAATTGCTGTGTTTGAAAAGTCAGTGTGAGGAGCGACTGAGGGAACTGACTGAAGCAATGCATGTTGTAAATAACAACGAAATCTCGTTCAAGAATCACGTTTTTTTACAAAAACTTAAGGTCGCTTTTGCTGAACTTTCCCCAGATGATTATGAGCAGCGTATCAATGCCCTGGATCAGGCCATTGCGCAGCCCCTGGCAAACATTGATCGTACATATCAACTTTCGTCCGAGGTGTATCACTATAA
>JAHFBP010000002.1 GCA_023249975.1 bacterium
CAAGTGCAACACTCGAGACAATCAACCATTCTGCCAAAAATCTGTCTTGAGTTTCACCAATCGGCAAATTTTTCAAAAATTGGAAGATTGCCGCGCCCTCTTGGCTGTTTTTATCTATGTACAAAGTCACACGAGCTTCCAAGCCAAGCTTGACAGCACCTACTTCACGCAGTCTTTCAATCGATTTGAGCACAGCTCCGCGCATGTGGTCAAGATATGTCCACACGGTTAAAGCTTTTGAATCCAGAGCCCATTTTTCTGGAACGGATGCAAATCTCTCCAAGTGAACTGAACTGGCTGTTTTCTTGTAAAAATGTGCATAAATATCGTCTGCTACAAAGCTCAAGATCGGCGCCATTAATTTAACCATGCAATCAAGGATGTGATACAACGCGGTTTGAGCCGACCGACGCACATGTGAATCAGGCTTTTCAACATACAAACGATCTTTGACAATATCAAAGTACAAAGCACTCAAATCGTTCACGCAAAAACTATTCAAATTCGAAACAACACGTGTGAAATCGTAATTTTCGTAAGATTCACGTACCACGCGATCAAATCGATGCAACCGAGCAAGCGCATACTGGTCAACTGGCAACATATTTTCGTAGTCAACCAAATCAGATGCTGCATTAAAATCATACAAGTTTGCCAAAACAAATCGGCAGGTGTTTCTAATTTTGCGGTACGATTCACCCAAGTTTTTGAGTGCATCTTCAGAAAGAACTACGTCCGTTTCTGCATCAGCACTGGCAACCCACAATCGTAAAACATCGGTGCCATATTTTTTGATGATATCATTTGGCTCGATCCCATTGCCCAGCGACTTGGACATCTTGCGACGTTTTCCATCAACCACAAATCCGTGGGTCATGATAGATTTCATAGGTGGTTTTTCATTGATAATCATTGAGCACAACATTGAGCTCTGGAACCATCCGCGATGCTGATCGGACCCTTCCAGGTACAAATCAGCCGGGAATGAATGCCCCGCCAAGCCCTTGCGCAACACGGCATAATTGCTCACACCCGAGTCAAACCACACATCCAAAATATCTTTTTCTTTTTTCCACTCAGCGCTAGAACATTCTGAACATGCAAGATCCGCAGGAATTATTCCCTGTGACTTCATCTGATCAATGGTCAACGTATCCCAATATTCAATACCTGCCGTTTCAACGCCCTTTGCAACCGCTCTGATCATGGATGGAGAAACATGCGTACCTTTACAGTTGGCACACAAAAGCGCTGCAATCGGCACACCCCAATGGCGTTGACGAGAAATGCACCACTCTGTCCGCGTTCCGACTGAAGCGATAAAGCGCGTTTTACCCCAATCGGGGATAAAGCGCATTTTTTCAGCTTCTTGGATCGTACGTTTGGCCAAATCATTTTTTTCAAGATTACAAAACCATTGATCCGTGGCACGGAACATCAATCCACCGCGGCAACGCCAGCAATGTGGATATGAGTGTGTGATATTTTCTTTATGAACCAGCAAACCTGATTCACTGAGCATTTTCAACACAGCCCATTGACCATCAGTGATCGCCATGCCCTCAAGGCTTTGTGGTACAATCCCCGCGGTATATTTTCCATCATTACTGAGTGGAGAAAAAATTTCTAAGCCATTTTTGACACCCATCAAGTAGTCATCGGGGCCACACCCTGGAGCTGCATGCAAACAAGCCGTACCTTCGCTGGTACCAACTAATTCATCGGCAATAATAGGTGCGACGATGCTCGCATCGGCTGGATTGAAAACCTTTGAGCCGACAAGTGCTGATGCTGCAAACTCAGCCAATACCTGACCAGAAAGTTCAAACTTGGCTGCAAGAGCCTCAGCACGATCTTTTCCGACGATATAACACTGATCACCCTTGCCTTCAATCACAACATATTGAGCGTGTGGATTGAGAACAACGGCTCGGTTGAGTGGAATTGTCCACGGAGTGGTTGTCCAAATAAGAAAACCAAAATTTTTGTCTGGATGTTGTGCTTGAATTGCAGCAAGTTCAGGCTGCGCTTGTGCCACGGGAAACATCACAAAAATGGAGGGGTCTTTGCGATCTTGATATTCAATTTCGGCCATAGCCAAAACCGTTTGGCACGATGCACACCATGGCACGGTTTTACCCTTGCGCTCGATGTAACCCTTTTCAACAAAGATTGCAAAACTTTCCAGAATTGAAGCTTCGTACGATGGATCCATTGTGGAATAGCGATCTCTCCAATCAGCCATGACGCCAAGTTGTTTGAATTCCTTGGTTTGAACTTCAATCCATTTTGATGCAAAAGCACGACATGCTTTTTTGAACATGACGGGATCTACATTTTTGCTGTCTTTTTCAACGCCTAATTCAGCTGCAACTTTAAATTCAATCGGCAATCCATGGCAATCAAAACCAGGCTGCATCGTAACATGATAGCCACTCATGCGCTTGTATTTGCAGATAATATCTTTGAGTACTTTATTAAAAGCATGCCCAATGTGAGTGTGCCCATTGGTATAGGGTGGGCCATCGTGCAAATCAAAAGTTTTTTGACCAGCATTTTGTTGAGTGACTTGTAGCCCAATATTAATTTCATTCCACTTAATCAGCTGCTCTGGATCTTTAATTTGTGTGTCGGCTCGAATAGAAAAATTGGTTTGAGGTAAATTTAAAGTGTTCTGATAACTCAATGGTTTTTTTTCTACGTCTGCCATGGCAGGATCCTTCGCTTAGCTCATCATGTGAAGAAACTACGGTATACAACAGCCTAAATTGTACCATAGTTTGCAAAAGTTGCTAAGTCCTACCCCCAACTAGAAAGTTGGAGCTGGCGGAGGCGGCGCATTGCGATCATAAACTCCAGAAAGATCTCCAAATCCTTCAAACGTATCTGTAGTTGCTGGAGCGACCGTCCCTGCTGCAGGAGCTGATGTATTTGTGGTTGATTCAAAAATTTCAGGATCCCCAATAGCCAAACTATTATCAGGATTTTGAATAACAACGGGCCCGTCTACAGCTGGCTGGCCCTCACTCAAATCTGAACCATCCATAGCTCCACCAATGCTGAATAAATTGGGTTGCGTCATATCTACGGTGGCTGTTGTCATAGAAATAGGTGTAGAAACTTGGAAGTTTTTTGTCGGAACAGAAGTTTGATATGGCGTGTTTAAATCCGCTGAAAGCTGTGCCCCCAATGCCTGCATTTGAGCACTCGTTAAAGTTGGAGGTACGTCAGCCAAAGTATAAAGCTGAGGATCAGCCGTTGGGCTTGGCAAGGTATTTTGCATTTGTGTAACCACCGCAGCGCTTTGACCGGCCGGACTTTGCGCCTGATTGAGGACAGCTCCCACATCTTGCCCCGTCATAGCCTTGAAGAGTCCTGCCATTTCTGATTTTGCAGAAGCGTCAGTATTGCGACTGCGTAAAATCAGCATGCCAAATTCGCGAACCAAAAATGTATTAATAGTTTCTTTGGTTGTTACAGCTGTTGCTTTTGCCGCAGCTTGAGCCGTTTGTGCAGACACAAGGTCTGCGGCCGACTGTGTTCCTATTGTGGAAATTTCAGCATTCAGGCCCAAATCAGACTCACCCCCTATATCAAAAATACTCGGAGTTACACCAATACCAGAGGTCACTGATGGCGGTCGTGGCAAAAAGCGATTAAATGAATATTGCTTAAGATAGGAACACATTTCCTGATATTTTTGTTGATGCAAAACCAATCCATCATCAACACTTTTCTGAGCCGCAGCAACTTCTGGGCTGATATCAGTAGGCCCCGTACTTCGCACTGATTGCACTACCGAATCACGCTCTTTTTCTATTGCCTTCTGACTCGCTTCAGCCTGCTCATAATCCCGAACTACTTCTGGACCTGTTTTCATAACCGGATGTCCACTTGGATCGATAAATTGCATGGCGGTTGTTTCTTGCTTGATGGCCATTTGAGCATATCGCAAGTCACGCTCAATGCGCGAGGCAATGGCCAATGCATGAAGCAGTGCCCTTGATTTTGAAATAGGAGTGTCGTCATATACGTATCCCGTATCACCATTAAATCGCTGCGTTACAATTTTTTTAATCTGATCAAACTTAATATCCATCGACATCAACAGTGAAATGTTAACATTTGTACCCGAAGGAGCTCCCAACTCAAGATTTCCATCTTTGGCTTTGACAGCATCAACGTAATCCTTAATTTGATTTTCAATTTTTTGTTCCGCAACAGTAAGGGCTGTTGCATCTTGCTGCGCGGCCAGTGCAGCATTTAATGCGGCTCGGGCGGGAATTAATTGGTCAACTAAGGCCTGAACGTCGGCCAATTCAACTCTGAACCGTTTGGGTACCTGTTGAAGGAACAATAAGGTATTAACCAGAATTTTTTTCTGATAATTAGTAAAAATACTTTTAATAAACGTATCCAAAAGCGCCTTGCGTTGCCCAACCAATGTCATCAATTTGACAGGGTCGACCGTCACTCTTTGTGGTATTGATGTGTCAGGTGTGTCAGAAACAGAAATTTCTCCTGGTGGATACAAAGATTGGTCAACCGTAATCGCCTCAAGACCCTTGAGCCGCTCACTCACCGTAAATCTGATGGCAAGATCATACAACTTAAGATCAGTCTGTGTCATGGCAGTTGGATCAACTTTGTCGATAATATTATTCAACAAAAAGTTAAGTCGGTCCCCATATGCTTTTTGAGCTCTCAATTGAGTGTATAATTTTTGCATTTGCGAAGCCGGTTTTCCTGCCGTATCGGCCCATTCTTGGTAATCAACGGCATCCATGGAAATTTTAGGGAATACTTTATTGACGTACCCCACAAAATACCTGAACCAATCGGGCGTTCTTTTAATAAAATCTGAAGGCTTAGTTACTAGAACAATTTTTGCAGGATCCCACATATAAGCCTTTTCCGGTGGGGTTCCATTGTGAGCGGCAACAGTTGCAGTTGTATCAGGCGTTTGGGCAAGGCGATACATTAACAATGTCAATTCAACGGGGACATCTTTCAATTGCAGCGGCAACATAGGATTATCCCCATGCTTGATCGCCGTCAGGACCAAAAGAATCACTTTCAGCAAAAAGATATTTTCCGGCTGAACCACCGTAAAATAATCAATGGGCGACCATATTTGCTTGGCTTTGTTTTCATTAATTCCCGGCATTGCCGACAAGAGCCCTATCACAATATTGTACACAAGCCCTTTTGAACTCAAATCAAGCGGCTGTTTTTGCAATCCCAGTGGATCACTAATGGGATCAAAAACTGGAATAAATCCAGGAGAAAGCCCCGCATTCATTGGCTTGTACCCATATCTGCCATAGCTGTCCAAAGCATAGCCAAAAGGTTGTTCAAGGTCGCCGGCCCCCGGATACCCAAAATCCCATTCAATGCTATAGCGGACTCCCACATCATTTACCTGATTGGTGTAAATGCGAAAAATACGTGCCCGCTGGTAATCTGTGGTCTTGAGAGCATCGCCAACATTACTGGCAAAACTCGTAAAAAATTCAACAACTGGGGCAATTCTTTTATAGGCAGCTGAAAGCTTCGATGTTGTATCATTTGACAATGAAGTTGTGGTAGAAGAATCAACTAATGCCGAATCAACTAATGATGCGATACTCATACAAAAGGCCAGTAACAGGCAAACCCGCGTCTTTTTTGACCTCATCACTTTCCCCTTTTGTTACCCTGCTATGCCAACACCTGCTCATTAAGCCATTCAAGTTTGATACGTGGTTGGTAGTCGCTAAATTCATCCAATTCTTCGTTTAAAATATCTTCTTCTAATTGATTCAATGAGGCTAATGGAACCCCTGCTGATTGCATAAATTCAGGATCTTGAACAAGCACCGGCAATACGGTCTCTTTAAAATTTTCAAGCGATGATTCTTGAGTTGAGGACTCTGAATCTTCAGGCCCTTGAACTTCTACTTCATCCAAACTTACTTCGCTACTTTCTTGTTGCGACCCAATCTCCAAGCTCCAGGTAAACGGTTGCTCAAATTCATGAGACCTGAACCACAAAGTCATAGGCTGAGTTGGATAAATAAGTTGCTGGCCGTCATCAGACAAACGATCAAAGGTAACCACATACACCGTTTTGTACTGATTCATTTTTTTACCAAAAATTGCCTTTATTTCAGGCTCAAGTTCAACCCGTTTTAATTCATGAGGAATATGTGATTCCCCCTTTGGACTTTCTAACGAGATAGCCCATGGACAATGTTTATCCGTCAGCATGTTGTATCTTTTTTCGCGAATATTACTCAACACATAAAAAGTAAGTTTTGATTTGTCGGCCGAAAGATGCTTCTTCAAAAACTGATCATGCGTCGCTTTATTGGCACCCTTGCGGTATGACCACATATCTGAAACCAGTTCATACAAAGGCTTGTCCATACGCAACACATCAAAGGTCGCAACGGTCGTCAATTGATCATATATCGATTTGGTTTGAACACTTTCCTGCGCACTCTCGATATTAACGTCTCCACACACACCCTGTGGCATATGATTGGGCAAATAACGATAATATTGCGAATATTTTGACCAGTCGTCCCATTGTTTTTTGCCATCACATCCAACAATAAACAATATCATTACTGAAAGTGCCAATATTTTTTTAGTGCATTGCATGCATCGATCCTATACTTTTGCTACATTCACTCGTGAGGTATCTATTACTGCCCAAGATAACGCAATGAACACATTTTTAAAATAAAAAGAAAAAAGGAGAATAAAGCGATGTCTCTTCCTCAATTACTCGCATGGCGTTATATCACCGCGGGAACACGCAATTCCAATATCAAAACCATGCTCACCATTTGCTATACCGGAATTTGCATTGGAACCCTTGCTTTGACCCTTACGCTCATTATCACCCGCGGATTTGAAAAAAGCATTCACACCAAAATTAGCGGGATCAACGCGCCAGCCATTATCGAGTCTCCTGGCCAAAAAATTGATGATGTTGCCCTTAAAAACTACCTCACCAAAAAATTTGGCAGGGTTATTAAAGATATGAGCTCCAGTTGCGTGGGCCAAATGATCATTAACGAAGGACATGCTCCTTCTGTGGTATTTTTGCGCGGCATTGAATCTGAGCACGAACGCAATGTCACCGGCTTGGAAGAAAAAATTGTTAAAAATCAATCTGGCATCCAACCAAACCTCATCGCCCTGCTCTCTACAGGCGGCATTATTATTGGTCACAAAATTGCAACGCGTCACAACATCAAACCAGGCGACACCATTAACATTGCCATTCCTCACCAGGTTGCCCGCAAAGGCCGCATCAATCTTGAAAAAAAAGAACTTGTTGTTGCCGGAATATTCGACGTGGGACTAAATGAATACGACAGCAATATTGCCTACATTGAACTCTCTGCCTTCAAAGAACTCATGGAATCAGAAAAAGGCGTTGATTCAATCAGCATCTCGTTCAAGCCCCAAGAACACGCCCCAATTATTACGAGAATCAAGCCAATTGACCATGTAATTCATATGATCCGCCAGGCAATTCCCTTCACTGCAGTGGACTATGAACAATCAATTGTTGACGACATGAAAACCAAACTCCCCGAAGTTCACGTGGCCACTTGGCAGGAGCTGTATCCTTCAATTATTTCCTCGCTGCGGCTAGAAAAATACGCGATGTTTTTCGTCATTGCGCTGATCGCTCTTGTCGCTTTCATGAATATGATCGCGCTGCTTTTTATGAAAATTCAGCAAAAACGCCGTGACATTGCCATTTTGCAAACCATGGGCATGAATTTTTCCGACATCACATCGCTTTTTACCACCCTGGGCATGATCATCACCCTGGGCGCCACATCGTTGGGCCTGATTTTGGGCGCTATTATTGGCTATGTGCTGGAATACCATCCCTTTATCAAATTACCCGATGTCTATTTTGTCGAATATCTACCAGCATGCCTTGAGCCAGAGGTGTTTATCGCAACTTTTGCCTGCACAACATTACTCGGTTGGCTCGCAACCCGGCGCGCCGTGGCAAGCTTGAAGGACATCAACATTGCTGAAGTTTTGCGCCAAGAATCATGATCCTAAGGCAAAAATGATCAATTTTGCCTATTTTTAACCCTTTTTTGGCAAGCCCTAAAATGTAGAATAGTATTGTTACATAGGCCCTTTTTGGGCTATAATCATGTTAAGTGATATGCATATTGTAAATTTTTATTATGGGCTCTTAAAACAGGGCTCTTAAAACAGGGCTCTTAAAACAGGGCTCTTAAAACAGGGCTCTTAAAACAGGGCTCTTAAAATGAGAAATCTTTTTTTACTTATTCTTCTCTTATCAAACCCAAACAGTCTTTCACCTGCCAGAATAGTAAATCCTGCACATTCTATAGAACATCAAGAGGCTCTGGCAAGAGTGCAAATGCGACTGGAGGCTCTGGCAAGAGAGCAAATGCAACTGGAGGCTCTAGCAAGAGAGGCTGAAGCAAGAGAGGCTGAAACTCAAGCAAGACTTGCCGTAATTAAAAAGGCTGAGGCTGAAAATAACGAAAGATACAGAAAAGACGTGAAAGAATCTGCTGATGCCTGCAACAGAGAATCACTACAGTTATTTAAAAACTACGATATAAAAGCCTCAAAAAAACTCTCTCTATCTTTTTTGGGGTTAATAGCAGTTAGTGAAGCACTTGCCTATTGTCTTAAAAAAATACACGCTTATCGACAAAAATTAGCTGACACCCCTGTCCAAGATTTTTGGAATTACCAATCACAATGCGACAAGGATATTTCACTTAATTGCCCTCTTATGGCCATTCACGGCATACTTATTCCCTCTTTGTATTGGACAGAATCGCAAGAAATTAATTCTTATGATGCTTACCTATCCAATATAAATTCGATAAATTCCATAACAGAATCCTCAGATTTTAGTCACAAAGATCTCCGCAAGATGCTCCCCTTAGAACCAAAAAATGATTTTTATAAACACAGAAAAATGATATCCCTTCTCTCTGTGACTGGACTTGTATCATTCATGACCTTCCGCATTATTGCAATGATGCGCGAACTAAAAAACCAAAAAGTAATTCTTGAAAATAAAGCTCAAGCAGCTTGCAAATACCTTGTTGATCAGTATAAATTTATAAAAAAAGCTATTGCCGAATCTGGCTCAACCCCAGAACTTGAAAAACAATGTGCGGATATTAAATTTGAGTATATAAAGATTAGTGTCTCATTATCTTCGTGGACCAACAAAGACACTCTTCCATCAATACAAGATGCATTTGCTGACTTTTAATCTTTGTACAATACTGCCAGCGGGAAGATCAATCCGAGTATTGAAACAAATTCATTATGAACTTGCTCAGAATTTTAAGTCGCCTGCGTGACCTGGGGCCCAAAAAGACCTATGAACGACTGAGTGATCGCATCCATGATCTTGCAGCCACTCATGACTGGCGCAACGAAGTTAAAAATGGAACGGCTGCATCATCGTGGGCCGAAATAGCGCGCGCCTACAATTTTGACGGTGATTGCACACTTTTTTTGGCAAAACTGAAAGCACAACCTTTTTTTTCTGCCATCAAATCGGGACTGTTTTTAAATCAGTATTTGCCAGAATTTGATGAAGTAAAGTTGAAAACTCATGCTCAACAAATTTGGGCCGGCAGTATCTCAATTTTTGGCAAAGATATCGAATACGATTTAAAATCAATGCCCCGCTGGCACGATGATCCTCATTGCGCCCCCTCAAATGAAACTGCTCGAACAACATTTTGCAGAGATCTACATGTTCAAGCCTCATGGCCACAAAACTTAGAATCTCGCAACTTCGATGTAAAATATCCCTGGGAACGGTCCCGACTACAACACCTGATTCCCCTTGCTCAATTGGCCGCACAAACTGATGACACAACCTATATTCGTCACATTGAGCTGGAATTGAACAGTTGGCTCACGCACAACCCGTTTATGAAAGGCCTTAATTGGATGTGTACCATGGAAGTGGCCATTCGTGCAATTGGTATCATCACGATTATGGCGCACACCATTGACCAGATGGACGCTAAGTTGCAAGAAAAATTGGTTTGTTCGTTGTATGATCATCACCAATACATTCAATCATTTTGGGAAACGTCCGATCGGCCCAATAATCATTATGTTGCCGATTTGGTTGGTGACGCATATTTATACGCATTTTTTATGCCATTAAATCACGAAAAAAATAATCTTAAAAATGTTATTACTCATGCTTCTAAAGAAATCCTGATGCACTTTTTGGATGATGGCACCGTGAACGAAGGTTCAACCGCATATCACAGGCTTGTCATTGAACTGTGCCTGCACCTGCAAGAACTGGCTCACTTTCACAATATCACGCTACCTTCACAATTTAACCAGATGATCAAATTGGGCATTCAATTTATCTCGGCGTGCATGCCAAATGAAAATTCTCTTATAACCATCGGCGATGACGACAGCGGAACGGTTACAACTCGGCTCAAATTTCCCGCGTTTATACCCACAAACCTGGGGATCCAACACTCCTGGTACCCCCACTTTGGCGTGAGCATTATCAGAAGTGATAATGTTTTTATCACCCTACGACATGCCACATATTCAGCTGTTCAACCTACCGGACATTTTCATGACGACCAGCTATCCATCACACTTTACATTGACGGGCAACCTTTGATCATCGATCCGGGCAGTGCGGTTTACACCGGGAATGGAACGGTGCGGAATTTACTCAGAAGTGCCCTTTCGCACAGTACATTCGCACCTGAAAAAGATATTGCACAAACTCTCAATTTGCGCGACCTGTTTGCATTGCCTCTCCCAAGCCAGCAATCGCTTCCGCTCATCACACATACGCCTGATTTAATCACCATCGCTTCATCGCATCAAACCCCAAATTATACGGCCACACGAACATTAACTTTCGACGCCCTGGCTCGAACATTAACGCTGAATGATCAGATTGAATGCCGTGACACTCGTATTCATGAAAAAATAGCTGTAATTTGGAATGTAATGTTGGCACCGAATGTTACGCCCCAACAGATTGGTTTTAATTCATCTGAAAAATGGTCACCGTTTGAAACTATTGTTGCCCAAGGATATGGACAAGTTGTGCCTTCCCGACGGCTGAGTACACGCATTGCTGTTGCTCAATCAGCACGGATGAAAACTACATTTAAGTTATAGAGCCCTTTATCTGGGCCCTACACTTTATGATTTTTTAATTATGAACGGGCTTGAAAACTCATTTGATCTCGCAAATGAGGATACACTCCCACAATAACAAGCATTCTTTGTTTAATTGATGCAAGATAAAGCTCTGTATTAGTATGAGGCCGACCGTTATTTGCAAGAGAAAGTGCTTCCATCGCGGCAACAGACGTCACCACAGCATATTCAGTTTGAAGGTTGTCAAACTCAGTTAAATAATCCACATGCTCTCTTGGAGCTAACTCTGTATGAAAATCTGATTCTGCATGAGGAGCAGATTGGACATCTGAATCATTAAATAATAATCGACGAGGTGTCGTTTGTAACTGGATAGCCTCAACAGTCTCATTTGGATTAAAGGTATCTATCTTCACGGTACGAAGTCCACGCAACGGAGCATTAGGAGCTATTAAAGTCCTTGCTCTCCGGCGCTTGCAAATCGGAGTCATTAATCCTGCTGCCATAAGTTGTGCTCGACGCTGCCGAGCTTCTTCTTTTTCTCTTCTACGCGCGTCTCTTTGTTCTTCCCCTGCTCTTTGTTCTCCAGCAGCTCCTCTTTGCCCAAAAGCATCACGTGCTCTATTAAGTCTGTGCAAAGACTCAGCCATTTGTTCAAAAATACCTACAGCATGAGAATGAGATGGAAAACTCACCATAATCAGTGCCGCAAGACCAAAGCCCTTAGATCTAAAATTGTACGTCATAAAACCTTCATTAATCTGTAATTAAGAAAAAAAACATAAGCCAACCTATCCAACTTGTCATTATTAATGATAATGTTATGATTTAAATAACACAAATACAAGTACTTTATGTATGAAAAAATCGAAGGCTTTAGGCTGTTTATGAACTTATTAAAAAAATTAATACTTATTATAATTATCACTAATATTAATTACCAAACTATGCTTAACTCAATGCTGAGAAGATCTCCGACTCAACAAATTTTAAATTCTTTTGATAACGGTGATTACTCTGAAGCTTGGAATACTTTGTGTAGAAGTGAAGTTGACACTAAAATTAGGTTAACTGATATCGTTAATACTAAAAAAAATCCTTTTGAAGTAATCCCTCAAGGTGATCTTTCATGTGTTAAAAACATACATGATGTTAAAAAGGCTATCTTTAAACAAAAACCCATTAAACTTATTATTGATGAGTTCGAAACACCGCCTCCAGTATTGGAGTATGTATTGGACAAGGCCCCTCAGCTCGTCCTAGAGTTGAAAATAAATTGTTATTTTTTTCCTGAGCTGAATGAAGAAATTCTATCGAATTATAGGGAGAAACTTATAAATTGCTTACAGATTAAAGTATTTTATAGTAATCCTTGGTTTAATAGCGTCTACAGACATTATAAATCAAGCAAACTTTCCCTTGCCGCTTTTATTGAACATTTTAATACAGCTAAAGAAAACTTTATACATCGTTTATCCAAAGAATTACAACTTCTAGCTATTTTTAAAGAAAAATCAGCATTTCATTTGATGCTTAATGTGGCTGACAATGACGAAAAAGATAAGCTAAAATTATTAATTGCTCTTTCAGAACTTATGTAAGCCTTTCTTTAATTAGTTATAATGAGGTGAGTGGTTTACCAAATAGCACTCACCTCAAAAAGTTATTAAAAGAACGTGCACATCGAAAGAAGTGCAGCAGCTTGTTCAAGCAATGAACATTGCGAAACTTCAAGTGGTTTTTCGCCGGTATCGAACAACAAGATTCCATGATTTCCGTGTTTCATTTCCCACGTGAGAAATGAGGGATTTTCAATTCCACTACACGTTGCCAGTCGTTTAACATTTCTGGCATCACTCAAATCAACATTTTGCCGTCTGAGGCTTGGTTCACATATTTTACGTATATCGTTGTGATAGTGGCCGTTTTCCATATCTTTGAAAAACTTTGGCGGAGTATTCCAGATATCCTCATCATGCAGATGACATTCCTTGTCACAAAATCCTGCGGCACCGACCAAATGGTCAAAATCTGGATTGTCGATTAAGAACGTTGCTCGCTTAAACCCAAATGCATTTTTATGTGCAAGATCATGCAACACCAGTTGTGCAAGTCCATCCTGATGTTGATTTTTTATTATATGATGAGGCAATTTGCACAAAGACTCTATAATAGGTTTATTTGAACAACAACCTGTTGAAATCCCTCTCCCTTGATGTTCCATAATTATATCCCCTTGTCTCCCCCAAGCGACTGATGATCAGAGTACACGCTTTGCCAAAACCGATCAACAGGCTTTAAAATTTAGATTCAAAGAGTTGAGGTCCTCAGCTTTTTAACAAGCCGATCCAAACCCACTCGCAAAGACGCCTTAATTAAAACAAAAACCCCGTGAGATAACTCCGGCTGCAATTTATCGTACGCTTCTTCCCAATCTTTAACACATATTACAGGAATGCCAGATGTCACCGTTTTTGCCATGTGGTGTGCAAGACTTCCTACAAAAATCGCAGCCTGCATCCCCTGAACACTGCTGACTAACTTGCCAATATGTTCATGTTTTTCCAGCGATCCATCACCCAATTCAAGCATATCACCTAAGACAACAATCTTTTTTTCCCCGCAAATTGCATCAAATGCCTCCAATGCCACCTGCATACTTGCAGGACTTGCATTATAAGAATCGTCAATAATCGTGCCCACACATGCACCCAATGATTTTTGCTGAAATCGCCTATAAAATGGATAATAATCTTGCAATGCATTAACAATGGGTTGAATTTCAAGGCCAAACTGAAGCGCAATTGCTACAGCAGCAAGTGCGTCATACACAGCACCACGATGAGCCATCCGCAGCGAAACAGGTATTCGGGTTACTTTGTCCAGATACAAATCAAACACACAAAATGGAAATATGAGCTGGATGTTGCGACACACAACATCATTTGATTCACCCGAACCGAATGTAATCACACGTTGAGAATATTCTCGATTAATTAATAAAGGATCATCACCATTAATACAGACAAGATCTTCTGGTTTTAACAATGACACGAGCTTGAGTTTTTCATGTGCAATAGAAGCGCTATTGCCAAGGCCTTGGCCATGTGAATCGAAAATATTAGTAACAATCACAATGGTTGGACGCAAAATACCAACACATCGGTCCATTTCCCCCACAGCATTAATTCCAACTTCACACACCACCACACGGTCATTCAACCGTGCCTTGATGAGCGAAAGTGAAATTCCCAAGTCTGTATTATAAGTCTTTTCAGATACTGTTGCAGGAATATGATTATATTCAAAAATCTTACGTAGCATTTCTTTAGTTGTGGTTTTCCCCACCGAACCAGTCACCCCAATAATAGGGCAGGTCAAGTGAGCTCGCCATGCACAGGCCAAATCAATAACAGCTTGATAAGGATCTTCGACTATAATAAGTAAAATTGTATCAAGCAATGCGCCTTGATCAAGATGATTAAGGTACGAGCGAGCCATAATAATGCCTCGGGAGCCCGACATAATCGCTTCGTTAATATATTCGTGCCCATCAACATTACTGCCCTTAATTGCGCAAAAAAACCCACCCCGTTCAACATCCCGAGAGTCGATCGAAACGTGCACTGCATCAACGTGCTTGTTCAGCCATATCTGGGCTCGCTCCGAAACCCCAACTGACAGCAGCATGGTACCCAACAATTCATTACCACATACAATAATTGCTTCTGGAAGTGCTTTTTGCAAAAAATCATTCTGTAAAATCATATCATTCTCATGCCTCAACCTGGATGGTATCCACCACAATAACTCCAGTTAAAAAATCAGGCAATTAGAAGATGATTATATGTTTTCATCTTTCAATTCTTTTGACAATTCATGTATTTTCTCAATAGACAGCTCAGTAAATTCAGCAATTATTTCAATTTTTACGCCTTTTTTAATCATTTTATGGGCAATGGCATAGGCCTCTTCCTGCCTGCCCTTTTCCATGCCCTTTTCCATGCCCTTTTCCATGCCCTTTTCCATGCCCTTTTCTATGCCCATTTCCATGCCCATTTCCATGCCCTTTTCCATGCCTTCTCTCAGCTGTCTTTCAAGATTTTTTTGATAATCTTCTTCTGCCCCAAGGGCCAATCGCTGCCTATCCAAAAACACATCATAATCTGCCAATTCCGAACGCGACCAATTACCCTTTTCCAAAACCTCGAAAGCTTCTGCAATTTCAATGTTTTTTTTCAACTGAGAAGGTACCCCCTCAAGAGCACGAGCATTTTGAAGCAAATAAATCCACTGATCTACCACATTTTCAAGTTGATTAATTGTTTTATGAAATTTAGATAGTTCAATAAAGTAAAAATCAAAAAGTTGCAAAGCGTGTTCTTGAGTGACTGTGTTTCTGATGGTATGATGACTCAAATATTCAGAACTTTTAAAAAGATCCTTGCTGAGAACTCCAATAAAAATTACCGGCATAACCTCTCGGTATTTACCTTTTTTTTCCAACTGTCGTGATAGAGCCAATGCAGAATAATATTGAGCTCTTTCTGAATAATCACTTTGATGGCTAACCTGTACTTCAACAATAAAATGTCGTCCAAGTTGATCGGTGCATTTGACATCAACAATGCTATACTTATCACTCAATATAACTGGTATGTTGTTTGGATCAGAAATGGTGACATCAACAACTCTTCTGTCGTCATCTGTACTTAAAACACTATTTAAAAAACCAATAAGAATCTCTTTTTTAGCTTGATTGCCAAACATTTTTTTAAAAGCAATATCACTAGTTGGATCTAAAAAAACCATAATCAATACCTAACTTTTTCATATTTTATAGATACCTACAACTTTACCGCAGTTAAAAAAACAGGCAATTAGAAATGCCTGTTTTTCATAAACTACGAATAATTTTGCGTGGTTTGCCCGCCTGAGCTGGAGCCAAGCGCCCTTCCCGTTCTAATTTTTCAATCACTCGTGCGGCTCGATTGAATCCAATGCGCATGCGTCGCTGAAGCATAGAAATAGAAATATCATCAATTTCTTCAATCAACTTGAGAACTTCTGTGTACAAAGGGGCATCAACTTCATCATCGCTATCTGAAGAACCTGCATGAACCACATCTTCAAGATCAACATATTCAGGTTTACCCATTGATCTCAAATAATCGGCCAGGGCCAAAGCCTGTTGTTCAGAAATATACGGTGCGTGCATCCGCTTGAGTGTGGCAGATGAAGCGTGCATCATGAGCATATCACCACGACCCAACAATTTTTCAGCCCCTGATTGGTCAATAATAGTGCGTGAATCGATCTTGGATGAAACTCGGAATGAAATACGGCTTGGAAAGTTAACTTTAATCAGACCGGTCACCACATCAACCGATGGACGCTGTGTTGCCATAATCATGTGAATTCCGGCGGCACGCGCCATTTGCGCAATACGCACCAGTTTAATTTCCAATTCTCGGCCCGACACAATCATCAAATCAGCCAATTCATCAATCATGACAACCAAGAATGGCAATGCTTCTGCATTTTGAGAAAATTGTCCCAGTTCACACGATTTATTATATTCAGTGATATTGCGCACCCCAGCTTCGGCCATCAAAATATAGCGCCGCTCCATCTCGCCCACCACCCAATTGAGTGCTTTGTCGGCACGACGAGAATCAGTAACAATGGGTACGAGCAAATGGGGAATGTCCGCATAGGTTGAAAATTCAAGCCGCTTGGGATCAATTAAAATGAGCCGAAGTTGGTCCGGGCTGCGACTGGAAAGCAAGCTGATCAATAATGTATGCATACAAACCGATTTGCCAGAGCCGGTTGAACCTGAAACCAACAAATGGGGCATTGAGGCCAAATCACCCACCTGAGGCACTCCAACAGTGTCAACACCCAACAGCATGGGAAGGTGTGCCGTACTTTTCAACCACGCATCCTCGGTAAACAAATCAGCGGCGATCACATTGTGTCGGTCTTGATTAGAAATTTCAAAACCCACCACATTAGTCCCTGGAATTGGAGCCACAATTCGAATGCTGTGAGCCGAAAGCACCATGGCCAAATCATCTTCACGCGCAATAATTCGGCTAATTTTTACATCAATGCCTGGTAAATATTCAAACAAAGTCACAACAGGACCTGGTTTTATGGAAACGACCTGCCCATTAATCCCAAAATGCTTGAGCTTATCTTCAAGTTGCTTGCCGCGCTCATAACACATTTTATCAAGTTCGCTGGTATCTTTTTTGGGGGAACGATCATGGGTGAAAAAATCAGCTCCGGGCAACTTGAACCAACTTGAACTTTTTTTAGACTCAAGTGTCTTAGATACAAATGTCTTTGGAGCCGAATTTTTTGATAAATCTTGAGAAAATTCCTCCGGTCGAGCAAATTGAACCTCATTCATTTTTTGAATTTCAAGTCCTATCTCTCGAATATCATTTGCAAAAACGGTGCTGGGCAAGTGCTTGAATGTGCGCCCTTTAATCAGGGGGCTGATGCGAGGCGCATTCGAGATGATTAATTTACGCACAACTGGTGCCGCTGGAACAACTTGATACAACATGTCTACGGAAATACCATCAGCATCATTACCAATGCCTGCATCGCCACCATTGTTTCGTTTTTTAGATTGAAATACAAAACTCAAAACACCAACCAAGGCCCGAGCCACTGCATATATTACATGCCAGGCAGCTTGTAGCACTTTTACAAAACTCAGCCACAATTTTCTGGCCACTTTATGTAATACTTGCCCCAGAGATCCAAGTAACTGAGTGGGAGCAATATCAATCAGAGCCGCCATGAAAATAACCAAAAGTGCGAACCCGAGGACATAAGCCCCATAGCGCCCAAGCAGGTTAAGCACCACATCCCGACTCAATTGTCCCAAAAATCCGCCTGCTGCTCGCGCATTCAAGGTCGGCTCAAACTCACCACACGTAATTGCTGCCAAGACAGCTAAGTTCCAGGGAACAAAAATTGCCGCAACTATTTGGCGCAATGACGGTGTTTTTTTGTATTTACTGAGTCGCAGGAACAAAAACAACCAGCCAATCCCCACTACGGCATAACTGACCCAACCAAAGAAAAAGACTAAAATTGAAGCTAATAAGCTTCCAGCCACACCACACCAATTGCTCGGAGTCGCTACTCCGCCATCCAAAGTTGCGTACGAATACGAAAATGGTGATGAATCGGCCGGGTTGAAGGAAATGAGTGCCAGGGTAACAAAAACGAGCAAGGCCCCCGAAATAATAATCATAGCATCCCCGCTCGGACGAGCAGATGCCGTGGACTGGTAGGCTTGGCCCATACTTGGATGAGTACCAGATTCCATGTTCAACTTTCCAAATTTCATAGCTTTTTCCCCGTTTTTTATATCACATGAAGAAAGTTTAGAATATTGCCCCTTCCACACTCCATGGTTTTGAGGAGTACTTACAGGGTGTGTGATTTGACACCCCCCAATGCTCATGTTAAGTAAGATCCGGAAAAGGCTTTAGTCCAAAAAAGGCATAAATTTCATGAATACAACACTCAAAAAATTATTAATACCCCTCATGGCCATCAGCTCAACGTGTATGGGGATAAGCAGTACGCACAACACCAACCGCAGCTTTCTCAACCTGCAACCATCTCGCGATGGAGCTGTAGCCAAAGCCTTCATGCCTGTTTTCGTGAATCTCAAAAAGTCTGTTGACGAAGAAGACAAGTCTGATGAATACATAGATTTGTCATTGATGCTCACACCCTTTTATAACCAAACAAAATCTAGCAAAAACATTGGGAAATACCTTGGTCTCAACAACAGTAACATAGTAACTCTGGGCAATACGGGCAATGCTGTGACCCCCGACACTATTAGCGGCAATATTGTAAGTATCTGGGCGGTTATTAAAAAAGGGGGTGTTACAAACGTTGGTAGCTCAGTTGGTGTTTCCAATGATGGAATTGTTACCCTCAATCCCGTTTCCCGCTCTGCTGGCGCAAATATTGACGTATTACTTGACCTTAACTCAGTGGCCGAAGGACTTTCTTTTTCTGCTGGAACCGCATTCGTTCGCCGTTCTAATAATTTATATGACACCATTACTGGTGGAACAGGTGACCCAGAACAAGACATTACTCTTTTGAACTTCCTCAGAGGCACAGCACAAGGAGCGGCATACGCGGCACCATTGTCCAAGGCTATTCTTCCTGGAACTTCAGTTGCAAAAGCTGGATTTGCGGATATTGACCTTCAGCTGAAGTACAATATCTTCAACAAAGAAAGATACAATGTAGCCGCTTATCTTGAAGCAACACTTCCAACGGGGAACAAACCTCACGGCAAATTTCTTTTTGAGCCTGTTATCGGGACCAGGAGTCTGCGGCTCGGAGGAGGACTTTGCCTCAAAGCTCGCGTTTTTAAAAAGAATAACAAAAAAAACCGTGTCAATTTTCATGGTAATATCATGTGGCAACATGGATTTGAAGGGGAAGAGACTCGCGTTCTTGATGTCAAGAACAGAGCATGGGCTCGCTACTTGGCAACCATTCCAGCCAACACCACCGTTGGCGCTGCAACGATAACTCCTGCTGCAAACATTCTTGCCCAAAAACTTGTAGTTAATTCTCGCAATATCATCAAAACACAAGCCGCATTGTGCTACGAATACAAAAACATTATCTATGAAACAGGATATCATTTGTTTTGGAAGCAAAAAGAAGACAATACCCTCAAAACTCCATTTCCAGACGCTAGCTATTATTTTGTTCTTCCAATTGCCTCAAAGGGAGATAATCCAACAACGACCTTTCAAACCCACTTTGATGAAATTAAGGCTGAAAATCTTGTTATCAACCACGACTCACAACTTTGGCACTCACTGTTTTCAACCATTGGGTACGCCAACAAAAAGGCTGAATCCCCATGGATGATTGCTGCTGGATGGAGCTATAATTTCAGTAATGAACAACAACGAGCACCATCGTCTTGGGACGTTTACGCCAAAACCGGCATCAGTTTTTAATTTTTTATTTTTTACAATTTGGGGCAGAACAAAATTCTGCCTCTTTTTTTATACCCCCCAAATAGATTTAGGGAAGTCCAAACAAATCTAAATACCAAAAATTTGAAAAATATTTTTTTGGTGATACTCAAAAAAATAATCGGGACTTTGTGCTGTAACTTACAACACTTTTTCCTCGCACACCCCATGCCCGCCGCTTTTATGTTTTCAAACAATGTCAAAAAACTCTTGCCAGGACGAAAGAAGATCTTTAGGATTGGCGCCGGATTCGTAATCGAATTCCAAGGGGTTGAAAAGCTGTATTATTTTCTTGTATATCGTATTTAACCTTAGCTATAGTTTTCGCGAAGGTTGAACTGCGAAATATCGGGAAATTCATCTGGCCAAACAATCCTGGCAAAGTTCGATTGGTGGAGAAGGTGTTCGGAAGAAACCTGCAAGGGTAGAGATCCGTTCGTTGTTTTTAAAGAAGGAAGTAGCCGCATGAACAAGACAATCAAGCAGCTGTTAGTTTCCCTCATGCTCGTGAGTGGAACATGCATGGGTGCAATCAGCACAACAGATACCAACCGTAGTTTCATGAGCATGCAGTCATCTCGCGATGGCGCAACTCACAAAGCCTACATGCCCGTTCTTGCACACGCCAAAAAAAATTGTGGCGATGACAAAATGGACAAAAAAGGCAAAAAGGCTGATTGCGACGACGAAAACATTGGCTTGTCATTGATGTTTACAGGTTTCTACAACCGCACAAAAGATGGTGGCATGGCCAAATATCTTGGTGTTAATGGCTCAGGAGCTGTAACTTTTGCAGGTACTGCTAACACTGACATTACAACCAACAACTCAGTTTCTGTTAACTCTATTTTTAGAGCTGCAACAACTGGTACTTCTGCTGGTGCAACCATTGACCGAACATTAACTCTCAATCCACGTTCAACATCTTTTGGTGGACACTTGGACGCTGTTGTTGACCTCAACTCAATGGTTGAAGGCCTTTCTTTCTGGGCTGGAACTGCTGTTGTGCGTCGCTCAAATGAGTTGAACGCTGCATTTGCTGGTGATGTTACTGATGCTACTGCTGGTGTAACTCTTGCTTCATACCTCAGTGGTACCAAGCAAGCTGGATCTGCTGCATTGAACTATGCAAAGATCGACACTAACAAACGTACAAAAACTGGTCTTGCTAACGTTGACCTTCAACTTGCTTACAAGCTCGTAGAAAAAGAAAAGTACAGCATGGCTGCATATATTGAAGTAATGCTCCCAACAGGAAACAAATCTGAAGCCAAAGACCTTTTTGAAGCCCTTGTTGGTGACAGAAACTGGAGAGTTGGTGGTGGCGTGAACTTTGACTGCAGTTGTTTCGAGAATGACAATGGTGACGGCAAAGCTAGTTTCCGTGGTGATGTTAAAGCTCAATACGGAATGAAGGCTGACCAACTTCGTACACTTGATGTTGCCGGTGTTGCATGGGCAAAACATCTCCAAACAGTAACAGGATCAACAACACAAGTACTTGCGGCCAACCTTGTTCCTGCAGCTACTGCTTTGACTCAAAATGTTAAAGTAGATCCACGCTGGATGGTTAAAGCTCTTGCTTCATTCATGTACCAATACAAAGAAATGGCTTACGAAGCTGGATACCAACTCTTTGCAAAACAAGAAGAAAATAACACTCTTGTAACTCCATGGACCAACGGTTCAGTGTATCTTCTTCAACCTGGTGCTCTCACAACACAAACTCCTGCCGCTAACGCAGCCAGCTTTAAAGAAATCAAAGATACTGACCTTGTTATGAATGTTGATTCACAAGTATGGCATACATTCTTTGCGACAATCGGCTATGTGAAAACAGATGCTGAATATCCATGGTCTGTTGCTCTTGGTGGTGATTACAACTTCAGCAACAATGCTGCTCGTGCACCACGCTCATGGGATGTATACGGAAAAGTTGGCGTTAACTTCTAACCCAACCAATCCGATAACAACCCTGCTGGTAATGCAGTTTTGTTGTGATTATGACTTCTGGAGGCAGGTCAGAAATGGCTTGCCTCTTTTTTTTTCTTGAAAAAAATTTATCTTTCTATGCAAACTAGAAAAGACCGCATAGGATTTTGAAATTTGTAAGTCCATTCTGAGTTATGGTTTTGTAACTAAGAAGATGTTCAGGATAATATTGGTTTTATTACAAAAAAGGGAATAGCGTATGAACAAGACAATGAAACAGCTCCTCGTCGCTCTCTTGGCGATCAGCTCAACTGGCTGCTTTGCTGCAGCAACAACTGTAGACACCAACCGCTCAACACTCAACCTCATGCTCCCTCGCGATGGTGTTGCTCATGAATCAATGCTCAGTGGATTTACTTGTGGTCATCACGATAAAGACATGGACAAAGATGCTGACGAACACGTCACCGTCAAAATGGTGGTGTCTGGTTTTTACAACCAAACTCGCTCAGAAGCCGAAATGGCCAAATATCTTGGTTTGAACAACAGCGGCACAATTCTTTTCCAAGGTTCAACCAATGGTGGCAACTCAATCACCAACGCAGGATCTGTTGCTCTTGGCTCAATGTTGAGAAATAAAGTTAGAAACTTCCGCTCTGACGTTTCTGCCAATACTGGTACCATCACCAATGACGTAGACACCATTGTTGCAGGTGCCTACAACTCACTTGGCCAAAACATTCCTGGTCTTGCCGACCGCAGCCTGACACTCAACCCTCGCTCACGCATGGGTGGTGCACATGGTGATGTGTTTGTAGACTTCAATTCAGTAATTGCAGGTCTTTCTTTCCGCGCAGGCTCAGCTGTAGCATTCCGAACCAACAACTTGCGTGAAACATTTTCTACCGAAGCTGCTGACACCGTTTCACCTTCAACACTCCAAGAATATCTTCAAGGAACAACACGCGCAGACTCTCAGCTTCCTCTTGCTTATGCAAAAATCCCAGGACGCTCAGTCAGCACAACACGCGCAACCGAAGTTGACCTTCAACTGAAGTATCGCCTTGTTAAAAAAGAAAAGTACTCATTTGCTGCACACGCAGACATGCTTGTTCCAACAGGCAATGAGCCAACTGGTGAATTCTTGTTCGAACCGATTGTCAGCGCACAAGGCTTCCGTGCTGGTGCTGGCCTTGGCTTTAACTATCGTTTCTTCAAGAGCGACAATGGCAAAAACAAAGCGACCTTTAAAGCTGACGTCAAATGGCAATATGGATTTGCCAATGACCAATGGCGTGTTCTTGACGTAAACAACGTTGCATGGGGAAAATATCTTCTCATGGTTAAAAAAGGCAACACTGGTGTAGTCAAAGCGGCAAGAGATTATCCAACACCAGGTGTCGGTGATAACTACCAAGGAAATCATGACTATGCATATGTTGGCCAAGAATTTATTCCTGGTGCCAACGTATTGCGTCAAAAGGTTTCTGTAGAACAACGCAATATTGTTGAAGCTCGCGCTATGTTCAACTTTAAACAACGCAACTTTGACTTTGAAGCTGGATATCAATTCTCATTCAAACAAGAAGAAAAGAACTCACTCAAAACTGCTTGGGTTGATGGTAGCTACTTGTTCATCCTTCCAGCATACAACCCTCTCATTGCAGAAGGTGCGTCAGCTGGTACCGTTGTTCAAAATAACGCAACCAACTCACTTGCAATTAATGCCGCTGATCTTGTGATGAACCACGGACAACAAATGTGGCATACCGCATTTGCTTCTGTTGGCTATTCTCGCAATGATGTTATGTTCTCACTTGGTGGAAGCTATAACTTCAGCAGCAAAGAAGAACAACGCACACCACGTTCATGGGATGTATTTGGTAAGATTGGAATGAACTTCTAATCTATTCCGATTACAAACTACAATTTCAAAGGGCTCCACATTCTGTGGGGCCCTTTTTTTGTTTCCCCATATTTTTGAGAACAATTCAGATGGATGATGATGACAAACAAATTGTCTTGGATATCCTCAAAAAATATCCCATTGAACCTGATTTGATTTGTGCTCAGAAGGTCTAGCCTTACCGGCAAGGATATGTTGCACGTAATTTCTTTTATGCCTGCCTGATTTCTCCATGAAAGTTCGGATTCATGTTCCGAAGCGAACGCCCCACTACAATCATTTCAGATAAAAAATAAATCTATATACTTTTTATGCCCATTTTTTATATCTTCGATAATGAGATATAAGCAGATATTTCATGGGGGGAATATCATGAAACACGTATCGTTGAATATACAAAAACTACAAATATTCGTTGCAATCATAATTGCATCTGGTCTTACCTTGACCAACGCCTCGTTGTCCGCCAGTGATTTTACCAATCGTAGCTTTTTGAATATTCAAGATAGTCGTGACAAAGCGGCCCACCGCTCATTTGTCAGATCTTTGCATCGCGCAGGAGGCGACAAACAAACGGTTGATGACGAAGACAACAGCTTCACTTTTATGATCACGCCTCAATTTGGCAAAACCTTTGGGGAAGCCGAAATGGGCAAATTCTTTGGGGTTGGCTCACAAAACGTGGTACCCCTCCAATACAATGGAGACGGAATCAATCAAGTTCGCCAAGAATTCATGTTCAGATTTAGCGATAACACACTGCCATCACTAAACGCTGGTGATAAACTCACCAATTTCAATCCTGCAACGGTAAGTCTCAATCCTCGACAAACTTCTGTGGGTGCTCATTTTGATGCCATCATTGGACTGGCTCCTTTGGCCCAAGGCTTGTCATTGAGCATTGGAACGGCTTTGCTTCGTAATAAAAATGATGTAGAAACTATTTTTAACGACGGCGCTATTATTGCAAATCAGGCCTCAACTATTTCTGACTACCTCAAAGGAATTGGGCAATCTACTGTTCAAAAAGCACTTTCATTCGGACTGCTCAGCACTAATTCAAACGAAAAAACTCAATCAGACGACATTGATCTGCGATTGCGCTATGTGTTGGTCGACAAACCGAAAAGTATGTTTGGAGCTTTTATCTCTTGCCGTATTCCAACCGGCAATGAACCGGAAGCTATTTTCCTCTTTGAGCCCCTTGTTGGTACACGACACTGGCGCTTTGGCGGTGGATTTTATGGTGATGCGACTATAAATGAAAGCCAAGCATCTAATTCTACGCTCATGGTTCATTTTGACATCAACTATCAATATGCATTCCACGCCAATGAAAAGCGACTACTTGATATCAAAAATGAAGCTTGGGGAAAATATCACCTGTCCCTTCAAGCAGGAAAACCGTTTGCAACAGTTGCAAACCCTAATGTGACCGCCATTGCCAATCAATTTAATCCACTGGCAAATGTGCTTGCTCAAGATATGACCGTTTATCCCGGTAGCATTTTCACGGCAACATTTATGGCTTCATACAACCAGGGCATGTTTGCCTGTGACGGAGGTTATCATTTTTGCTTTAAGCACGCAGAAGACAATAAATTTAAAAAAGAGTGGGTCAACAACCAATATTATCGCTTTATTTCAAATGCAAGCTGGGGAACTGCGGGGGTTAATATCGCCGTTCGAGGAGTCTCTCCAGATGATGCAACCAATGCAACCTTCTTCCAAGCTGTAAACAAAACTGATCTTGAAATTAATCACCCTTCACAAACATTCCACACGCTCTTTTTCACGATGGGAATTTTAAAACGCGATGCTGAATATCCATGGACACTTGCACTTGGATCAGAAGTTACCGTATCAAATGATCAACGAGCTGCACCATATTCATGGGATGTATTTGGTAAAATTGGTATTAGTTTTTAAGCCGAATTTGCGCACACACATCATCAACTTATCGTGAGGGTTGTCCATCATGCACGACCCTCACCCTAATTTTCTGTTTCTTCTTGCACTCAGTGCGGTATACTTATCCTGATAGCCGTACCTACCTGGTGATTTTGAAAGGCAACTTTATATGAAGAAAATATTATATACACTTATTGCCTATTCAATTTTTATGACGTTACTTACCTCATCAGTCCTTCCTATCGCCATTTCTGATGACTCAAATCGTAACACCCTCAACACCCAATCCATTCGTGATCGCTCTGCACATCGCACCATGTTCAACGCACTGATTCACGCTGGCAGAACACGTAAAAAAATGGAAAAAGACAAAAGCACGGGTTTTACCTTTTCAGTTACTCCTTTGGCGGCCAAATGCTTTTCAAGTGATAGATTAGGTGCGTATTTCGGGGTAGATGATAGCAATCGAATCAGCCTTGAATATCAAGGTTCAAGCACGCGCCCAGGCACTGGTATTGCTGATGTCGGCCTGATGATTCGGGACTCAACAAATGGAACATCCACAACAGGTGATTCTATTCCCGTACAAGATTCGGCAACCATCACACTCAACCCAAGTTCACTGATGTATGGAGCAAATTTTGATGTATGCCTTGGACTTGACCGCATAGCACAAGGTCTTTCGCTCCGGGCTGGAACGGCAGTGGCTTCTGCCACAAATTCTTTAGGATTTAATATCATTGGTGGTGTAAAAAGCGCCAATGGACCAGACTCTGTTTCTGACTTTTTAACAGGAAATGGTTCTTCTGCCGTTCAAAACGTTGTTGCAAAAGCAAAAATGCTGAATACCACCGATTCTGTCATTGACCTGGCTGACATTCAAGCTCGCATTGAATATTGTTTTTCAGATCAAAAATATAACCGATTTACCGCTTACCTTGGTGGTCTGATTCCAACTGGCAGCAAATCAACTTCCGATATTTTGTTCGAGCCACTGGTTGGAACACACAACACTCGTATTGAAGCTGGTATTTCAGTCTGGGGAAACGTATTTAAATGGGGCAATGATCGCTCCATTGATCTGAATTTGAATGGATCTGTGGCTTATGGTTTTGCCAGTACCCAAACCCGCGTTGTTGACCTGCGGACCCAAAAATGGTCTCGGTATCATTTGACGCTTGAAAAAGGTAAGCCTTTTGCAACTACTGACACTGCAGTTGTTACCTCAATTCTCCATCCCTTTGTGCCGCTCGCCAACATTTTGAGCCAAGAAGTTAAAGTCAAACCACGTGCCATTGTTGACGTGTTACTCAATATGACCTACACCCACCAAACCTTTTTCCTCGACATAAGTTATCACTATCTCTTTAAGCAAAAAGAAAGTAATTCTCTCAAAAATGAATGGGAAGACAGACGGTTTTATCGCCTATCTTCAAGTGCTCCATGGAGAATTGGAACCAGTTCAAACATCTCCAACCGTGGCTTTGGGCCAGAAGATCCAACCAATACAACTTTTTTTACGCCGGTTAACCTTGCCGACTTAGATTTGAATCACCCAATGCAAGCTTTTAGTACGATTGGAATTTGTATGGGATCTGTGCACCGAGAAAGTGAAACTCCATGGGGAATTGGCATTGGTTGTTCAATGACGCTGGTAAACAATGCCCAGACCACCCCCTCCAGTATTGATGGCTTTGCCTCACTTGGAATAAATTTTTAAAAAAAGAAGCCCGGTTATTTGACTAAAACCTTGGGGGGAAAGAATGCGCTTTTTATGTAAGTGGACACTTGCCATTTCATTTGCTCTATCAATTTTTTTCACAAACTCAGTCCAGCCATCGTTGAACAATCTCAAGGGGACGTATTCTCATCTCAACCCCGAACAACGGCATCTTTCCCTCATTCACGGTGCCGTGGCCTGGGAGACGGGAGTTATTCGCCAAATGTATGACTATGGGCGCATATTTCCAAAAATTGAGAATGTTTTACGTTCAAATGAAGAATCGCGAAAGACCATTGTTGGATATGATAAACTTGAAGAAACCTCTGCTGTTATTCGACTCATTCATGCCTTGTTTTATCGGGTACCGGAGACAACAACCGTCACTGATTTTGCAGAAACTCAATATGTTAAAGATAATTGCAATATACCTGAGACAATCGCTAATATTATTAAAATTTATCTGTGGCTCAAAGAAAATGACAATCAGTTCCTTGAAATATTAAAAGGGATTGGGCCTAATAGGCGTAATCAGAAATGGAGAATCTTAAACATATCTTTAATCCGATTATTAAAGCCAACAATTTCAGCAAATCTATACGCTTCTATACAACAAAATATACTTAAGATTTTAAAAGGTACTAACGATGACCCTCTCATTATTTTTCTGAAAGAATATTTTGATAATGTTATTCGTTTTGGAAAACTTTTTAAAGGAATGATTCCTTCCTTGAATAAGGATAATACTGTATTTGAGCATATAATACTGTTGGCATTACGCGAATGTGATCAACTTAATATTGAAAAACAATTATATCCAGAACATATGGTTCTTTGCATATTTCAGGCATTTTTATATAAAAATGTGGTAATAATCGAGATGATATTGAGACATATTACAAGACTCTGGGTATTCAGTTACCAGATAACTGGCAAGGGGATATTTTTTCTAAAATTTCACGAGAAAATGCATTTATAAACATACAGTCAATTTTACAAGAAAATGAGGAAAACGATCTCACACAAATCATTACCGATAATTATGAAGATTTTGTATTTAATTGTCTGCAAATTCATGGTATTCCTAAGCCTATTGGCCTTATAAGAAAGGCAAAATATTATTATAATGACAATGATGATAGTAAATTTATCGAAATTGCCGACTGCAATGAAAATGCTATACGCAATTTCATTAATTTGTTTGCATATGATATTGAAAAAAATGAATTTAGCCTTGAAAAATTATGTGAAGTTCTGAGTTTATCTAGTGTTCATCCATCTTTAAATATTTTTTTGAATAAATATAAAAATATTGAAGATGCAATTTCAGATAATGCACATGACGAATGGCTTATGCTTACCTCTAATATCCCGTATGTCAGTTACTTTAACCGTATACATATAGCTTCTGAGAACATTTCTCATTTGTCTGACAAAACACAATACATATCAGGAATCCATAAGGATATTCCGTTGGATCAGCATAAATACATACTTACTACGAATGAATCAAAAACCTACAACTTATTTGGGTCTGTTAAAAACATCATTATCATTCTTAATTATCTTTTAAATTTAGACCTCTTTCAAAATGCAGGTGGATTGGAAAAAGTATTTAATGATCCTAAATTTGTCACAACTTATTTCCCTATGCTGTGCGCACGGCTTGATGCAATTGGTAGTCTTTCGATTTCGCAATATGGGCCTATTGATCCCCCAAATAATATTGATTATGATAATATTGATTATCGTCATATCCAGTTCATATATAGTCGCTTTGAATTAAATGGTATAATATGCCAATTTTCAACGCATGGACATGGGGACTTTGAATTAAGAAAAGCTGATGAACCAAAGGAAGTAACCGACCTTAATCTTCTGTTAAAAACGACGATACAAGACATCACACAGCCTTACTCATTAAGTTTTTTAATAGCTAAAAAATTATTTCAAGAAACAATTCCCCCAAAGCAGCATTTAAGCAAAAACCCACACTTTTTTTATAGTAATTTATTTGCTATTCCAATTGGAAACCCTGATCAGTTTAATATAATAATTAACCGCTTGACCAAGGATACTGCCATCACAGAGATTCCATTAAATATGAAAATTGCTATCAAAGATCTTCTTTTGCAAAGGGCAAGTGCTTTTCCAGATCAATCTTGGTTAGATAGTTTTACTTTTTCAATATTGCAATATTTTACATGGACTCTAAATAATGATGAAGAGAAGGGATTTTCATCCATCATTCCTGATTTAACAAAACTCACCAAATCAAGACTTCTTTTTAAGAGGACTAATGATATTACATTATTTTTCAAAGAACTAATTGAACAAAACAAATTTTCTAATCCAATATTTGAATTTTTCGAAAATACAGACAACATACGCAATCTTTATTTAATCGTTAATAGTGGGTATTTTGAAGATCTAATGCCTTTGATTGTAAGCTTAGTAAGAGCTGGACATTGCTATTCTTTTGCTAAAACTTTCGCTGACAATATATATTATACTTCATCATTTTCTAACAAGTATATTATTTATAGTGAATTAGTACTGAAGGGATTATATATTGATGAAGGAAATAAGCTGATTGAAAAATATTTTAATTTAAGCAAAGAAGAGCAAGATGAGCTTAAGTCGTCATACCAACAACTTAAAGAAGCCCTTGATAAAATGACAAAAAAACCAGAAGAAGCAGAAACTGAATCTGAACCTGATTTACTAGAAAAATCTTCACAAGAGGTAGCAGTAGAAGCAGAAACTAAAGCTGATTTACTAGCTGAAGAAGTAGCCCCTGATACAACAGAAGACAGGGCAACAACTGCAACTGTTTTGCAAACAGAACCCCTTGATGTAATGACAAAAAAACCAGAAGAAGAAGAAGAAACTAAAGCTGTTTTGCCAGTTGAAGAAGTAGCCCCTGATACACCAATAACAGAAGACACGGCTGCACCTGAAGCTGTTTTGCAAACAGAAGCCCTTGATAAAATGACAAAAAAACCAGAAGAAGAAGAAACTAAAGCTGATTTACCAGCTGAAGAAGTAGCCCCTGATACACCAATAACAGAAGACACGGCTGCACCTGAAGCTGTTTTGCAAACAGAACCCCTTGATGTAATGACAAAAAAACCAGAAGAAGAAGAAACTAAAGCTGTTTTGTCAATTGAACCTTCTGTAGACTCACACGCCCCAAAAAGCAGCGATCAAAATCCACCTCTACCTGACCAAGATCAAAACCAAGTCCCAAATTCCAACTGGAGCAATACAGGAATGGCTGCTGTTGCACTTGGAGCTACTGGGGTTGTTGGAGGAACAACACTGGTAATCAAAGTATCAAACCTTAAAAAACGAGGTGCAAGTACAAAGCTGGCTACCTTGCTGGTAACACTTCGCGGAAGAAAAGCGCTGCTGGTTCGCCTGGAGCGCATTAAACCCAACTCGCCCTTTTATACAGAAATCAACCAAGCTGCCCTAATTTTGAAAACTCATTTACAAGATATATCCAATTTAACTCGAGAAGACCTGGCTCTTTTAAATCAGGCTCTGATCAAGACTGACAAGACAATCAAACAAGTACCAGTTGAACAAACGGCCTCTTATCGATAACCTTGCGCTGTCTAACCCAGACAGGTCTGACACAGACAAGCTACAAGGAGAGAATTTTGGCCACCTATAAAATAAACCCGTGGGCTGCCTGGCTCATCGGCACGGTATTGTCATTTGCCAACACACATCAACTACGAGCTGCATCAGAAGAAAATTTTACCTATTTACGACAACCGACCGAACCGAGTCGTGTGATGCAATATGGACACACGCATCGGCTGATTAACAAAAAACATCATGCTCGCTGGAACGGCGTTCTTGGAATTAACGCCTTTTATCGCAAAAATATTTTTTCAAAACGCATGGCACAAGGCCTGGGGTTTAAAGGGCAAGACACTTTTGACATTCAAAGCTTACCCGCCAGCGCCGACGATTTGGACATCGATTTTTTACTCCACAACAAGCAGTTCAACACACCTGGCGCTGCAAGCACAACAGGATTTTCCCCCATCAATTCTGGTGCCACATTTGCCATGCATCCGGAGCATCGCGCATTAGGACTAAACTTGAACTATTATCAACAACTCGATTTTTTTATCGATAAGCTTTTTGCACAAGTTAACATCAGTGTTGTGAGATCGCGCAACAAACTTTTCCCAACTTTTGTCAACATGATCAAAGGGTCAAACCTTACATCAATTGCTGATTTTTTAGCCGGAAAACATACTGGGCTAGAACCTGTTGACGCCCTCAAATTTGGCCTCATTGACACGCTACCTCGAGAAAAAACTAATCTGACCGATCTCGATTTCAGGATTGGCTACAATTTTGTTGATTACAATCTATTGCGCATCAGCGGAGCTGTTGTCGGATCGGTTCCTTATGGAACTACCTCGTCTGCAAAAAAATTATTTGAAGTCGTCATTGGATCACAAAATTACACACTGGGGCTTGAAGCTTCTGCATTTATCGAAATCTGGAAATACGGGCCCCATACCTGGTCATTTTTTACTGAGATAGAAGGCCGCTATCAAAATCCCGGCACCGAAATTCGTATTGCCCGCATCAAAGATCGAAACTGGGGACAGTATCAAATTGGACAAATACATGAAGCAACAGACGGAACAAATCTCTTTCCCATGGCAAACGTTTTGGCACAAAGCACCAAAATTCATGCCCAAAAACTCGGATCGATTCTTGCCCTTTTTTCATATCACTATCGCACAATGACTTTTGATATTGGATACAATTGTGGCTATATCCAAGAAGAACACAATGAGCTGACGGTTCCATGGCCAGACCGCACCTATGCAATTGTGAACAAAAATATCAACCCCGCCAATTATGGCAATACGGTAGTTCCAAGCGCATTTGATATCAATGGCGTCATTAACACGGGAACCGCTACTGATCAATCTGACCAAATCATTAACTATGAGGACCTTGAAATCAACTTGCCGCAACAACTCATTTTTACGTGGTTTGCAAGCCTTGGACATCACTTGATGTCCAAAAATAAGGACTGGTCTCTTGCCGGAAATGTGGGCGCGGCACTTGAAATATGCAATCCAGCACGAACCTATGTTCCCAACTACCGCTTATGGGCTCAAGCAAGCCTGATCTTTTGAAAAATCACAAAATCTTGCGCCACAGCTGACAAGACGCATAGCCTAGAAGACGATACAAACAATCGATAGGGGTGAGTTTGCACGATGATCACATATATACGAATCATTTTTGTGCTGGGATTGGCAATGAGCACATCCATCAAACTCAGCTGCTACACAAAAAGCGCCGAAAATCTTTTTAAAGAACAAAATAAAGTTATCGACACCTTAACTCAAACAAATACAACACTCAAAGACCAAGTCGCTCAACTGACAGCTGAAAATGAACAACTCAAACAAACCGCGACTCAAGCCACCCTAATTGCTCAACCGACAAATACCGAAACCGCAGCCAATGAGGCACTTGAAAAAGAGAATGCATCGCTCAAAGATCAAGTTGTTCAACTGACAACTGAAAACTCAAACCTCAAACAAGATGCTTTGCAAAATTCTACCAAACTAAATGATACTCCTAACCCCAGTGACAATAAACCAACTGAACCTGTAATGGCCCCTGATATCCCAGAGCCAATCACCCCCATAGCGCCTGAAATATTGAAAGCCAACAAAACTATTGCCAAACTTACCGAAGACAACAAGCGCTTGCTCGCTCTTGCAAAAGAAGCTGAATCATTCAAGAGTGTTATTCGAACAAAACAAAACCAACAACAAGCCCTAAAGCAACAACTGCAACGCATTCTTGATAAAGTTCAAAGGTTCAATGACAAGGAACGAAATCCAGCAGTAAAACAAAAATTCAATACCCTCTTGCAAGAATTTACCACTATCTTACAAAAACCACCTGATACAAGATCCGCAGCACCAGCCGCTTAATTTTATAGATAAAAAAGGAAGGATATTATGAATACAAAAATCGCCGCCCTGCTGATGCTCGCGACATTCGGAACACAACCCCAAGCACTTGGATGGTCATTCAAGTCACGTTCAAAAAAAACAACTCCTGCTCCAATTGCCGTTTCTTTTGATTCAACAAAAGCCATAGCTCTTCAAACTCAGGCACCCTTGAGCGAAGCTGACTTCACTCAAAAAGCTCAAGAAATTCAACGAGAGCTTTCAGCAACACAACTTGAACTTGTCTCAACGGACCGTGATCGCAATCGAGCAGAAAAAGAAGCTCAACTGGCAAAAACGGAACTTAATCGTTTACAAAATTCTCATGTAGCCTCACAAGAATCACTCAAACAACAAGAAGCAACGCTCAATCACTACCAAAGCCTAGCTCAATATTTAACCGAACAATCAAATGAAGGCTTTGTTAAAGCTCAGCTCCTTGAGCGACAACTTGCCGAAGTTCAACAACATCACGAACAACAACTTTTTGACGTAACAAACAAACACTCAGAATATTTTGCCAACATCAGCGATGAATTATTTAAAGAAAGAAGTCGTCGAGCTCGGGCAGATCAAGAAGTTGATTCTCTTTCCAAAGAACTTGAAAGCACACAGCTATTGCTCTCTTCAGCTCAGTCAGAAAAAGACTCTTTAAGCTCACAAACACAAGAGCTACAATCACTTATCGCCTCACTTAAAGATGAAAACAAATTAACCGTTGAAAGAAGTTTGCAACGCGACACTCGCTACCAAAACCTTTTTAAAGACCTCAACTGCGAACTTAAGAGACATCAAGAAACTCTCGCTGAAAAAAACCAACGACTTGCGAAAGTTGAATCCAATCTTGAAAAGAGTATCAACCAAAGCAATGCGCTATTTTCAACCGTAAATCACGTAAAAAGCCTTCATGATAACGCATTGCGTTCACACCACATGCAAACAGCTCTCGCAGTTAAAAACCTCAAACAAGATACCACTGACTTGCAAAAATCACTTGATATCTCAAAAACACAACTCAAAGCACAAGGTGATTCTTACGAAAATTTATATGTTGAACTTGAAAGAGCTCGACGTGAATTAAATGCTCACAAAGCTGCCACTCGCACCATTGATCGTGATCAACTTCACACAGCACAAAGCAAAAATGCTGCTGACCAAGAACGCACAAAATTACTCACCACCATTGCATTACTGACCGATCAACTTCAAACATTGAGCTCGTCCCATCGCGACCATGCAACACGAGCACGAGACGTTTCCCAAAAACTTACTCAACTTGCTGAACGGCTCGAGACCAGCGAAAAAAAATGCCTTGTTGCGCGACGTGAAAAACAAAGAAATGATGCACGAATCAATTCACTACAAAATGAACTCTCCCAAAGTAATCAAACCGTTGCTGCCCTGAAAAATGCTCACGATCAAGCACAAGTTCAGGTTGAAAAGCACGCTCAAATGCTTGCTCAACTAGGACAAGACTTTCAAGCAGCACAATTGGAACTTCAAGATGCCAACAAAAAACTTTTGCTCTCAAAATCTTTTGAAAAAAAATTAGTTGCCGCAAACAAACACACCGTCAATCAAGAAGAATATTTAAGCCAAGTTATAGATCATTACGAATCTCAAATTAATAAATACCATCAGGATCTAGAAATTGCAGGTACTCACCCTGACTATGCCGCACAAATCTCAGAATATGAAAAAAAACTGGCAGCCAAAGAGCACGAACTTACTAACCTGAATAACAAATTAATAGCCATGCAATCAAAAAAAGCACCTAATGGAACTCTGAACATGCAACTTTCTGCAACAGAACAAGAAGTAGTTGCCCTCAAACTACAACTGGCCAACCTGACTTCGGCGAAAGAAAATAATAGTGAAACTGAACAGCTCTTTGCGGACTATGAGGCAAAACTCGCCGAACAAGAAAAAACACTTGCCTCTCTTCAAGAACAAGCAACATCTAACATCTCTGCGGAAGATTCAAAAAAGCTCATTTCTAAGTTTGAACAAAAACTTGCACTCCGCGACAAAGCGCTCAAATCAATGGGTGAAAAGCTCGTCATGTTCTCCAACTCATTGGGGCAACGTTCAGCTGACGGTTCAGTCTCCAAAGAAGGATTTTTAGCTCACATTCTTGATCGTGAATTTGAACCGGTGAGCATCAAGCAACTTACCCAATCAGCCAAACCTATCCCGCCAGCGGCACGAGCATTGCTTCAGTCAAATGAATTGCTCACAACCATGATTGCAGGACTTGAGAAAAACGGCATTATCCCTCAGGGCAACGTCAACCTCAATTCACTCGAACAACTTTCTGCGTTTCACTCACAAGTTCAACGCTGCGGAACCGTATGCAAAGCTTTAGTTGCCCGCAAGCTCATCGACCCTAGTGCTGATCAAAACAAAGACCTGTGTAATCTGTTCACGCGCTACACTCAAGCAATGTACAAGGGTTTGAATATTGGCGTGCGCAACCGCAAGCAATCAACCTCGCAAGTGCATCTTGCAGGGCTCACCGCAGTGCGAGCACTTTTGTCTGACAAAGACAGCCTCAAGCCCCATGGATTTAACACAGCGCCATCGCTCTTGACTTCTCTTGACAAAACCATCTCAAAACTCGAATTGGCTGCTGGAAATATCACACCTGAAGAAACCTACAAAAAAACCGCTTTGACTGGACTAAAAGATCTTTTTGAACAAACCAATGAACATTTTAAAGCCAACAAACCTGAAATTTCAAACCAGGTATAATACCCAACGAAAAAAGGCTGGAGCCCGTTCTGACTCCAGCCTTTTCTTATGACCAAATTAAATCTTGTAATACTGGCCAACACATAAAACCTATGTTGCTTTTTTTATGTATCCAACCCCCCACCCCGCATGCCCTGAGTGTTTTGTGAAACAAAATGTATCGAAGGGTTTAAATTTGTAAAAATAATTTAAGAATTACATCGGCGAACCCTTCGATACATTTTTCTACGAAAAACACTCAGGGCATGCGGGGTGGGGTGTGAATGTCAAAGGTTTAAAAGTTGAAAGTCGATTTTTCGAATAAGCTCCAGTTATTACGAAAGTTGTTCTTGTATATAAGTGACAACATCGCCCACTGACTTGAGTTTTTCGGCGCGATCATCATCAATTTCTATGCCAAAATCTTCTTCAATGGTCATAATCAATTCAACCACATCAAGCGAATCGGCATTCAAATCTTTGAATGTTTTGTCTTCAGTAATTTCTGATTCATTAATATCAAGCTTTTCTGCAATCAACGCCTTGAGTTTTTTTGCAATTTCTTCTCTATTGTATGCCATGATTATTCTCCAAAAACACGGTATATATACTGAGAATAATACCGTGTTTTTGTCAGTTCGTATACCAGGCAGTACTTCACTTTAATTTGGATTCATCAAGTCATTACCAAGCACGTGCAAATGTTTCTGTAGGCGCTCATCTGTGGTTTTATCTCTTCCCAAAGAATCGGCCAGTACCATTTCCAAACCATTTTGCTCATTTCGGCGAACGAGAACCGTCATCCAATGCTCTCTTTCATTAACAATATAGACGAGGAAGTTGATTTCCCCCCTACGAAATCTAGTTTTTTTATTCCTAACTACATCAGCCTCTAGGCCACTGGAAACTTTATATATACGGTGATTTTGATTGAAATTTATATAAAACCCATCTCCCTCTACAATAACTTGATCGACAATCTCTTGTGGCAGAAGGCTTTGAATTTCACTAGCAAGCAACATGGAACCATCTCCACCTCTTCTTTGCTTAATAATTTGCGCTTTCAATGGATTGAGTGTTTCGCTTTCAAACAAAGCATGATTATTAAGTGGAACTTGCAAATTCTGCACGACAATATCTGAATTGACTGAAAAAACTTTTGCATTATAAATCGTATAATATCCACACATGTTTGGTGTTTGATCAGGATTACCCTGAAACAAACTCGGCACTTGAATGAGGGTGTAACCATCATCAAATCGTATGTATTTAATTTCAGCAATTGGCCTTTCAGCTTCCGCTGTTGCCAATGATGCCGCCTCAATCTGGCCGTCTGGGCTAGCAGCGTATAAGGCTTGAGATTCTGCAATTGCTGCAGCGATCGCCTCTTCTTCACTTAGCAGCATCTGCACTCCTGAAGTTCGCCCTTCTTCTGCGGCTGCTCTTTCTGCTGCTGCTCTTTCTGCTGCTGCTCTTGCTGCTTCTTCTGCTGCGGCTCTTTCTGCTGCCAATTGTTGTGCATGTCGCTCTACTGCTTCCGATTCCGGCTCTCCTGGCCGCGTCAGCAAATAGGCACCACTCAGTGCTCCCAATGTGGCAACTCCAGCACCCATTCGCTTAATATTTCTCCGACGCTTCAAGCGATTTAATGCGCGTTCCAACTCAAGCTTGATCTCTCGAGTATCAACCCTTATCTCGTCGGTATCCTCTTTTGCATATATAGTTTCCGCCGCAATAAGCCGCAAAATTTGCTTTTGTGTCATAGTTTTCAAGACCGGAATACGTGTATTTCTGGGCATATCCATAAAATCTTCAAGACTGATTGTTTCAAGATCAAGAGCCAGCTCTTGACCGTTTCTCGTTGCAGATGCGTAAACAACAGCCCCCCTTAGCACGTTCAAGACTGCGATTGCCAACAAGATGGACACATACCGCTTTATGATAATTTTCATGAAATATCCTTATAAAATAAACAGAATTCAATAATTTTATCGGGTATAAAATGAATCAATGCACTCCATCAGGTCATCAATATCTTGCTGGTTGTTGATCGAAAAAATAGGCTTGTCGGGCCATTCGCGGCGCAACATTTTGGAAAATTTATCACCAGGCCCCACTTCAACAATAATGTCCATATCGGCAAACTTGGCCATACTTTGCCACCACAAAACATGGGAACTGGTCTGACGAACCAATGATAATTTTACTTCAGCAGGCTCGAGCACTTCTTTGGCCATAATGTTGTTGACTACGGGAAATTGCAGCTGGCTGAAGTCTACTTTGACTAAATAGGGCACAAATTGCGCTTCAGCTTCACGAACCAGTCGAGAATGATATGCCACACTAACCGACAACCTTGTCGCCTTTCCTTTGAGAGATTTAACGTCGTGAGCAATGAGTTCAAGTTCAGGAATGGTTCCAGAAACAACCATTTGTGTCGGTGAATTAAAACTCGCAATTTCAGCTACATGTACCATGGTTGCAGGATTGTCATACGCGAAACAAATGCGATTGAGTTCGTCGTAGGAAATGTTCATCACGGCAAGAAGTCCTCCCTGTTGGGCCAAAGTCCCTTCTCTCACAATCTTTGCTCGTTTTTGCAAAAGATACAGCGTATCGCCAAAACTAAGGCCTCCAGCGGCATGGATTGCCGTATACTCGCCAAGGCTGTGCCCTGCCGCAATGGTTGGCACAAGTCCATATTCTTCACTCAAAAGACGATAAATTGCGGCACTGACCAAAAAGATTGAAGTTTGTGAATTGATTTCATCAAGTTGGACTTGCTCGGATGAAGCGAAACAGAGTTTAACAAAATTGATATCAAGGCACGAGGAAGCCTGGTCAAACATCTCCTGAACAACTCGCTCCGTGTCGTAAAATTCTTTGCACATGCCCACAAACTGCGTTCCTTGCCCAGGAAACAAAACACCAATTTTGATATCAAGACTTTGTTCCGCGCCACCTTGTAATCCGTTTTCTTTCACGATATCAGCCTCCATTCTGATCGATCATATCGTGGAGAATATCACAGTTGTCGAGAGTCACAGAAGATTGTCATTACTCTCAGCTCGTGCGGCGGCTGAAAGCACAGTCGAAAGAGATGGGAGTAATGTGTTTTGTTTCAGCAGTGGCCTGAGGTGGGTCAGTTCATTAAACGAAAAAAGGGCGATCCGGAATTACCCAGTCGCCCTTTTTAAGAAATTGTATTAAAATTTTTTAGTGTTTTTTAGCGATAATCAATCAGCGCAAGGTGTTCACGAGCTTTAGCCGCCCATGGTGAGCCATTTCGATAATCAGGCAAATCCTTGTCCTTTTCGGTGGAAACTATCAGTTGCCCCCAAAAATTACGCGCCTGATCAAAGTTTTTTCGTGTCCAGAAATATTCACCAAGTCGATACAATGCCAAGTCATAAGATAAAGATAAGTTGTAATCAGGGCCACTTGAAATGCGCTTGAGTGTCTCAAGACCCTCTTGACTACCCGCAGCATCGCCAATATCAAGCTGTAACAGTGCAACTGTAATCTCATAAAACGGTTTAATGTCTTCTTGAGCTTTGCTTGCCACAAACTTGTAAACCTCAAGAGCTTCTGGCAATTGACCAAGTTCAACCAAAGCATGTGCTTGTGCTGCAGCGATCAAACCCTCTGCGGCTGTGCCACCATGATTTTCACGCATCAAACCCGCATCTTGAACAATCCGTCCCCACGCACCGGCACTATCACCAGCAGAGGCCACTTCTTGTGCAAGTTGCGCATATGCCTTGTGGGCTTCATTTTCACGGACTTGACGGTGATACCACCATCCACCACCACCACCGATGGCGATCACCACAACCATGACACCTACAACAATCAAATCACGATAAGCTTGATATACACCAGCCAATTGAGTCATAACGTCGTCGCGGCCATTGTTCTGGAAATCCATGAACTTTCTCCCTCACCTAAAGTTACTGATTAAAAATTACTCAGCAGTCTTAATTATGCAGATTTTTCTTCTTCAGCATGGGCTTCGATTGGAGAATTGCCTCTTGCCTGCATAGACTGAACACGTGATTGACGAACTTGTCCGCGTTCATGTGCACGCTCAGCTTTAGTTCTAATAACCTTCACACCCTTGTAATAACCACAAGCTGCGCAAATATTATGTGAAAGAAGTGGAGCTTGGCATGTTTGGCATGATCCTGCAAGACTTACGCTCTTGTATAATCCCGCTGATCGTTTGCCACGGCGAGCTTTGGAACATTTTCGTTTTGGTACTGGCATAGTGCGTCTCCAATAAATTTTCAGAAGGCAGTTGTCATTAAAACTATTCGGATTTCGTCAGAAATACTCAATTTCACCAATTTTATAAGGGGAATTTGCCAAAGCTGACATATTGACTATTGTAAGCTACATAGCCTTTTTGTAAAGTCCCATCAATAGAGAAAAGATTGATCTATAGAGATAACCCCTTGTAAAAAGCGCCCGGTATGGCACACTAAAGTAATCAGGCTTGTCAGGCCATTTGGCTTGGACAGGGCGTTTTGAATAAAAATCATACAGCAAACATCTCTTATTTTCCCAAAGGAAGTACTATGAATATAACAGCAGAACTTGTTAAAGAATTACGTGATAAAACTGGCGTTGGCATGATGGACTGCAAAAAAGCCCTCATGGAAGCTGAAGGCGACGTTGAGCTTGCAACCGAAATTTTGCGTAAAAAGGGCATTGCCGTAGCTGCAAAACGCGCTGGCCTTGAGGCTAATTTTGGCGTTATTCAGTCATATTTGAACAAAACTGCAACGGGAATGACCGGCGCATTGGTCAAAGTGACCTGTGAAACAGATTTTTCAGCAAATACTGACGATATGCGCAACTTCAGCAGCAATGTTGCTCACGCTCTTGCCACTGCTGATAAATTCTTTGACGCAAAAGAAGTTATGCAACACTTGAATTCACCAGCAGGAACACCTCTCCAAAAAGATCTTGATGTGATGATTTCTCGTATCGCAGAAAACATTCAAGTTAAAGATGTTGCTCGTTTTGAAGTTGGACACACAGGGGTAGTTAACACCTACATCCACCCTGGTTCAGCAGTGGGCACCATGGTTGAACTTTCATGCGAAAAGGCTTTGGATAAAGCTGGCGCTGATGCATTGCTTGTTCTTGCAAAAGACATTTGCATGCACGCAGCTGTGATGAACCCTGTAAGTATCGATTCTTCAAGCATTGACCCCGTCATTGCTGCAAAAGAAAAAGATGTTTACATGGAACAACTTCGCACAACGGGCAAACCTGAAGCGATGCTTGAAAAAATCGTAGAAGGCAAAATGCGTAAATTCTACGAAGATGTCTGCCTTATGAACCAAAAATTCATTAAGGACGACAAAAAGACCGTTGAACAATACATGGAAGAAGTTGCCAAATCTGTTGGCTGCGGAACCATTAAAGTGGCAAAAATGTCACGATTCAGCGTAGGTCGTTAATCTGCACTGATTACTAAGTTACTAAAAAGGCCCCAGTTGTTTCGAATAACTGGGGCCTTTTTTCTGTATTTTTAACAAAAAGTCTGTCGAAATTATTCTGCCGTATTCATCGGATGCCCCTTAACTCCAATTACATTCCCACCCTTGACTAAAATTGGCCATGCAAGCTGAGCAGCAGTGGCTGCAAGCCCTGCGCAGTCCGTCAAATTGAGACTGGCAATGCTTGCGCAGGTGTCCAAATACAGCTCAGTAAGGTTTCTGCAGTAGGTCAGATCGAGAAGCTCAAGGCTTGTGCAATTTAGCAAGCTGAGCACAGTAAGATTTATATAGCCTCTCAGATCGAGCTGAGTAAGATTTCTGCAGTCTGTCAGGTCGAGTAATTTAATTGCTCCGTATTCTTTATCACACAAAAGGAGCTCTTGAAGGTTTAAACATCCAGGCAGATAGATCTTGTTAATATGGCGATGATCTCTTAAGTCAAGCTTTTCAAGCTGTATGCAGTTACTCAAGTCAAGCAAAGTAAGTCGTTTGTTATCCTTCACAATTTTCTGTACATCTTCACCTGTAAGTTGTGGGCAATCCATCAGATTGAGCTCTGTAAGTTGTGTGCAACCACTTTGATTGAGCTGAATAAGGCTTACGCAATTCCGAATAGAGATCTTTTTAAGCCCTAAGCAGTCCGTTAAATTGAGATGGGTAAGATTTGTATACGAATGAAGGAAAAGCTCTGTGAGTTTTCGGCAGCCCGTGAGGTCAAGCTGAGTAAGTTCTATGGGGTGTCCATAGTCCTTAGCTGGTTTTTCGCAGTACCGTAGAATTTCTGCTATTTTATCATTTGGAAGATTTTCACAGCCACCCAGATTGAGCTGAGTCAGCTGTATGCAATTGTTCAGATTGGGCTGCGTAAGATTTCTGCAGCCATTCAGGTTGAGATGAGTCAGTTGTATGCAATTGTGCAAATTGAGCTGCGTAAGGTTTCTGCAGCCATTCAGGTTGAGCTGAGTCAGCTGTCTGCAATTGTGCAGATTGAGCTGCGTAAGGTTTTCGCAGCCATTCAGATTGAGATGAGTCAGCTGTCTGCATTCGCCTAGATCGAGTTTTGTAAAATGTCTGAAGCCCGTCAGAGTCAACTCAGTAAGTTGTGAGCAATCTCCCATGTAGATGGATCTAAGGTTTACACAACCCATCAGATTGAGCTGAGTAAGGTTTGATACATCTCTCAAATCAAGCTCTGAAAGGTCTATGCAACCGGTCAGATCGAGCACTTTAAGCTTTTCAATATTCTTCAGATTGAGATCTCTCAGCTTTGGGCAACCTTTCAAATCAAGAATTTCAACTTGTGTGCAGCCTTCCAGGTCAAGATAGAAAAGGGTTGCGTTACCCCTCAACATTGCTTGTATTTGATCATTACTAAGCTTTGCACAGCCCCTCAGATTGAGAGAATATAAACGATTTGTGTGGCCAGCTAGATCGAGCTGAGTAAGATTTGAACAGCCCTTCAGATCTAGCTGAGTAAGACTTGCACAGCCTCTCAGATCAATCTGAGTAAGATTTGAACAACCTCTCAGATCGAGCTTAATAAGTTGTGTGTGGCCCGCTAGATCGAGCTGAGTAAGTCGTTCGCGGTCCATCACAGTGAGGTGGATAAGGTTTGTGTTGGCTGCCAGGATTTCTTGTATTTGAGCATTTGTAAGATTTAAACAGTCTGTCAGATTGAGCTGAGTGAGATTTATGCAGCCCCTCATGTTGAGCTGAGTAAGGTTTTGGGTGCAACTCAAATCGAGAGCCGAAAGTTTTGCACAGGCTGTCAGATCGAGCTGAGTAAGTTGTGATTCTTGTGAGTAGACAGGTAAAGAAAGACGCTCAAGGTTTACACACTCTCTCAGATTGAGAGTAGTAAGGTTTTTGCAACCATCCAGACTGAGCTTAATCAGGCTTGTGTGGCCGGTCAGATTGAGAGTAGTAATGTTTTTGCAACCCGACAGATTGAGATTAGTAAGTTGTGTGCAGTTCTGCAAGATTGCTTGTATTTGAGAATCTGTCAGTTGTTTGCAGTAATTCAGGCTGAGCTGCGTAAGGCTTACACAGCCCGCGAGATTAAAATCAATAACTTGGTTCCAATCACTCAAGCAAAGACTGGTAAGGTGTGTGCAGCTCTGCAAGATTGCCTGTATTTGTGCACCTGGAAGTCTTTTACAACTAGACAAACAGAGCGACTCAAGTTTTGTACAGCCCCCCAGATTGAGACTTACAAGATTTGGGCCCCTCATCAGAATGATGTCTACAAGATTTGTGTGGCCCGTCAGATCGAGATCGACAAGTTGTTCGCAGTTACTCAGGACGAGCTGAGTAAGGTTTTGAGTACAGCCCTGCAAGATCTTTTGCATATTCTCATCTGTAAGATTTTCACAATTTCTCAGCTCGAGAATGTTACTTGTTCCGTTAATCACATTAATAATAGAGAGGACTGAATCTTCACCTACTCCCCAACTAGGGAGCTCATCTATTAACAATAGTTGCTCGGCATTCAATAGACCAGCCTCTTCTTGTTCTGCTGCTTCAAGCTCTACTGGTTGTTGCGCATCTTCTGCTGCTTCTTCTTGTTCTGGTGCTGGTGGAGCTACTGGTACTACTGGTACTACTGGTGCTGCTGGTGCTACTACTGGTTGTTGCGCATCTTCTGCTGCTTCTTCTTGTTCTGGTACTACTCGTGCTGCCGGTACTCGCGGTGCTGCTGGTGGCCTAGCTGAGTTTGCCGGCAAATAGGTGCTACCCAATGCAGCAACCCCACTCACTACGGTAGCCACAGCAACCCCCTTGCCAAGGCGCTTTAAATTTTTTCGTAATTTCAATCGTTTTAATGCAGCCTCTAATTCTTTTTTAAGCTCCACTACTTCATTTGTAAGCTCAACATCTTCACCGAGAAGCTGTTCTAACTCTGCTTGTGACATACCTTTTAACGCTGCATCACGGTCATCCGAAGTCATAGCCAAAATTTCAGTGGTCAATGAAGCTGCATTTTCAGATCCTGCGTAAACTGCGCCACAAATTATGGCAAAGAAAGTAATCAGTGCGATCCTTACAAGCTTTTTCACAAAAGACTCCATCCAAATGCCATTTCAACAATTTCTGATTGATATTTTTATCATAAACACCCCCCCCCTCAATTTCAAGGGTTGAACATTTCTATATCCAAAAATTACTCGCCCATGCGCATCTGAGACAAGCCCGCACCCAGCATATCAAAATGGGTCGCAACAATCGGCACGGTGCCACAACACCCTGTTATTCGAACCGCAGGATTGGCTACAAAGCTGAGCCCACACAGCCCCCGACCAAGATCATGCTCCATAATGTCTGACTTGAGTGCCGAAAAAAAATATCGGCCAACCCCACTTTGATCAACTTGAAAAATCTCGCCATTGGGGGCCTTGCCAATTGTTAAACAATGTCCCTGTTCATTGATGGTGAGGTTGTCTTCGTTTTGATTGAAATATTTAGCAAGTGCATAGTGCTGAAATGGCTCGGCTCGCATAAAGGTATTTGGCGTATCTGCTTGAATATAGAAAACCTTGGAACCATCTTTTTGACCTGAAAAGAATCCAAATAATGCTCGGTTCAGATCTTCGTAGTGATCATATGCGCCCGCAAAAATCCCACGACCAAACGGAACACTTTTAAAATTTACCAATGAGGCGAGATATTCCGTTTTACATTTTCCATCTTGAACTTGGGTGGTGGCACAAAGCTTTTGTCCTCGTTCATCTGCCCGGTCGATGAGGCTCATGGCATTGCCAAACAATGTTGAAAGGTCTTCAACTTTGGAACCTAAACTTCCCGCTCCAATTACCAACATATCCAATCTCTTGCCATTGACCGAAAGGTGCCGAGATAGATCGTTTAAATATTTTCCCGTTTCAGAAGCGTCGCTTACTTCCCCATCTGTGACAATGATCACAAGTGTATCTTGACAGGAACAAGTCAAGGGTTGCTCCATTCCAATTAACCTCTTCAAGTTCGGAGCCAAATAGGTGCAGCCTTCTTCTGGTCTTGGAAGAATATGTTCCAAGTTGTCCGCAATTTTGGCATATTCACTGGCCCGCACAACATTATGAGGAAAACCGATATTTGGAAAAGCAATTGTGCCACTAAATGACGACAAAAATAACGAGCTATGATCCATCTGTGACTGAGCAAGATACGCAAAAACTAAACAAAGAGCTTCAAATTGAGCTAATGAAACATGCTTAGTTTCATATTCTAGTCCCGCGCATCCCATGTAATATCCTGTACTTCCTGATGCATCAAAAAGAACCACCACATTTTCAGCCCTGTATTGAAAAAATTGCTGTGGTGGCCGAGGGCGGTTAATAGTCCACTCGCGCTCAGGCTTACCTTGAGCTTTTAATGCTGCCAAATAATGAGCGTAATTATCGGTAGCAGATACCCCGCTTGTTCCAAAAAAAGCGGTCAACGCTAATAATTTGAATAATAACTTCTTCATCACACATGCCCCACATGCTTATTTGATTGCTTTTATACGACAAACACCTTATAGAATCAGTATTATTTTGCAATAACAAACTCAAGGGCCGCGCAGGCTATTGAATTAATATATGAATTATATCTATTCTATATTTTCCCAAAAAGAGTATTTAAGGGAAAGAACTCTATGCAATTTTTCAAGATAAAAAATATATGCCAAAGTTTATTTATTGTACTGTTGTCTTTCAACTCAAACATCGAGGCATCATTAAAAAATATCAAAGATACATACTCACTCCTCCGTCCAGAATATAAACACCTCTCGCTCATTCATGGTGCAGTAGCCTGGGAAACTGGTGTTATTCGTCGTATGTATGACTTTGGAAAAATTGAACCTGAATATCAAGAAACAAATGGCCGTACTGAGATTGTGGGTTATAAAAATCCTGAAACTAATCATGCGGTAATCAGACTTATTCATCTACTTTTTAATCGTATTCCAGGATCAACAAGTCCTAGTGATTTTATAGCAACCAAACAACTGACAACAATTGATGTAAAAAAAAACGCACAAAAAATGGCTTCTATTATAGTAGCTTGTGATAAAATTAAACAACTTAATCTAGGGACTCTCAAAGAAACGCTAGATTCATTTACTCAAACCGAAAAGAGTTTTCCCAGGGGCATAAAGCAATTAGCTCTTGCTCTAAAAAAAGAAGTGAAACTATCTGAAATTACAAAGAAAGTTAAGGCTGTGAGAACGAACGACTCTGACCCTGCTGAACTGACAAAACTTCGGGTATCATTGGAAATAATAAATAATATTAATCCAAATTTAAATGGAATTCTAAGGGATCAGGTCAGACTTGGATTAGATATCTATGAAACTTTGCTTGCAGCACTAAATGAATGCGATCCTATAAATACTGAATCTTTATATCCAGAATATACGGTAGAAATGATCTTACAGGCTTTTGTCTATAAAATATGCGAAGAAAGCCGAGAGGCTATGAAAGCTTTTTATGAAGAACTTGAAAAAAAGCTTGGTGCTCATATTTTTCTAGATAACTGGAAAAATAGTTGGACTGATCAGGGTTTTGAGCCGATAACAAAAAAAAATGCCTTTAATATAATCAAAAAAAATCTTGCTGAAAAAAGTGCTCAACAAATAATGGAAGCTGAGTTTGAAGATTTTGTATATTACTCACAACAAATTAGAGGCCTCATTCAACCGACAAGCTTCTCTCGCCCCCAATACAATTATTCTGAAAAAAAGGCTACGCAAAGCTTTCCTGATTGTATGGATACAGCAATGCGTAACTTTATCAATTTATTTGCTTATGATGTGACCAGTGACTTGTTGAACGCAGACAGCCTTCAAAAATCCCTTGGGGCCAAACAAGAGATTCTGATAAGTGATAATCTTAGACTTTTCTTGAATGAATTTTGCCTACCTAGTCATACCAGTACAATGAAAGCCCATAACCGATGGCTTGATGTAATTTCTGATATTCCCTATGTAGTTTACAACCACAAAGTAAATGTAAAATCAGGAGCCGAAGAACGTCGGGACTCTGAAAATGGGCCTCGTGGATATATAAAATTTCCTCAAGGTGATCTTTCAGAAGAAAAGCAATCCATTTTACGCTCAAGAAAACATGAATTGATAGATGATGACTGGAAGGGCTATGAACTCAAAGCATCTGTAAGGAACATCATAATACTACTTAATCATCTTTTGGGATTAAGCCTTTTTGAAAAACCTTTATCAGAAGAATTTTTTCGACCAGACTTTGTTACCCACTATTTTCCAGCTTTATGTAAAAGGCTAGGTGGCGACGGGTGGCTTTCTCATACAAAAGTAAATGGTAAAGTTGATTCAGATATTGATTTTAATAACCGTGATTATAGCTCAAGTGAAAAAGATTATATTTACAGTACATTTTCACTAAATAATATTATCTGCAATCTAGAAACCTATGATGGCCATGGAGTTTTCAACTTAGTCCACGCTGAAACAAGTCACGAAAAAATCGGCCTTGAGAAACTTTTAAAACAAAAACTTTCTGATATCTCAAACTTTTCAACACTAAGTCTTATCGCTACGCATATTACCTGTGATAAAGACATAAGCTTAATTAGATATTTAAAAGAAAATCCCCAACTTTTATATCTCAACTTCTTTGATATTCCTCTTGAAGACATGTATTTTTTAAACCAAACAATTCGTTATTATGCTGTAATTCTTTTGGACTCTTCCTTATCAGTCAAATCTTTGATTAAAGATATCCTCTTAAATTGCGCCAAAAAGCAACTGACTGGTGAAGATTTAACTAATGCCATAAATGGCTTACAATACTGCTTTGAGATAAAAACCGCTATATTAAACATGAATAATATTCAAAGTATGACTACGTACCATTCGTTTCTATTTATCTGCGACTTAATAACAAGAAATTTAGGACTTGAACAAATACTAACTATCTGCGAAGAAGAAGCATTACAACAAAATACATTACCACATTATTTTCTTATATTTTTTAGACAATTAGCTGAAAAGAATTTTGGACTCGATCGAATAAGGCGCTTAATTGATAATGTAGGAGCGACTGATATGGAACAAAAAAAAATACTAGAAATTGAATTAGAAAAGGCTCGCATTCGATTAATAAAAGCATCTAAAATTCAAGCTACTTATAGAGCCTATAATGCCCGGAAGCAAGTATTAAAGCACGGAGCACGATCCAAAATTCAAAAAAAACAAGCCGAAGCTGCACAAAGCCCAATAAACTGAAAACTCAACAGCCCATAGAGACTATATCTCAACTATGCAATAGTCTGAACTGAATATAGAAATATAATAAACAGATACCTGTTAAAACAAGCCCCATCTCAAACTTAATCTCTCGATATTTATAGATGCTGTAAGCTACCGCACCGTGTGCGAGTGGAAAAAATGAAACTAATACCCGAAAATCACTGAGATCAATCGTCAAAGGCGAAAACCATGAAAACAATCCCAAGATCAAAGTTGTTTTGACCAAAACTGATCCGATTGCATTTCCCAGTGCCATATCCGGATGTCCGCGCCTCACTGCGCTAAGGTTAATCACAATTTCGGGCAATGAGGTTCCCAGTGCAAAAAAAGCACTGCCGATTACTCCTAAATCATATCCTAATTTATGTGACATAAATTCAGCGCAATAGACCGCAACGCCCGAACTTGCAATTACCCCAAAAACGCTCAGAACAAACAATATCATAGAATTTGTCATCGAAACTTTGACGGGACAAACCTCTTGGTCGTAGTGCTTAATAAATCCACGTTGCCCTGACAGCATAAAAACTGATGCCGCATAGCCTCCAACCAGACCCATTCCATGCCAAGGGGTCAATTGCCCAACACACAAAACCCATCCGATTGCCAATGAAATAAGAACAATCATGAATAAGAGTCGACCACGATCGACTTCTTTGATGGCAACTTGTTGATAAAAAACAGCCGGCAATCCCAATGTTAGAGTCATATCGATAATATTTGAACCAACTATATCTCCCATCGAAATTTGAGGAATTCCCTTATAAATCGAAATAAAGCCAACAGCAAGCTCTGGCAAGCTCGTAATTACTGACAAAATAAAAGTCCCCACAAACAGAGGAGTTATGCTCAATTCTTCTGATAATGGCTCAGAATATTTTACAGCCAAATCACTGGCTACCCATAAAACTAAAATTGATGCAATAAGCCCACCAATAGCCGCAATTAATTGTACTTCCATAATCATATCACCTCATAAACTCTGTGGTTGACTGGTAACAGCTTTACTCACAGACTATGAGATTGACAAGCAAACATTGAAAATCGCCCATAAACGAATACACTAAAAGGCAAGGGCATGGTGCCCAAAATTTTAACGTATTATTATTTTCACAACTCTGGAAGAACAAACCGTGGATAATTTTGTTTTTACCGATGGTCAAACCAAAGATTTCGAAGCCGCTGTTAACGAACAAATGGACAAGGCGATCAAGCATTTTGAGCGCGAATTAGTATCCATCAGAACAGGCCGCGCTTCCGTTGCAATGCTCGACAATGTGATTGTTGAAGTTTACGGACAGACCATGAAGCTTAAAGAGCTTGCAACTCTTGCTGCTCCTGACGCACGTCTTTTGACCATTCAACCATGGGACAAGGGAACTATTGGTGACATCGATCGCGCAATTAAAGCTTCAGATTTGGGCTTGGCCCCTTTGAATGACGGCACAATTATTCGTCTTCAACTGCCCATGATGAGCACTGAGCGCCGCGAAGAGCTTTCAAAAGTCCTCAGCAAAAAAACTGAAGAATGTCGTGTTGATATTCGTAATGTTCGAAAAGATTTTCAAAACGAAGTCAGAGATGCTCAAAAAGCAAATAAGATTTCTGAAGATTTCAGCAAACGATTGAGCGATCTTTTACAAAAAATAACCGACAACTTCACAGCAAAAGCTAACGCTTTGCAAGAGAAAAAAGATAAAGAACTCAAGCTGTCGTAAAAGGATTAACTCCATGTCAGATAAGCCTCTTCCCTCATTTGATGCTACCGAAGAACACGCTATTAGAGTTGAGAAAGTAAAAAAACTTTCCGATCTTGGTATTCAAGCTTGGCCAGAATTTACCCCAGTTTCGCATACCTGCTCACAACTTAAAAAAGTTGAAAATGTTGTTCAGGGTGAAGAAACAACGACTTCTTATTCTATTGCAGGACGTATTATGTCCCGCCGTGAACATGGAAAAACCATGTTTATGGTTATTCGTGATCGATCTGACAGCATTCAGGTGTATGTCAAAAAAGATGTTTTGGGTGAAGATTCATTTACACACATTTCGCATTTAATCGATTTGGGCGATATTCTCTGGGTTGAAGGACCACTTTTTATCACCAAGACGGGTGAACTAACCCTCGCGGTCAAATCGTGGAAATTACTCAGCAAATGTTTGCATCCGCTGCCAGAAAAGTTTCATGGCTTGACTGATGTTGAACAACGATATCGTCAGCGCTATCTTGATATGATCAGCAATCACGATACCCAAAAGAAATTTATTGCACGATCAAAAGCGCTCAGCGCGATTCGATCATTTTTGCAAGACAAAGACTTTTTGGAAGTTGAAACTCCTATGCTCCACCCTATTGCAGGTGGCGCAGCAGCTCGTCCATTTTCAACCCATCACAACGCCTACGATATGGAACTTTTTTTGCGCATTGCGCCTGAACTGTACCTAAAAAGACTTGTGATTGGTGGATTTGAACGCGTGTTTGAGATTAATCGCAACTTCCGCAACGAAGGTGTTTCGACTCGTCACAATCCTGAATTTACCATGCTCGAATTTTACATGGCCCACGGTGATTATCGTGATGGCATGAAAATTGCCGAAGAGCTCATTGCGCACGCCGTCAAAACCGCGCATGAAACAACGGTGGTAGAATTTGGAAATCATGTAATCAATTTTACGGCTCCCTTTGCACGCATGACCGTTGAACAAGCCATTGAACAAATCGGTGGGATTGATGCAAAAATGCTGTTACCAGGCAAAATTGATGCCGTAATTGCCGAGCACAAAGTTCATGTTGCCAACAAAAACGCATCTCACGGGGAAAAGCTATTTGCCCTGTTTGAAGAACTTGTTGAATCAAAAATTGTACAACCTACGTTTATCATTGGGTATCCGATCGAAATTTCGCCTTTGGCAAAACGCGATCCAAAAAATCCAGAACTGGCTACTCGCTTTGAGCTTTTTGTAGCTGGCATGGAATTGGCCAATGGATTTACTGAGCTGAATGATCCATTTGATCAAGCTGACCGCTTCAAGCAACAACTTGGAGCCAAAGCTGGCGGAGACCATGAAGCTCACAACTATGACGCTGATTATATTCATGCACTTGAATATGGACTTGCGCCAACGGTTGGTGTGGGTATTGGAATGGATCGACTCATGATGATGGTGACCAACACAACTTCGATTAAAGACATTATTCTGTTTCCTACTATGAAAAATCGGGAACACGCCGGATAGTCAAGAAAGACGATAAGACATACACAAATTCACACCGTGTAAGGGGAAGAAGAATATGGGTACAGAACTTATTTTTGTGACGGGTGATCGCAAAATTTTTACTGAAGTGGAAGATTTTTTCAAGCGCCATGCACCTGAAATCCAACTGATTCATAAGTCACCACAGTGGCATGAATTGCAAAGTTTGGATGAGCGTAAGGTTATTGAATACAAAATTATTAAAGCATGGCGTCATTATCAACAACCTCTTTTGGTCGAAGATTCTGGTTTTTATTTTAAGCGATACCCCTCATACCCAGGCACTCTTTCTGAGTTTGCACTTTCTGGTCTTGCACGCGGTGGCTTGAACAAACTGTGTCGCGTCAATAACGAGGCAATGGCATTCAGTTGGGTTGGATTTATCACCCAAAGCAACGCAGACTGCTATTTTAATGATACATCCGAAGGATATATCATGGATGACGCTGCGCCCATCGAACAAGGAAATATCGATTTGTACACCGTGTTTCATCCAGAGGGCGCTCCGCGAACTCTTGAAGAAATGAGCGGCAACACGCAACTCGACACATTTTCACCACGCCTGAAAGCCTTTGACAAATTCCTTAAGTGGTACCGAACGAATGAAGAAGGAATATAGCGTTGATACACAAAATTCATTACGTAACCAGCAACCGCGGTAAAGTTCGTGAAGCCAAGCGATTGGCCAGCATTGATGCGCCTTTTATTAAAATTATTGATAAAAACACAGAGCTTGAAGAAATTCAAACTTTTGATGAAAAAACCGTTATTGTTCACAAAGCTCGCCAGGCATGGAACCTCGTTCAAGGCCCGCTGCTCGTTGACGATGCCGGATTTTATATCAAAAAGTATGGTTTTTACCCAGGAACTCTTGCCAAACCAACGGCAATCAGTCTCGGTTGGGAAGGGATTTATCGCCTGATCGAAGATGACAATCGCGTCAGCATTTATTGCCGCATTTGTTATACCCACGATGGTGAAACACTTCATCACTTTAGAGCTGACACCGAAGGTGAAATTATTACGCCTCCTTCACTTGAATTGCTCAATGCACGTGGATTTGCCTCAATTTTCAGACCAACAGGTAGTCGATTTACCTATCTGCAAATGGCCGGAAAACCTGAAGCGAATAACTTTTACCACCGCACAAAAGCGCTCAAGTTATTCTACGAATGGTACATCAAAAACCTTCCTCAAGCCCCGCTACCATCAATTTTGGCAGGAATGTCTGAATCTGATCTGCAAGGCCCTGAGATGCACGCCTCGGAACACCAAGAAGAAGAATAAGCTAAGCCCACAGAATAATTTGAAATTAAAGCTACAACCTCCCGTCCGCATTCCCTGAGTGTTTTGTGAGATTTTTAATCGAATAAAATGTATCGAAGGGTCGGCATACTACAAATTCACACCCTTCGATACTATTTTTCTTACGAAAAATCACTCAGGGCATGCGGACTTAGGGATGGACCAAATTTTTAAGGTCTCAATCAATGCAATCTGCCCCAATTTCCAAAATGCCGTGCGAGTCGAGATTACGCCAGGGCCTCAAGTTCCGCTGGACCATCCACACAGCACCCAATGCTGCCGTCATGGAAATTGCCCGCACACATTGCCTCACCTACCCCATCGCGCATTGTCTTTATGCACGCGAAATTCGCGAAAAAGACCAAATTTCAAGATTACTCACCACCGACAAAGATCGTGATGTTGCACATTCTTCGCTGCTCAAAGGAGCACTGCAATCGATTGCCCGCATCAAATTGGCCATTGAACGTGGCGAAAAAATTCTGATATTCGGCGATTACGACGTTGACGGCATTACCTCATCATCCATCATGCTTTTGGCGCTTTTGCCACTCAAAGCTAACGTAAATTTCTATCTACCCAACCGCAAAAAAGATGGCTACGGGCTTTCCGTTTCGGCCGTTGAGCGAGCTGTACACAATGGGTACTCACTCATCATCACGGTGGACAACGGCATCAGCGCTTTTGCCGCTGCATTTCGCGCACAAGAGCTGAAAATTGATTTGATTATTACCGACCATCACCAACCCCATGATGACGTTCCTCCTGCATTTGCGATCGTAAATCCACAACAAAAAGACTGCCCCTTCCCTGCCAAAAGTCTGGCCGGGGTCGGAGTCGCTTTTAAGTTAATGTGCTTGCTCTACGAACAATTGGGCAAAAATTTACCTGAAAAAGTGTATGAATTGCTCACGTTGGGGACCGTTGCCGACGTTGTGGCACTTACCGGCGAAAATCGCTATTGGGTGCAATACGGACTCAGTTTGATCAACAAACACAAAAGCCGCGCCATCACGCAACTGCTAGCCAACTCAAACTTTACCAAATCACAGGTTGGATCGCGTGACATCGGGTTTATGGTCGCACCGCAACTGAACGCTTTGGGCCGAATCGACGACCCGCGTGACGCCGTGGCATTCATGATCAGCACGCATGACGACATTATTGAGCGCGTCGGCAAAAAGCTGAAAGAAATTAACGACGAACGAAAAAAAATTGATCGCGACATTTTTCTGCAAATGGAAGAGGCTATTGCCAACAAAACGATTGACCTATCCAAAGAACATGTCATTTTTGCAGCCAGCAAAACATGGCCTGCGGGTGTTATCGGCCTAGTTGCCGGTAAATTAGTGCAACATTACGGCCGCCCCACCTTTTTGCTCCATTTGACCGCAGATGGCCTTGCCAAAGGTTCATGCAGATCAGTTCCTGGACTTGATTTGTTTGGAGCGCTCAAAGAGCACGAAGATTTGCTCATCAGCTTTGGTGGCCACACCAGTGCTGCCGGGCTTGCACTCAAACAAGAAAATTTACCTGAACTCAAATCACGGCTGGAAGCCACCGTTGCACGACAATTTACACTCAATGACTTGCAACCGAATATCACCATTGACGCGCCATTGGAATTACCCGAAATTACACCGGCCCTGATGGCCGACTTGGACCGCCTCGAGCCTTTTGGCCACAAAAATCATGAGCCAACCTTCCTCATTCCCGACGTCACCCTCGTCCGCGAGCCACAATTGCTCAAAGATGCGCACGTCAAAGCGTCTGTTTTCAGCCAGGGCACCATCAAACCCATTATTTTCTTTAATCGCCCTGACATCTACCAAGCGCTGAGCACCATTGGCGACAAACCTTTTGATATCGTGGCAACCGTCACCAGGAATGAATGGAACGGTAAAACCACCCTGGAACTGATGGGCCAAGACATCGCAATTGGCTAAAAAACACGATTTTACAACTCGAAATTGAGTTTTTTTTAAAACAAACTAGCTTTAAATTGATTTAATCAGGTGCGGATACCGAACAAAGGATTCTACTTATGTTGTTCAAAAAACTTTGGCATTCGTTGTTATCGTTATTTTCACAAATAACACCAATCACCGAAATTAATAGCCTTGAAGAATTGCAAAAACTATCGCTTAAGCAATTGTCCTCTGTGACCGCATTAAATCTTGACAATAGCAATCTTAATTCAAATAAAAGAAATATTCTCATCTCTGCATTGAGTGCTATGCCGAATCTCGAAATATTATCACTTAATAATACCAACCTTAATCCTGATGGAATGCAAGCGATTGCTCCTAGCTTGATGAATCTACATTGCTTAAGTCTTGATACAAATAATCTTGGCGAAGCCGGAGCACAAATCCTTGCAGCTAACTTAATAAATATGCCCAACTTGCATGACCTATCTCTTGAAGATAACAATCTTAATAATGCTGGAATACAGGCCATCATACCTGCATTAAGGAATGTATCTCAATTCAGGACACTAAATCTTGCCATTAATCATTTAGATGAAGCCGGCATGCAAGCAATAGCTCCTACTTTGAGCAAGATGACCGACTTGAAAATACTCAATCTTGGTTATAATAACTTTGGAACAAATGGAGCAAACAGCCTCGCAATCTCCTTAAAAACTATGTCTAAATTAGAAATTTTATTTTTGCATGGGATTAACCCTGGTCAAGCAGGAACAAGTGCTCTTATATCCAGCTTGATAACTCTGCCTAATCTACAAATGTTAAATCTTGCAATGAATCGTATAGATCAAGCAGAAGCAAAAGCTCTCGCTCATTCTTTAAGCGAAATGCCTAAATTAGAATTACTAAATCTTTCTTATAACAAATTTTCACTAACTGTTCTGGGTGAAATACGCGCAATAACTAACCAAAATGAAATACATGCAATAATTCATAAAACAGCCCCGAACTGCCGAGTTATTTCTTAGAAGCATCAGTTAATTAAATTATCGGGGAAGGTGAAAACATCTTCCCTTTTTTTTCATCAAAAAATCAACTCTACAATTTTCGAGACTATTTGATTTAGCAGCATTTTCGTCAAGATTGCACCTTGATTTATCGACATACCCACTCATTTAATACCCTGAATTATCAACATTTTCTTTAATCGCCCTGATATCTACCAATCACTGAGCACCATCGGCGACAAGCCTTTTGATATCGTAGCCACGGTTACCAGGAATGAATGGAATGGAAAAACCACCCTGGAACTTATGGGCCAAGACATTGCAATCGTCTGAAATTCAAGACTGTTTTCGACCAAAAACATCAAGAAATACAAAAAGAGGCTCTTTTTCATACCCTTTTGAAATTATGCTATACTTAAATTATACAATTAAAACCTGCAAAATATGCAACTTGTTGGCTTGCAGGATGATTTTGCTGTGGAGGCTATAATTATGAAAAAAACTTTATTACTCACATTGATACTCTCGAGTTTCGGAACATCTCAAATAGATGCGGTTCAAGGCGACTCATCTGCCATTGCGCAAGTTATGATAAACGACCGATTTGGCACCAACATTGCTCGGTTCTTAACACCTGAAGAGCAATTTAGTTTTGCATTGAGCCATAAATCTGCAAGTCGATCGATTCGTAAGGCGGATATTGCTATTACGACAATTAAACAATTGATCGACCTGCCAGAAATTTTTTTGGATAGAGTTACGAGTGTGCTTCTTTCTCAGCAATTTGAAACTGTATTATTCGAGCGGGAATGCCAAGATGTTATAGGTAAAATTAGCCGTATGGCGAATTTGATATGTCTTGATCTTTATAACAACTGTTTATCACATATCCCAGTTACTACAATCGCGAACAGTCCGTACATGGCAAAACTGACAACTCTTCGTTTGGGGTTTAATTGCATTCATGACGCCGGAGCTATAGCAATCGCAAACAGTCCGTACATGCGTAATCTGACAACTCTTGACCTTGCGTGCAACCGCATTGGAGCTGCCGGAGCTATAGCAATCGCAAAGAGTCCGTACATGCGTAATCTGACAGCCCTTGACCTTTTTGGCAACAAAATTGGAGCTGATGGAGCACGAGCCATTGTCGAAGCACTCAGAGACTTTCCACACCTTCAAAAGCTGAATCTTTGCAATAACCATATCTTAAATGTACAAATAAATGAGTGGTAATATGCCTCTTGTGGGATATGTAAATTGTAGGGGGTGCTCGCAAAAAAACTTTGTATAATGCGGCAAAAACTATCAAAAAGGCCCTCTTTTTAGCACACGCCCCCCCCAGCTTGAAATTACCTGGCCGATGTACATACTTAAGGTAATACAATTAGGGCCCAGGCGACGATACTTAGTTTTAATCAGTATGCAGTGTGATTCTGCGCAAAATAGAGGTTATATAATAAAAATGATGAATAAACTTCATACACTTATACTTATGCTGCTTCTTGGAGTTCCAGCCAGGACCATGCACAACGACACGCATCAATTACAGCCTTGGTTTGTAAATACATATTATCAGTTTTTTTTGAGTCAATACGATAATCCAAGGGCCTGTAGATTTCAATATCTTGTAAATGAATATAATAGAACAGACCCCAACAATACCGAAGCTTTAGATTTACTGTATGGTCAAATTATCGAACTATTACCTGCTCGGCCATTGCCACGCAGAGACCTTTTGGCAAGCTTTAACGCTGCGGCAATCACTCAACCACGCATTAACGTTCAATCAGACAGCCTAGATGAATCTGTTAATAATCATCAGATTGATCTGATGTGTAATGAAAACCCCGACGACTCCCTGCCTTGATTTCACATCAAAGCCAATTAAGACCAGGTAAATATTCACCTTATTGGATTTGCAAGATAATCCTGCTTCAGGAGATTACATAATGAAAAACATATTTAAAAAATTAATGTTCGCGATCATGGCGTTCGGCTTTTTTGGAGATTCTGCAAAGTCCGTCGAAAGCTTACAAAGCTTATGCGTGAACGCACTTATCACCAATCAAATGATTAATACATTTATTGCAAAAAATCCTGAGTGCTATGACCCAATCAGAAAAAAAGACACTAATTACTTAATTGAAAAATTAAAAGCAACACTTAAAGGCAATGGCTATCCCCAAGCCATAACCCAAGATCTTATTGATGGTTTCATTAATAAATTGCGTGAACGAGTGAGTAGTTTTGATGCAGCAGTTTTCCGAAAGTTGCGCGATCCTTATCCACCTAATCCTGATAGACTGATCTCTATTAATAATTTTGAAAAATTGTTGAAGCTTTCCCATGAGCAGTCGCCTTATATTGTATGGCTAAGCGTTAACTTTAATAATCTTGATATGCCTATATTAAATACCATCGCCCCTATTTTGAGTACTATGATACATCTGCAACATCTAGATTTTAGTCATAATAAACCTGGTGAAGCAGAAGCTGAAGCACTCGCCTCCGCCTTGATGAATATGCATCACTTAACAGTATTGTATCTTGATCATAACAACTTTGAGATTACTGGAATAGAGGCAATCGCCACCGCCTTGAGTAATAAGTCCAACCTAGAAAGATTATCTTTTAATGACAATAATTTGGGTGTTGCTGGAGCTAAAGCAATTGCTTTAGCACAGTATTTATCTCTTGCCAAAAATAATTTTGGCGTTGAGGGAATAGAAGCCCTCATTCCGGCCTTTGCAACTATGAAAAATATGAGAGATCTATATCTTTACGAAAACAAGATTGGAGCAGCGCAACAAACCAAAATACGCGATATAATGGCCAGAACTGCGCCCAACTGTCGAATTGTTTTTTAAAAAACATTGATTAATTAAAATGCCGGGGAAGGTGAAAACGCCTTCCCCTTTTTTGTGCTCAAAATTTTGATATCGTGGCGACCGTCACCCGCAATGAATGGAATGGTAAAACCACCCTTGAGCTACCCGCCCGCCAAAGCTTTAGCACCGGAGAGATGGGCCAAGACATCACAACCAACATTATTTTTAACAATTTTATCAATAGCCCCAATTATCTGTTTGCATTTTTGCATATGGTTATGCATAATAATTAACTGTGACAGTCATAAAAAAGTGCACTGTTTTTTATGCATCATATAATTCAATTTTGGAAAAATCGTATGAATGGCCTTAATCGAATAATTAATACTTTATTTTTTTGCTCCTTGCTTCTCAATTCTTCTGCAATGGCTGGTAAGCTAGACCGTAAAAAATCAGCTTTTCCCAGCAAAAAAAATACAATAGAATCAAAAGCTTATACGACACAAACTCCTTGCAATAGTCCCCAGCGATCTCCCATCAAAAAAAAAGATCGTCGCAAACCTATTGATTTTTTGAAGCCAATTAGTCCATTTATTGAGCATTGTCCATCACGGCAATTATCGTTTGAATCTCCTACCAAGACCCCTCCTTCTCTATCAATTGAAGATAGGTTGTCGCGTGTCAGCATCTCTCCACCTAGTAGATCATCTGACTCACCATTTTCGGCAATCGCCAACTCACCAATTCCAACAAATCCTGACATTGCACTATTTAATCTCAGACAAGCCTTCTTGCTGGAAGATGAATCCCATATTTTTAATAATTTATTAGTACTTCTTGTTCAGGGCATTCCATTAAACACCATAATTCAAGAAGTAAGTTGTAAAATTACTGAAGAGCAAACTCAAAAATTTGTACGCCAAAAACTCGTGCATAAAATTATGGGTGAATTGCAAAGCAGTAAACCAATTAAGCCTGAAGACTACTCTGATTTAAATAAACACTATATCGATGGGACCCTTGAGCTTCCTTCTTTTGTTTCTCAAGTCTTGGATAATCGACACATTGCAAGATATGATGCATGGACTTGCGAAATGGAATTAAATGATGCCAATCATTTTCGCGAAAAGAACATTAATGATCTTTTTAACATGGTCATAAAAGTTCTTTTTTCTGCTGATTTTTTGGAAACCCAAGAAGAAAGTAAAAATTTGAGCTATTTCCTCATTTCAACCTCACTTGCCGAAGCTCAAAAAGCTGGTGAGAATATTAATTGCATTGCACATCTCATTACAGAAATTCAACCATTTATTTTTTTCTATCCAGAAAAAACATTGGAAGGCTATACATACGGTCTAGAAATAGATCCTCAGCCAGCATACCAAAGTGTTATGCAACTAATAGCTCAAAATAATAGTGGATTTTTAACTCAGTTATGTGAGAACAAAAGGTCTGGTACTGTCAGTCCTCATATCGAGGATATTATTTCAAAACTACATCGATACTTTAGTTATTTTTCTTCTAAATATATGGATTTTTCATTGCGCAAAAAAATTAAAATGGATGGTTACAAAAATCGCGATGAATTTGTAAGAATAGGAAAAATTAAACTTAATTTCACCGAGGATCTTGAAACTTTAGTCCAAGAACGACTTGCATCACGTCGCACCGCAATTCCTAATCCTTTTTTCGGCCCTGAGTCACAACCCTGAAGACAAAAATCATTCCTATCCAATGCATCAGGCTTTTATCGACCTGACATCCCTGCATTGAGAGCTATGAATGGCTTGCAACACCCGGATCTTCACAATAACAATCTTGATGAAGCTGAACAGGAAAAATTAATCTAAAAGGCCCTCTTTTTAGCATACCTACACGTGCCAGCTTGTAATTGTTAAGGAGGCGTGCATACTTAAGGTAATACAACTAGGGAACAGCGAGCAGTGTTTAGTTTTAATCAGTATGCAGGGTTATTCTGCGCAGAATAGAGGTTATATAATAAAAATGATGAATAAACTTCACGCACTTATACTTATGCTGATCCTTGGAGCTACAGCCAGTACCATGCACAACGGAACTGATCAAACACAAGTTCCTCGTATACAGCTATTGCTTCAAAATGTACCTCCCCTGAACGAATCATTACACCGTAAACTTCAAGATCTTATCATTAGATACTCTCATACAGATCCAAAAAAAACAGATATCCGTGATTCAATTTGTGATAAAATTGAGGAATTAATATCGCGTCCAAGGTTGCTTCCCAGAAATCTTTTAAGCGCCTTTAATGAAGCGGCCAGCACCGAATTAAACGTACCTGTTAACGGGCCTGTTGTTATAGATACTGACTTGATGTGCAATGAGGGTCCCGAAGCCTTCCCATTACCAAACCCCAATATTAACTAATTCAATACAAAATCGTTGAAATACATATAACAATCAACGGCAAAAATACTTTCCTTTCTAGGCAAGGGCTCCGAATGATATTTCTTCGGAGTCGGATCAATCCGATTAACTCAAAAGACACCGTGTTTTATCGACACTCACACACATTAAATACCCTGAATTATCTAAAAAGAATGGCTTGATTTATCATTTTAAATTCTCGATTATTTCATAAACCTTGCTATGCTTTACGCCGCACACAAATGAATCAATAACTTAAACACAGAAATGATATAATCATGAAAAAACTACTCTTAATAGGCTTGATGTTGAGTTCGCTGAGTTTAAATGCCGTGAAAAATGACTGTAAGTTTTGTGACTTTTGCAGAGAAGAATCTGAAGAATCTATGTTCGTTTCAATGGAGCTTCGTGTCACAAGCATGAACCAACTTGAAAATCATGCAAAAGCACAACTGCCTGGCTCTTTTGGATTAGCTCGAATTACTGATCTGGAACTGATTATTGCAAACCAAGCCGAACAGGAAAAACTTTTTAGTTTAATCCCGCGCTTAAGCAATCTTAAAAATCTGTGCCTTGGTTGGGCTTATGAAGTACCCAGTGATGACGCAACCGTCGAAATATTTAGACAATTTGTAGCCTCGCTTCCTGAAAAGCTCAAAACTTTGAAATTTAAAGGAGCCATTAATGCCTTTAATCCACGCATCTCAGACGTAATCCTCTTTGGGATTCCGCATGATCGTCTGCCTACCCTATCTTTATCTTTTGAAACAAAGACCGAAAGCTGTGGGACTACCATCAACTTTAGAGATCTCATGTAATTCTAAGTTGAAAAAAGGGGAAGGTGGCAACACCCTCCCCTTTTTTTGCGTCTATTTCTTGATCAAAACCTCATCATATCATCATTTTTGGCACAATTTTCCCACTTCCAACATTCACTGTTTGAACTTTTTCACAAATTGCCCATAATTATAAATATGACAATTACTATTTCTGTCAATTAATTAAAAACAATGACTTTATACTTTTTTTAACACAAAGGATTTGCTCATGAATCGCCGTGCCTATGCTTTTAATGTAATTTTAGCACTCTTGCTGACCGTTAATGCGTCACTTATCTCTGCGCCCAAAAAAACTGCGCATACTCGATCTCTAATCCAAAAAACCCAACTATCACCCATACGAGATAACGGGTTCCAGCATGAAGCACGCCCCCTCAGCCCTTATATTCATAGAATTTCACCCCACAGTGACAGTCCTCATTCATCTTCACTGTCACCGAATCCATTGGATCAAGATATTGCAGGGCTTAATTTTAAGACAGCTCTCATCACAGGGGATATTGCTCAGATTGCAGATAATTTGAACATACTTTTATTAAATAGAATCACCCTGAACGAGGTTTTAAATCTTTCTCTCGACATAGCCCTTGAACAAGCAAGAATTCTTACAACAGAACACAACCGGCATCTGGAGGGTTCTATTCCAGATTTGATAAAAACGGCCTATTGCGACCATCTTCAGAAAGCAATCAGCATTATTATCACAACTCTTTCAAAAAAATGCTCGTTGCTCAAATTCCTCACGCAGGACCTGTATGTACCCCTACAGCTCAACGAAACGTGCACACATCCCATTTTGAACTTCATCATAGAGATTCAACACCTTGCCAGCAGTTCAAACCCCATCAAGAAGCAATACGACGGAATTTTGAATGCCCTGTACAATGGAAAAAGTGGACTACTTGATCAATTGTGCCAAGAAAAAAAAACCAATGGTATGAAAATTAATTGTAATACAGAAGCATATTCTATCATCCAAAAACTTCATAATTATTTTGAAGCACGACAAGAAATGTGGAATGACGAACAAAATCGACAACATCATGTCGATCTTGATTTCACCGACAAAGTCCTCGACTTTATGGATCAAAAAATTGGAAGTGATGTCTTTATGCATCAACACAATTTTATGGCAATCAAAAACAACTAAAGCTCCATAAATAATTTATCAAAAAACTCTAAAAAAGGTTAACTATGAATCTCTTGGCCTACGCTCAAAATATGCTATTAATGACTCTTATTGGCTTGTATACACCACTTGAATCTGGGCCAAAAACACGCTCGCCCATCAAAAAAAGCATGATCTCTCCTATTAAAGAGGGACAAGTTTACCTAACAACACATTCTAAATGTATTGCTCCAACAGCACCTAACTTAAGTCCAAATTCTTCAAAAATATCAATAAGCTCAATGGATTTGAAGATCGCATTGCATAATTTCCCATTAGCCCTCGATGAAAATAATATTCCACTGCTGGTAAAAAGCGTAAACGCCTTACTTTTTCATGGATATTTATATGAAAAAATCAGTGAATTGCGGCAAGCATCATCTCAAAACCAGGCACATCAACAAGCTCTCTTGCTCTTGATAGAAGCACTCAAGTCCCACAAAAGAGGTTCTGACATGCTTGGCATTATACAATGCTTGGAGTCTGGAGAACGCCAACCACATGAAGTCCTTATCCCTGCATTTAACGACTGGTTCAACCAAAAAAGAGCTACTCTTTTCCATGAAATTGACCAAAAAAATGACGCTATGCTTAATCAAGCTTTTGACACTCTTTTGAATACATTTTGCGAACAGAACAGTCTTTTGAGGGATCTAATTGAGCTACAATCACGCTGTAATAATAACGACATCCTTCTTTTATTCATCATAGAACTTGAGCCACTTGTAACCAAAATTCACAATACCCAAAAGCTTTGTGACAACATTACGAGGATTATCCGTGAAAACAGAAGTGGGTTTTTAACACAATTGTGTAATGAAAGAAATCCAAATAATCCACATGGATTTGTGGCACATCCCGCCATTTCTCTCATTCACAAAGATCTTGAAAGTCTGATTATAGAAAACAACCTCATGGCAACAGAACGCTACCTCGTTAACTATAGTCTTATTCAAGTTACCAACGAACTGATACATGAATACATGTCATCATGGGGCGCAAAAAGGTCTCGCCGAAACCTTTTTACATCAATCTCAGAGTAATATTACGATTCAGGCGCACATTTTTCAGGTGTGCGCCTCTCTTTTTTTTTACAATAACTCAATTGCTCGGGTTGCCAACGGACTGCGCTCTCCCTTGGACAAATAGACCATTCCAAAAAGCGAATCTCCCCTGAATTTTTCAGCAGTTGCCATCAAACCATTGCTCTTGAAATCCAAATATGGCAAGTCAATTTGATATGGATCGCCGGCAAGAACAATTTTCGTGCCCTCACCTGCCCGCGTAACAATCGTTTTTACTTCGTGCGGCGTCATATTTTGCACTTCATCCACAAACAAAAACTGCTGCGGGATTGAGCGGCCTCGCATGTAGGCAACGGCTTCAAAACTCAAAATTTCTTTGTGCATCAAACGTTCAATATCAGGATGAACCATCGTTGTTGGATCCTGTTGCTGGTGGTTCCAACCACCCTCTCGGCGATGATAATTTCCGCCACCATGTGGTTTATAATGGGGCGCATCTCGATGATATTTGTTGCGCTCGTGAGCCTTGTCGCTTTCCGGATGCTCTGAATTTTTCCGACGCGCAGCCTCTTCCGCTTTGGCCGAAGACATTGGACTGTGGCTCAAAATGAGCTCAAGATTGTCATACACCGGCTTCATCCAATGAAATAATTTTTCATTCACGGTACCTGGCAGAAAGCCAAGACCTTCACCCAGCGAAATTACTGGACGCGCCACAATCAACTTTTTGTACTGTTGTTCTTTAATCACCTTATAAAGCGCCGCAAGTAGCGTTAAAAACGTTTTTCCTGTTCCAGCAGGACCGACTAATGACACCAGTTGCACACTGTCATCCAACAATAAATCCAACGCCATGAGCTGTTGAACATTTTTCTCAGAAAAATTCCAAATGCCACCCGGAGAGCGTACTTCGGCGTATCCGCCCATTGCCTGACGTCTGAACAAACGGCCATAGGCTCGATCATATTCTGTTTTGAGGTGCACAAACTCATTCGTGGCTACAGAATCTTTCAATTTACCAATAACATCATCCAAATCTTTTCCTGTAGCAGCTTTAATCTCACTGGCAGGTAACTCAAGTTCGTGCCATCCCTTGCTGTATGCCTCAATCATGCCTTTTGAATAATCTTGGGACCGAATACCCAGTACATCGGCTTTGACACGAGCATTGATATCGCGTGAAACAAATATGATATTTTTACCCGCATCAACCAATTTTTTAGTCGTTAAAATAATATGATTATCAACACCAGAAAGGCGCATTCCCATCGCTTCAAGTTGTTCACGAGAATCAACGGGGATAATTTTAACCAACGTTGAATGTTCAAGGGCAGTATGTTCATTACTTTTGTAAACAACCCCATCAAGAAGTGAACCCTTTGTGCGCAATTCATCAAGAAGACGAATTGTTTTGCGTGCATTACGACCACGTTCGTTATTTTCTGATTTGAACGTATCTAATTCTTCAAGAACCGAAAATGGAATAAGAACGGTGGCTTCGGCAAATGAATATATGGCGTGACTGTCATACAATAAAATATTGGTATCGAGAACAAAGCATTGATCAAATTTTATTGAACTTTGTTGTAAACTCATGCGATCGTCTCCCATTTGATTAATGTGCACATTAACTCACGCGGGGGCAGTGTACTACGAGAGATCGTATCAACCAAGAGTTTTGAAAATTACATCCAAATTAAGCACCATTCTCTTGCAAAGATAAGTCATCTAATTTTAACTCAAGCTCCTCTTCTTCAAAAAATTGAGGTGGACGCTGATTCTGCCTCAACAAAATCATTCCTGCTTGAACAACCAAATCTTCATATATTGCCAACAATTCCTCATGCTCTTTTTTGAGTAAATCCTGGTATTGATCAATTACTTGATCCTGAAATTCCTGATCAAATTGAGCAAGAACCTGCAAAAACAACTCCGGTTTATTCGTCAAACTAAAGATTACATCAAACTTTTGTGGTTTTTCGATAGCATTACTTTCATAAATAATGCGCTTGAGTCGCTTTGCCATGATGCACTTTACTTTTTCACGAGCATGATTCCACGAAATCTGGTCTAAGTGAAAATAGTGACGAGGGATTGCTTTGCGCCAAATACGCGCCAGGACATGCACAATTTGATCAAGGTCCTGTATTTTCAATGCTATGTCAAAGCTATGCAAAACTCGATCCATTGCAGGATTCGTACAAAATTCCAAGGTTGCATTAGGGTCAACGGGTAAAACATACTGATCAATGCGCCCATCCCACACCTTCCCTTCATAAGAATTCATCACCATCATTTCTATCTCAACACCAGCTGGTTCAGTAATTTTCACAAACTCAACCAATGGCTCTATCTGATCCGTTTGATCGACAATCACAGCATGAGAACTCAACCCAATACCCATGATAAAGAATAAGAATAGTTTCATTCGCATAGCAAATTCCTTGTCCGACTGTACCCATCCCCAAATAAAGTATCCGTTCTCCTTGTCTACAAAGTCCAGAAAGCCGCCTTGCTTGCCGACAAGTACCCCATTTGACAAAGCAAGACCCAATATTTAGAATAAATATTTCCAATAGAATTTCACGGCACTTATGGCAAACTAAGGACAAATAATGATTCGTAAGGGGTTTTTTCTGTTTTTTGTATTTTTTATGAGCATTGCAACAACATACGCTAGCTCAGAAATATTCGTTAATGAAGCGATTGGACATGAAATGTTGCGCTTTATTGAGGAAACGCCCGATCGAGACTTTTGTTATGCAGCATTTAGTCAAATAACACATTCTGAAATCTTAAAAGCCATCGTAAGCAACTATCGAAGAATTACTTTTAAAATCGCAATTGACGAACAGCATTACGATAATTTTGCAGAAAAAATTGATGGTTTAAAGAAGCAAAAGACTTCGAGTGACAATGATAAGGAAAAAGCCGAAAAAAACAGGTACAACGAACTTATTGAGGAAATAAAAAGTAATGTTATTCAAGTACCCACATTACATCATAAATTTTTCCTTAATAGAAATGGGGTCTTAACGGGATCTGCAAATGCAACGAATGGTGCATTTGGTGCGAGCTATGAATTATCAGTTCGTATAAAACGAGACGACCCGACATCTTCAGATATTATTGATACATATCATGCATATTATTCTATGCAGATATTAAGATGTAAAACGAAACTCAATCTCAAAAAGCATAAACACCTTGTGTCATTTTCAAATAACAATGAAATGATCATACAAAAAATTGATGCAACAAGGCCACAGGAGCCCATTAGAATGGGATTGTTTTCTTGCACAAGTGGACAAATCATTAATGCTCTTGTTCGTGCAGCAAAAAGACACTGCGATGTTATTATCATTACTGATCGCAGCAAGATGTCTGATGAAACTATTGACCGTCTTGCTCAAGCTGGAGCAAGATTGTGCCTTTTGGGACATATAAAAGATGAAGAATCACTTCTCGTTTCTGGACCAATACGTCTTCCTGTCCGCTATCTCGACACATCAAAATATATTCATAGTAAAATTATTATTTTGAATGATGAATTCCTCATAAGCTCTGGAAATGCAACTAATGAGGCAAACCAACAATTTAATGACATGATATGCCTGAATAAAGAGGAAAACCTTGAGGCGTACAATACTTGCAATCAATATATTTTAGATTTATTTGAAACAATTGGTTCAATAGGAAATGATTCCTTAGATACTTTTTTAGAAAATCAACAGATAAAAGATGATGAAAAATATGCACAAGCTGTATTGCGCCGAATTCCCACAATGTGTAATATTTGTGATGAACTAAAACCTAAAACATCTCATCAATGGATGTGTCCTGCCCCTCACAACAACAGTTATTTTTGTTGTGACAGCTGTGCAGATAAGATAATAAAAGAAGGTGGTCCCTGTCCCTTTTGTCGTCACGAAAAAACTCTTGAAGAAATTGAAGCAGAAAAGCGTGTAAAAGCTAAAAAAGATAAGGAAGACGCTAAACATGCTGCATTCCTTCGTGCACAAGAAGAAAATAAAGCAAAAAGAGAAAAAGCCGCTTCTCTTTGTACGCAAGGGACAAACAATGTAGAGTCACCAAAAAAATCAACCAAATCAAACAAATCAACCAAATCAAACAAATCAACCAAATCAACACAAAACGCCTCTCAAGATCATGATGATGACCTTGATACCATACTTGAAAAATTCAAGAAAGCAGATCTACTTAGTGGTGGCAAAATGAGTCCCGACCAAGCAACTACTTCTGTATCTTCCACAACAACTTCTCCAATGCGCTTGAAACAAATGCCACCGTATATTTTAAGCGATTTATTTGATGCAATATTAAATAATCAAGGCAATAAGGTTGAAAAACTTCTTAATAAATACAACCCCGATTGTTTAATTCAAACGAAAGTGAACAGGCAGAATGTATCTGCTACGGGGTTATGCCTGTCGGCAAAATCGAACAATCCTACAATACCCCAAATTTTTTTAAAATTTGGGGCTGACCCTAATAATCAAGATTCAACATTCGGTCAAACAGCCCTTATGGTAGCTGCTGGAGATTTAAATGAAAACATTGTCAAACTATTACTTGAAAATCCAAATAATCCGGCTAATCCAAATCTGAAAAATAACGAAGGCGAAACAGCTTTGTTATTTTTCAGTAAAGCACATAAGAACAATACTCGTATTGCAGAATTGCTTTTAAGTCATGGTGCTGATCCTAATTTACCAAATAATTCAGGCCACACAGCCTTACATTATTGTTGTCAGAATATATCAGCTATAAATCTTGCTACCGCAAAATTACTTTTAGAGCATGGAGCTGATCCAAATTTACCAAACCACTTAAATACTACAGCTCTACAAATTGCAACTGAATGCCAAAATATAGGATGTGTAATATGGCTTTTAAAATATGGCGCCAATCCTAACTCACAGATGGAAAAAGGAACAACGCCACTCCATACAGCTTCATTTAATAATAACCTAGAAATAGCTAAAGTCCTGTTAAAACATGGCGCTGACCCTTATAAAAAAATGAACGACGGGTTTACAACGCCTATGCTTTTTTCAAAAAGCACTGAAATGAAAAACCTTCTACAAAGCTATCGCAAGTAGTGTGTCATCTCTTTTATCAAAAAAACTCTCTACATAGTGGAACGCAACAAGCTCATCACTGTTCAAAAAATATGGGATTTGCTCTATGATAAACAAATCCCTGCACCACAAAGGCTTTCGAATTACAAAGGTATATTTTTACCAACTATTTATTCGATAACAAAAAAGGATCCTTAATGGCCGCTGTAACACATGATAATTTGTACAAAGTTCGACACTCGGCCGCACATTTGTTGGCACACGCCCTCATCCAACTGTATCCAGGGCTGAAATTAACCATTGGGCCCGTCACCAAGCACGGATTTTTCTATGATTTTCTGCCTACTGAACATTTATCAGAAATCGATTTGGCAAAAATCGACACTCGCATGCGCGAACTGGCCAAAAAAAATTATCCAATAACTGGCTGCCAAGTCCCTAAAGCTGAAGCTCGCACCATATTTTCTGACAATAAATTCAAGCTCGAGCTGATTGACGGCATCCCCGGTGAAACCGTTGGCGTGTATACCCAAGGCGATTTTGCTGACTTGTGCGCGGGCGGACACACTGAATCAACCGGAGACGTCAAACATTTTATGCTGACTGGGCTTGCAGGGTCCTATTGGCGAGCCGACAGAACCGGAACTCAATTGCAACGGATTATGGGAATTGCTTTTGAAACCAAGCAAGACATGGACGCCTATTTGCAAAAGCTCGAAGACGCCAAAACCTATGACCATCGCAACTTGGGCAAACAACTTGACCTCTTTTCATTCCACCCAGAAGCTCCTGGTTCAGTTTTTTTCCACAATAAGGGAACATTTCTGTTCAACAAATTGGTCAATTTAGTCCGTGATGCCCAAAAGCACTTGTTCCAAGAAGTCAGAACTCCCATGATCATGCACACCGATTTGTGGAAAACATCGGGGCACTATGACAACTTTAAAGACAACATGTATTTCACGCACATTGACGAACACGACCATGCCATTAAACCCATGAACTGCCCGGGTGGCGTGCTCATGTACAAAGAAAAACCTCATTCATACCGCGAACTTCCAATTCGATTGGCAGAATTTGGGCTGGTTTACCGACACGAACTTTCCGGAGTTTTGCACGGACTTTCCCGAGTACGATGCTTTACTCAAGATGATGCGCACACATTTTGCATGCCCGAACAAGCTGAAGACGAAGTTATGGCACAGGTCGAAATGGTCCTTGCTGTTTACAAAAAGTTTGAGTTTGCGGACATTAAATTTGCCGTTTCAACTCGTCCAGCCAAGTCCATGGGCGCACAAAGCCAATGGGACACAGCAACCGATGCGCTGAAAAACGCGCTTAACCGATTGAACATTCCATTCATAGTCCAAGAAGGCGAAGGCGCCTTTTATGGCCCCAAGATTGAAATTGCCATCGAAGACGCCATGGAACGGTCATGGCAATGTGGAACCATTCAATTTGACTTCAACTTGCCCGAACGTTTTGACCTTGAATATATTCAATCCGATCAAACCAAAGCACGCCCGGTCATGCTGCATCGTGCCATTTTGGGCTCAGTTGAACGATTTTTGAGTGTGATGCTGGAACATTACAAAGGCCGCCTGCCATTGTGGCTTGCCCCGGTTCAGGCTCGTATTTTGCCTATTTCTGAAAAACAGGTTGATTATGCCAAAGTTGTTTGCCAAAAGTTGGCTGCTGCCGGAATTCGCGTGGAAATTGATCACTCCAATGACAAAATCTCTGCTCAAATCAGGCGTGCTCAATTGGATCAAATACCATGGATGTTGGTTGTTGGGGACAAAGAAATGGACCAAAACACCGTTACGCTCCGCCATCGGGACGGAACCCAGGAATTTGGCAAAACGGTAGAGTTTCTCATTGAGATAGCTAACAAATAACTCAAAAAGTGCGGCTTTTACTACTTTTTTTGCCTAATGCAGGGTATCAAGTAGTATTAAACAAATGGATGTTGTAAAAGCCGTTTCTTTTTAACCAAGGAATTTTATGAAAAAATTAATGTTATTGCTTACCATTACCACCGGAACGATCTGCCAACCTGCTCAAGGTACTTGGATTAATGTTGCGACCAAAATAAAAAATGCTCTTGTCATTCAAGGCGATAAGGCTTATAGGAATGCGTGTGCCATTAACTTGAATCAGCAACTTGATAACGCGAAAGTCGCCCTAGGCGAGATTGTTACAAACAACACTCCTAACGGACAAACAGCAATCGAATTGCAAGCTGGCGCAATTCAGCTATATGGTGATGCCAAAACTTTGATGAACACCCAGTGGAAAAAAGCCAAAGAGGCTTATGACTTCTTGTGTGATACAGATAAAACAGCTGCTGGTTTAAGCGATAAAATTGATGGAGCTTTCGCTGTAACAATCAACACATTAAAAAAGCCGGAATTTTATCTCAATAATACCTTGCCAATCGCCAATGCTGTTTTTCAAGATGGAAAAGAGTGGACGCTCAAACAAGCATTCATCAATGGATTTGTTTCAGCTGCAGCCAAAGCGACAAAAAAACACTATAAAAATGAAGGTTCGCTTGATGACACCTCCATGAAAGTATTAATGCCTCTCTTGTGGGCTTTGTATATTGAACCACAATTGACGCTCAACTTCCTTCGCCACCCAATTACCAGTTGGAGCAATTTCTTCAACAAGCATCGCAATCATAGATTTGGCAAAATGGCACTTAAGATCGCATTTGCCATGCTAGAGGAAGTTGCTGCGAAACAGGAAGCTGCTGAGGAGCTGCAATAAGAAGAACCTCATTTCTTCAAAAGATTCAAGGCCTGAGTGGCAATCCTCCGACAGTAAACTTCTGGCGGACAAGCACTCAGGCCTTTTTTACTAAAAACAATTTACGCTGTATTTTGAAATAGAACCTATACAGACAATTTAATCTTGGATTTTACTCATGAAAATTTTAGCCAAAATAATTGCCCTGACCTTAACCTTACTCTTTAGCGCCGGCAATTGCCAAGCAGCTGATGACAGATCCGCATTTGAGCATGAATTACTTATTTTAGGCGGCACGGCGGCATTTAGCAGCGAAATTTTGAGCGTTATATATCCTGGCGGCCAAACCGCTCCAACAAAAACAAAACGCATACTCGCAGGCTTGGCATCTCTTGCCTCTCATGCTATTCAGTCAAAACTTGACGAAAATGAATACTCCGCAATGGGGCACCTATTGGTACTCTCTCGATCCAACCCTGTTGAATTATGGGAACTCGCCTCTGCTCTTATTCATGGCAAAAAAACAACCAAGGCCTATTTTTCATCACTCAAAAACAATCCTGAACGAACGTGCGGAATTTTCCTCAAGTTTGGACTGGCTGATTTGCTCTATATCACCAATGCGGAACTAACTCCTGACAATTAAATTTTCAAAGCCCGTGTAGAAGCCCTCCTGAGCACATCCAACACTGCCCACTTCATAAAAAAATTCAAAAAACATAGGGTCTTATTGCCTTTCTTGGCAAAAACCCCATTTGAGATAGAATTGTTGATGTAAGGGCACTATGCCCCTAAAATAGACAACTTTAAAAGGAATGTTATATGAAAAGATTGTTATTGATGCTCGCCGCACTTGGCGCTCTTGCAACGCCGTCAGCTCAGGCTGGAACCGCATTAAATGCTCATTGGGTTATTCCAGTCATCAATGCCGCTGTACAAGAAGGCGAATTTACCAAGACTCAAGCAGCTATCAATTTTGCAGTTTCTGGCTTTTTAACTAAATTTCTTAGTAACCCGAATAATATAAATTATGCGCAATTTAAGAACCATGATAAAGCAATCTTGCTTGGACTTAAACTCGCCCAACTTGAACCACAATTGGCAGGTAGAGTCGTAAAGTCACTCGTTTTCAACAAAGACGGCGTTAAAACTAGATTTAAAAATGCCTGGGGAAATCTTGCCAACCGAGGCTGGAAACGTTGGGTTGCAACTGCCACAAAAATTGCGCTGCTCAATGCTTCCCATGGCGACGCTCCTTCGGCAGCAAAGCAACATACGCATGTAACGCCTAAGCATATTCCTTACGGCGAAACGCCTGTGCCCATAAATATTAAGACTCTATCTCTCACTCTCGGAGATCATGCAAGGACGCTGCTCACGATAGATGACCAGGGCGATGTCAGCTTAAAGGATAATGGAAAACCTTTATATCTTTACAATAAATGTGTTTATGTACAAGATAATAAGTATAATTATCCTCCATTAATAATCAAAAATGGATCAACTTTAAAACAAACTCAGCAACAAGTTACTCTTGCAGACTTGCTAAGATAAAAACCGTTTTTTAATTTTTAATAAAAAGGCCCGTGTCGAAACCCTCCTGAGCTAAAAGCTTTGGCGGACAAGTACATGGGCCTTTTTTATTGTGGCTCAGATTCACATTTATCAGGTATAATCAGCAACATCTGCTGAAATAACGAATTTGAATGTATTTGCCATGGAACTTAAAGAATTTACTCCACTCACCGTTGATTTTTTGGCGCATCTTGAAATTGAGCGCAATATGTCGTCCCACACGATTCGGGCATATCGCGCCGACCTCAAGCAGCTCATTGAATTTTGGACGCGCATTGAAGCTTCCCAAAAAAAGGCTCCTCTTGACCCGCAAGAAGTAATTCGCCGCTTTATTATCTCGCTTTTTTACCTCAAGCTGAGCAAGGCCTCCCTTGCCCGCAAACTTTCGTGCCTGCGCTCGCTGTCCACCTTTTTGCTGTCGATGAACATCAACCTGCCGATCAACGCAAAATCGCCGCGATTGGACAAAAAACTCCCCCCTATTTTGAGCGTTGACGAAATGACCTATTTGCTCGACACCCTCAAAAACGAAGACATGCCCACCCCTTTCCCGCGCCGCGACCGTGCGATTTTGGAAGTTTTGTATGCCACAGGAATTCGCAGCGCAGAACTTGCTGGCATCAAACTTGAACAGATTAACTTTATTGAAAAGACGATTCGAATTTTGGGCAAAGGAAGACGCGAACGCATCGTACTTTTTGGATCAAAAGCTCAACAAAGACTTGAGGATTATTTGACCCATGAACGCCAATTTTTACTGCAAAATAATAACGAAGAAGCGGACATCCTCTTTCTCAATTGCAATGGCACACCGCTGACCACCCGCTCAATTCAACGCGTGTGCACCATGTTCCGCAAATGCCTCAAAATAGATCGGCCCCTGACCCCCCACAAAATTCGCCATTCATTTGCCACGCATTTACTCAACCAGGGCGTCAATCTGCGCGTTATTCAGGAACTTTTGGGGCACAAAACCATTACAACAACTGAAATTTATACCCAAGTTTCACCGGATGAACTGGCCAAAATGTGTGATGAAAAGCATCCGCTGCGCGGGGCTGGCAAAAAACACTAGGTTCTGTTGAGTTTTTGAAGTGACCATAAACGAGCTTCAATAAAGGCTTTTTATAAATCATTCAACTACATCCCGCATGCCCTGAGTGTTTTGTGAGATTTTATCGAACAAAATGTATCGAAGGGTGAACGACTTAAAATTAAAGCTAAGAGTTTACAATAGCCACCCTTCGATACATTATTCTTATGAAAAACACTCAGGGAATGCGGGGCGAGTGGAGCGAAGTTAGAATATGCCCTTGTGGGAGCCTGCTTATAGTTGCACTAAAAACTCAACAACTCTTAATGCCTGACCGTTCGGGAGAACGGTAGTCTTCGGAAATATGTGAACAAAATTATTCAAGAATTGATAGCCTTCTGTTATCTGCCAAGCATAGAATAAACCTTAAAGCAAATCTGATAAATAAGAGGTGGTTTCATGTTAAAATCCATAGCCCTTTGCTGCATACTCATCGCTCACGCCCAACTACAACCACAATCAATCATCCCCAAAGAAGAAGGTGGACAGGTCATTCTCGATCTGTCCGGCCAAGCTCTTACAAATTTGAATGATCTTGCCAAAATCCCTGGGATTGAAAAAGTAACCGTGCTGGGGCTTGCCAACAACAACTTAACAACCCTCACCCCAAACGACTTAGACAGTTGCCTGCACCTGACTCATCTTGATATCTCGCACAATCAATTGCACACTTTTGATTCACAGGCACTCAAATCACACCATAAGTTGGTTCATTTGGACCTTTCGCACAACCAGCTGCACACCATTTCCGCATTTCCCGAACGACTACAACTTTCATCACTGATGTTGAATAACAACCGGCTCAAATCGATTGACGCAACACTCCTTGAATCCTTGAGTCGACTGACCGTTCTTGATCTTTCACGCAACCAGATTGAAGCCTTTCCGCATCTGCACAATCTGTCTCAGTTGACCAATCTCAACCTATCCCGCAATAAACTCACGGCCTTTTCACGAAACATCCTCAAGGGCTTGGGTAGTCTTCGCAATGCCAATTTTTCACATAATAAAATACACCAGATAAAAACACTAGGTGGCATGAAAAACATTGTGTCACTCAATCTTTCTAATAATCACATTTGGAATCTGGAAGAATTTGATTTTTCAATTTTTGCCTCACTGAGCTGGCTTAATTTACGAAACAATCAAATCATTAACATCGATTCTCTTGTGACGCTTGGCCAACTGCCAGCACTGCTCAAGCTCGACCTTGATGGCAACAATATTATTGATCTGCAGCCACTTAACTCGCTTCTTGAAAAACAGCAATGTACCATTACCACCAATCGCGATGTGTTTTTTAGAAAAGGACCCAAATTAATCTAGACCAAATAAACCCGGTCCCCAGGCCGTGCAAGCGCCAGATGTTCACGCCCAAATTTTTCACGGCAAAAATCATGCTCATGCCAGGTTTGAATAATTTTAGTGTCACTTTCAATTTCATGGTCCAGCTGGACGATTTGCTGTTTGATACTGGCAATTTGGTGCCGCAACGAATTAACATGCACAATGCCGCCGTGCCCCCAGACGATACGTTCTACGGCACAAACCCCGGCAACGAGCAATAATCCTACGACAAAAATTCTGATTAACATGACGCGTCTCCTGATAGGTACATCAAATATCTTAAATAATCATACGTTAATGATGTAGCGTAGCCCAAGCATACTTGCATCAACCACTACTTGGGGAGCTTTTTGATGAAAACGTCCACGACATGTATGTCCACATTAACCCGCATGACCACTAAGATTATCATATTGCTTTCTCTCATCAGCGTATTTTCCCTCGAAGCCAAAAAAGCAAAAGAATCCATTCCGCCTGAAAAGCAAAAACAGGAAATCTTCAAATGGATCAGAACAACGTCAGAAATTATCTCACTCGTTGAAGAAAAATCATTCCGCACCATCGATTTTTCAAACTTTTTTCAAACTATGCTCAAAGCCGGAATAGCCAGTTTAGATGCCCACTCTGCTCTTTTGCCCAATTTTGAAGAAGTGAGTGAGTCTCTTTCTGGTAAATTCTCTGGAATAGGAATTAGTATCATCAGTAAATCCAATGAAGATGACCACCTCATGATTGTTGACGTCATTGATGGCGGACCTTCTGAAAAGGCCGGACTGCAAGGCGGCGACAAAATTGTGGAAGTTGACGGCGAAAAACTCCGTGGACTCTCTTCCGATGAAGTGATTGATAAAATCAAAGGCGAAGTGGGCACCATCGTCAAACTCAAAATTATTCGCACCAAAAATCCCCTTGAATTCAGCGTAAAACGCGACATCATTAAAGAACAAAGTTCAGAATACTATCGATTTAACGAACAAAACATCGACTACCTCGGCCTGAAAATCTTTAATGAACTTTCTCCAAAACAGATGAAGGACCTGCTGGTAAAAGCGAACAAGGGTGATTCCAAAGGCATCATTTTGGATCTGCGCCGTAATCCTGGTGGTGTTCTTGAATCCGTGGTGGAAATGTCAGGACTCATGCTTCCCAAGGGGTCAAAGGTCGTTATCACCAAAGACCGCAAGGGCAAGGTGGCCAGCGAACATTTTACCAAAACTGACCCCGTGCTGAAAAGATCGGTACCCATTTTCATCTTGATTAACAACTTTACAGCATCTGCCTCAGAAATCTTGGCCGGAGCTTTACGGCATTATTCCCGTGAAGACAATGAAGTCGACGGCTCAGAGCTGCGTGTGTTTTTGGTTGGAACCACCACGTTCGGCAAAGGATCTGTGCAAGAAGTCATCCCCGTCAGTAATGGATGCGCACTCAAACAAACTTCACTGCTCTATTTCCTTCCCGACGGCTCTTCCATCCAGGCCACCGGAATTGAGCCTGACTTCCTGATCAAACCCAAAACAATTCCCACCATGGAACTGAAATGGCTTGATGAATTTAACGGCAAGGAAACCTCACTCCGTCACCACATAACCCAAGATGAGATTAAAAAAATCAATGAAGGTAAGTTCCCTGGATATGCCCATGAAATAGATAAAGAGACTCGGAAAAAGCAAGCCGCTGAAGAATCGAAAAAAACTGAAAACGATGAATTAGAAGAAAAAGGCGAAAAAATCTTGGATAAAAAGACTTTAGCCAAAAAACGAACCGAAGCTATTTCTCTCGATATTCAAATTCAAGCTTGTTTTAATATGATCAATTTGCTCAACATGGCCGAACGTGTTGATAAAAATCTCGTGAACACCCATAAAAACGCCCTAGAATTTCTAAAAAAGAACTATTTAGTGGACACTCCCATGCCTGTAATTAAGGTCGAATAACAAAAACATTAAAAAAGTAACAATTGAGGGTTTATTTTTCGGAATAAACCCCGTATACTTGCTGAGTGTGGAAACGCAAGTGAAAACTTGAGCAATCCATCACTACGTACGTTATGGTGGGTGTAGCTCAGTTGGCAGAGCATCAGATTGTGGTTCTGAGGGTCGCGGGTTCGAGCCCCGTCACTCACCCCAGTTTTCGCGTATACGAATGCCTTTTATCTTGAAATTAATTACCGGTTCGCTCTAATCAAAATTTATTTTGTTTTAGACGAAAATACTTGTCGGGGTGTGGCGCAGCCCGGTAGCGCACTCGCTTTGGGAGCGAGGGGTCGTCGGTTCGAATCTGACCACCCCGACCATTTTTACACAAAAGCAGATCTTCATCTGCTTTGTTCTCTTTATGATAATTTAATTTTTTTGAACATTATTTGTGCCCGTAGCTCAGCTGGATAGAGCAACGGATTTCTAATCCGTAGGTCACAGGTTCGAGTCCTGTCGGGCACACCACTTATTTAGCCAGTCCAGTCTTATACAACTGAGTGGTACTACGCTCATTTTTTCTGCGCTGATTTTTATGATGACGGTATGAAATCGTTACATGTACATGTTCTTCCAAATCAAAGATATCTGCAGATGCTCCGACACTATCGTTTTCGTCGATATAAATTTGAGGCTGTTGCTCAAGAAGAGCCCTTAAAATGTCTGGTGTTAACTCACTACGACACAAGGGACATGTCTCTATTTTTTTCTCAATCAACCAATCAAAACATCTGTGACATAGGCTATGACCCACATAATGCGTACACTCAAAAACTGGAATTGTACGCAAAGTGTCTTTAATGACCTCTTTACAGACACAACACTCTACTATTTCAACTGATGTGCTTGGATTCTCCGCGGATTCTTCAATAACAGCGTTACCTACTTGAACAAATCCGCCCAAAAATATTGTTACTACACATATTTTTAATAATAATTTCATGAAAGATTTCCCATAAATATAAAATTGATCAATTTTTTTGCACCATTATAATAATACATATGTAAATATATGGCTTTATAAAAGCACATTAATTCATAAATATTCAAGGTAAAAATCTTGGTTCCACAAAAAATATGGTATGTCACCGGAAACACCTTAAAATTTCAGGAAGTGGCCAACTGCTTTGCAGAGCACAATGCCCCCCTGATCTTGGAGCAAACAGATCTCGACACCGACGAGCCACAAACTTTGGATATGCTCAAGATTACCGTAACCAAAGCACGTGCTGCCTGGAATCAATTGCAAGCTCCTGCCCTGGTCGACGATTCTGGAATTTATTTTGAAAAATATCATAACTTTCCTGGCGTCATGACCAAATTTTTGTATCAGGCCATTGGCATTGAGGGATTGACCAAATTGGTCGATGCGGGAGATAAAGCAGAATTCAGGATCATTATGGCGTATGTCTGGGGACCGAACGATGATCAAATCAAGTTTTTCACAGCCTCTTGCCCCGGTACGATAGTAATGCCTGACCCAAGCAGGTCAATCGATAATCACTATCCCTATGACGTGATTTTCAAGCCCAATGGCAGCGAGCTGACGTACGATCAATTGCGCTCACAACCGAGTGGCAGAACTCAATTTAGTTATCGAATTCAAGCTGCCCAGAAGTTCTTGCAGTGGTATCTGAAACAAAATTAGATAAAAAAATAAGGCTGCCTTATTAAAAGCAGCCTTATTTAAAAAAGGGGAAAGTGTGGGGAAAATGTTATGTTTTAAATCAAATTCGCAGTTGATTCTTTTTCAACAAGCAAAGCCCCAGGTTCAGCATAAAAAGCTTTCATAACTTCTTATTCTGCAATATTTGCCTCAATATCTTTAATCTTTGATGCGTCAGGAACTATCAAAGTCTGCTGCATTTCATCGGCTTGTTCAATTAGCGTTGCATATGCTCGACCATTGCCATGGAGAGCCATTAACAACAAATTAGCCTCATCAACCGTAAGTCCACAGCTGGGCGCTAATTTTGCAATACGAGTCTTTAACTTATCCAAATGATCTTCTTTTGTTCCACCACGTAATGCAACGCATGCCTCTGCGTACTCCATGCAAAATGTGGCAATAGCGGCATCTTTTTCTTCAACAGTTGAAAACTCAGCGACCTTCTTTTTAATCAAACTACGCATCTGATTATTAAAATTACGTCCCCAAGCCACCCTTTTTGCGTTTAAAATCATCATATCTGCAGCACGAAACACATTTTCTTCGAATTCATTCGAGAATAAGCGATAGGTCTGAAAGGCCTCTACAAACCTATTACGCCATATGGCAATAGCCTCATCTTTTTCAGCTGAAGTTGAAAACTCTGTGGCTATTATTTTATCAAGCTCTTTCTCAAGCTTTTTTAGAACATATTTGACCCAAACAACCATAACCAGCGGAGGTATTATTGTTACTGCGCTTACAGCAACTAAACCATACATAACATTTCTTCTAGATAGGGCTTGCGGTTCAACACTGCTTGACAAGAACCCAATCAATACAAGCGACAATACCAATTTTTTCAACATGGCTCTTCCTTTTTTTATGCAAAAATAGTCGTAAAAACCTCACTTTTTAAGTGTACCACAAGGCCTAAGATTCGATCAATTCACCTTAAAAATCCCCATAAATTTTCAATTCTGATGGCTTTACTTCATTAATTGCCAGAGAATATCCAGGGCACGGCGGGGAGAAATGTCGTCAGGATCGAGAGTCTCGAGAATTTCGAGCATTTTTTGTGATTTTTGATTCGCGGCTCGGAGACGGGCAACTTCCTATAGATAAAAATTTTTATGCTTAAATTCCGCAAGTTTTAGGGATTAAGCCCACTTGCTCAAGTTTCACCAAAAAATCATGTAGCGATTCAACAGTACTTTTAACCAAATCACCGCTATTTGGTACAATACCAAAAGTATTTTTTGGGACATGAGCTTCAACATTCGCCTCTGCAGCCTTAAGTACATGTTCAAACATAACAATCCCGGCTTCAAGCCCTACCGATATTGCATGTTTTTCCAATTGGTCCTTCATAAAATATAAATAACACAAGAAGGCCCGGATGCAATTAAGGCCTGTATAGTAATCCACAACCGAAGATAATGTTGAACTATCAAAATGGTACGTGCTGGTTGTACTTGTCGTCATATTTACAAAATTAACGGTTGTTGTGATATCTCTACCAGCTCGCATGCTCAGCTCACTCATAATATCTTCTAGATATACTTCAGCTTCGCAATATTCAGAAATAGTCGGAGCTTCATGACAAGGCACAACATATGTATTTGGACAAAAATAGCACAATACAAAATCACGCTTTCTCGCTTCTAATTCATGACGTTTCTTATCCCGTTCGGCTCTAAACTCAGCTCTCACAGAATCATCTTTAAAATTCTTAAGTGAAACATTCCCCTTTATTTCGTGCTGAATTTTCGTAAAAATTGAGGGGTCACTTTCAAGCTTTTCAAGTACATACTGTAGACCTGCAATATTCGCATTCAAAACAACAGCAGGAGCAACCGCAGGATTTTGAGTTTCAAGCCAATATTGATAACACACAATCAAAGCCTTAAGAACCGCAATCGCTTGTGTATTATCAATTAAATCAAAAACAACAACCCCTGGCTGTTCAATTGAGCGAGCCTTAAGCTCGCCATAGGACTGAAAAAGGTATTCGCGAGCATCAACAAATTCTTGCTGAGTCACTTCTGCCCGAATAGCCAATGAAAATCCAACACAGAACACCAAAGCAAATAACATTTTTTTCATAATATTTTTTCTCTTTTTTAAAAAACAATTTTTCATCAGTTGTTATTCTATAGCAAACTCAACAGAAGTTTCTTCAGATTGAGAATCAACTTTTGGCAAGGCAGCCAATTCCTCTGCAATAAACTCTTTCACTCTACAAACTGTTTCTTCTACAAGGATTTTAAAAAAAGTATCTGGGTCTTGTGTTGTTACTTTATAACCTTGAAAGTGTCTCAAGATAAAATTCTCGTTCAAAATCCAATAATTTAAAATCTCTGCAGCAGAGCACCCCAATCCTGGAATAATCACACCTACGTCTTCGCCATACACGGCATGCGCCTTAATGACATATTCATCACAAAATCGAGGGAAATCATACATTTTTCCAGCGACAGGAGCATTTTTCTTAGAATAATGACGCAAAATCAGCGCGAAAGTAGTTAAAGCAGTAACTGAAACAAAAGTTGCGACAATCGGATATAGACTATTCCGAGCTTTTAGCCCTGTCCCACTACTCAATACACCAGCCAACACAACAACCATCACTAATTTTTTGAACATGGCTTCTTCCTTTTTTTATAAAATTCAAAAATGTTCTTTTTTACTAAAAAAGCCGTAAAAACCTCACTTTTTGAGTGTATCACAGGGAAAGAAATCCGACCAATTCACCTTAAAATTCCCAATAAATCTTTCAGCTCTGATGGCTTTACTTCATTAATTGCCAGAGAATATCCAGGGCACGGCGGGGAGAAATGTCGTCAGGGTCGAGAATCTCGAGAATTTCGAGCATTTTTTGTGTTTTTTGATTCGCGGCTCGGAGACGGGCAACTTCTTGCTGTAATCCAGAAATTATGAGTTTGTCACTTGAATCCGACTTTTCTGTTTCGTCGGCTTTGCCTAAAATCCGCTCACCCTGAGCTTGTCGAGGGGGTATGAGCGAGGTTAAATTTTCTTGCCTTGGTGCAGCGACCTGCAGAATTTGATGCGCCCGATCGACAATGCAACTAGGCATCCCCGCTTTGCGCGCCACATCAAGGCCAAAACTGCCCGAAGCGGCTCCCGGGACCATAGTGTACAAAAACGTCATGCCCGTAGAACTAGGCCGGAACGCCATGTGGTAATTGGCGAGAAAAGAAAAAGTTTGAGTGAGCGCTGTCAGTTCGTGATAATGCGTGGCAAACAACGCTCGAGAACAAACTGCCGTAGCCAAATATTCTACAATCGCCTGCGCAAGCGCCATGCCATCATCAGTGCTGGTTCCACGCCCGACTTCGTCAAGAATGACCAAACTTTCTGCCGTTGCCTCATTGCAGATCATGGCAGCTTCTTCCATTTCCACCATAAAGGTACTGCGTCCACCGGCGACATCGTCCCCTGAACCGATCCGTGTGAAAATTCGATCAAGGATCGGCAAGGTTGCACTTTTTGCCGGAACATGACTTCCACACTGTGCCATGAGCGCAACAATTGCCACCTGACGCAAATAAGTCGATTTTCCACCCATGTTCGGTCCGGTCACAATCCAAATTGACTGAGAATCGTCCAAGCGAGTGTCATTCGGGATGAATTTTCCAGCCACTTGCTCCACCACCGGATGCCGGCCACCCGAAATGAGAATGTCGCGATTGTCAGAAAGCTGTGGTGCTGTGTAGCCATATTCGTATGCCGCACAAGCAAATCCATACAGCCCGTCCAATGTTGCCAAAGCGTGCGCCGTTTGCCGAATAGCAGAGACATGGGGCATTACCTGTGCTTTGATTTGCTGATACAATGCGTCTTCTAATGAAGTAATTTTTGTTTTGGCCTGAACCAATGCGTGCTCAAGCTCTTTCAGTTGTGGCGTGATGTATCTGCAGCGACCTGAAAGTGTTTGTTGTTGCACATAATGCGGTGGAACGGCCTGATAATTGGCGGCCGTTATTTCAATTGAATATCCAAAGACATCGGTGTAACGGACCTTGAGGCTGCCAATGCCCGTCGCCTGAATTTCTTGCGCTTCAAATTCTAAAATTTTGTCATGCCCATGGTTGACCAAAGAACGCACCTGGTCAAGCTGAACATCAAATCCGGACTTGATGGTATATTCACCACTTTCATCAAGACTGCGCTCGAGCATACCGACCAGTTCGTTGTTGATGTACAACCTATTGGCAATGTGTGGAATTGAGCCAATAGCTCCAATTTTGTGCTGCAAAAAAGTGACCATTTCGGGCATGAGCGCCAAAGTTCGCTTGAGTGCCGTGTAATCACAAAACAGTCCGCGACCAAGCGCAATACGCCCTGCAATCCGCTCTAAATCCGATAAACCCTGAAGTAGTTCTTTAAGTTTTTGCATCACTCCAATGCTGCCGACCAACTGTGTTACCACATCCTGCCGCTGCATAATCATGCGTTTGTCGACCAGTGGACGGAGTAACCATTTTTTAATTGCCCGCGAACCCATGGGGGTGCACGATTTATCCAACACAGAAACGAGGGTGTTTTTGCGACCACCATCCTGGCTGTTGCGCACAATTTCCAAATTGCGTTGCGTTGAAGCGTCGAGTATTAAATAATCATGGGGCTGATAAAAGGTGAGAGACCCCACCTGACTCAGTGCCGCTTCGTTATTGCGCCTCAAATAGGCACACAGGGAGCGCAATGCCCCTTCGGCCGACGGATGCAACGCAAGTTGTGCTCGCACAGAATCACTAAATTTTTGTTCAATCCACGCTGTTGAATACGCCTGGCCAGCTTGATCAGAATTGTCCGCAAAGCTGGTTACGTAACCTTGTTTGCAAAAATATTCGTTAAAATCTAAATCTTTTTGAGAAGCATCGAGCACAATTTCGTCAGGAAAAAAACGCGCTAATTCTGATTCGAGCATGCGGTACTGATCCACCGGAATAGTGGTCACAAAGGTCTGAGCGGTCAAAACTTCGGCAAAAACCAACCCCCAATTGTGGGCATCTTTGTAAAATGACATCAAATACGATGGGGAACGCGCATCGAGCAATGTCTCGTCCACCAAAGTTCCGGGCGTCAAAACGCCCGTTACGGCTCGTTTGACCACTTGGCCTGGCACTGGTTTGCTCATCTGATCACAAATGGCCACCTTATAGCCCGATTTGACCAACTTGTTCAAATGGTGATTGAGCGACTGAAGCGGCACCCCGCACAGCGGAATATCTTGTCCATCCAATTTACCCCGCTTGGTCAGCGCAATGACCAGCACTGATGCGGCCGTTTTGGCATCATCGAAAAAAAGTTCGTAAAAATCACCCACCTGAAAAAACAGAATGGCATCAGGATATTGAGACTTAATCTCAAAATATTGGGCGATAAGAGGTGTTGGAGTTGACGATGCCGTACTCAAAATGTGCTGCTACAATAAAAAAGGGGATAGATATCATTACCTTCACAAGTATAGCAGTCGATTGATTTTTATGTATGAAAAAAATAGAGTTTACCAACATGCTTAATCTCACTCCCAAGGATCTTTGATGAAAACAATTCGCATACTCCTCATGTTTGCCATATGCACCACACTCAATACATCCATTTTCCCTGGCAAAAAACAAGTAAAGTTTTATCCTCCTCTTGCCTTAAGATCCGCCCCACGGCAGCTCTCTTTGGGCCAAAACTTTAAACTTCAAATCTTGCCCAAGGAACTCATTAAAATAATTGTAAATTATTATTCAGAAGATGCCAAAACCCTTGTCTGGCTCAGGAGATCATCAAAAACCATATATGCCCTGGTCGATACAAAATATCTTCAGAAAGTTAATGAGTGGCACAGATGGTATACAACTCCCAACTCACAACCCATTAATTTAAATGGCAGACCTGATGATCTTATTGCTATGTCTCAGCATTTTCCAATGCCACGTATCCGTTTAAGGGGGGTTAATGATATGGTTTACATAACCTATTTCATTTATGATATGAAAATCAAACACCTAATTCTTCATGATTTTGGTCAATTTGATCTGCTCACTACGGTGCTCGAGCAAACTCTGGGCGATGGAAGCCGACTTGAAACCTTAACGATTAATGAAGATGAAACTTTCATTGAGCAACATTATTTTTTGGAAAAGGCCTGTGAGCAAAATAACATCAGGCTCATTACCATACCCATAACCCCACCTACAACTCCACACCTATGAGGTTGTGCTGACTCACACGCTCACCATTATTCTTGACAGGCGCTTCTCTCTCTATTTTATCTTAAACGCATTATACGGATTCAAGGGCCATTGCTCAGGTGGAGTGTCATGAAAAGAATAGGTGTATTGTTAGGGATTTTAAGTATTGCCGTGTCCAATGGCGCATTGTGTGGGCACAATGACACCGATCGTACATTTTTAAATATGCAACAAGTACAAGACCGACCGTTAATATCAGCATTTGCCGAAAATCTGCGCGACCAAAGGTGCCAAAGTTCTCACGATGACACAAAAAGTACTATGAAAATGGATGTAACAATCACACCCTTTTTCAACCAAACTTTTGATAGCAAAAACATTGGACGTTATTTTGGATCTGCAAACTCAAATGTTATTACAGCAAAGGACATCGCAACGGTCAGAACAGAATCGGTCGCTCAATTTGCGCTTGCCTCAATTTTCAGAGATTTAACTAATGGATTTAGGCTTTTCTTTACCAATACATCACAACAAGCGACTATCACGCTCAATCCTCGTCAAAGAAGCATTGGAAGCCACTTTGGTATAGCAATCAAAATGAATGGAGACCTTGAGGGTTTATCATTACGACTCAATTCTGCCGTAGTGCGCAACACCAATGATCTGAAAAAAACGATTACCGAAGACACTCCTCGCACCAGCCAGCCTTCCACTGTTTCTGATTATTTGGCAGGACGAGGTTTCTCAGATTTTCAAGAGGCCTTAACTGCCGGAAAAATTGATGTAAACTCACACAGCCATACCGGCATTGACGATATTAACGCACAACTGCGCTATACCATTTTGGATCAGGACGACAGGGCCATTGAAAGTTATATTGACGTTCTCGTTCCAACGGGTAACAAACCAACCGGTAAATTTTTATTTGAGTCAATTGTTGGAACACGCAGCTTTCAGATGGGCTTAGGAGCTTGTGGCCGTACTAATCTTTATGAAAACGATGACGCATCAACGCGCACATGGATAGAAGGAAATGCTCTCTGGCGCTACGGATTTGCGGGGGCTCAAGATCGAGTTATTAGTCCTAACATTGCAACATGGGACCAATATTATCTTACCACCAACATCAATAATGTCGCCAACACTCAAGTTTTCGTTCCTGCCGCAAATTTGTTACTCCAAAAGATAAATGTCACTCCTGGAAACATCTTCAAGGCAGAGGCTCAACTGTGTGCAATTTACAAAAAAATGTCGGGACAATGTGGATACCAACTCTGTTATAAACAAGAAGAAAACAATAGCAGAACCGCAAGCTGGAACGACAACACAACGTATCTCATTCTGGATACCTACAACATCACATTGAGCGCACAAACGAACATTGCCAATGGTGATGCAATCGTTGTTAATCAGGTAAATTTCAATATTAATCATCCAGAACAAATATTTCACAGCTTTTTTGCAACATTAGGATATACCGGAACCTGCAAGAACGATTCAGTTGCATGGGCCTTGGCACTTGGTGCCTCTTTCAACACATCTGGCAATGGACAAGCGGCGCCTCGCTCATGGGATATTTTCGGCAAAGTTGGCATAACGTTTTAAGGCACAAAAAAAGGGGAAGGTCTGTATCCCTTCCCCTGCTCTTCAAAACTGGATGTATTACAAAACCATATGAACTATCACACCCACACCCAAAGTCAAAGGGTAAGCTAGCTTCAATGCGCTTACCGTCAATGTTTTTGGGCTCAAACACTTTTTAGCTTCCAAATTGTAAGCTATCACATCACAAATCTGATTGGTCAAAAGCCCTGGGAACTTGTTACCAGGACTTGCATTACACAGAATCAATTTTCCTAAAAATGCCACTGTTCGTGCAGCCAAAACTGCGTACAACCGTTTGCCTTTTAATGTATCACGATAGCTTTCCGTGCCCTTGATCCCTGTCCACACGCCATCGACCAATGCACCTGCATTCAATAGAAGCATCTCTTTTTCTAATACATTATCTGGTTGATCACAGAGTGCGCAATTCAAGGCCAAGGTTTCGGCAATATTTCTGGCGATCACCGTTGCCTTGGATTTTCCTTTTATGGCTGAATAGCAATCAAGAACCCATGTTGTAACTGCAGCACGATTTGCAGCACCCAGATTTGTTCGCAATTCTGCCTGCACAGGAGCCGCACACATAAGTCCAGCTACAATAAGTATTCCCACTACTGCGCTAAAGCTTTCAATAGCACGCATTATGATTCCTTTTCTCTTTTTTTACGTAAAGCAGCTACAACAGCCACTTACTTCTTTAATGGTACCCGCCTTTGGCAAAATGATCAAAAAGCACCTAAAAACCAAGCTTTTTGGTCAAAAGTCAAACTTGCTCACTAATGGCGGCACAGGATTTTTGAACAATGGCTCTGCGCAGACAATGCCAAAATGTTGGGGTAAAATGACTTGTTCAACTATTCTGAGGGCTCCGGCAAAGTCTTCTTCACGGTCTCTGCGAATCACGATATCGCTGTTCACGTCACGTACCACCATTTCCAGTGTTGCCACAAATCGCGCATACACTTGCAATTGCTGATATTGATCCTGGCGTGCATAAAACAATTTTTTCGGTTCATATCGAGCCCGATATTGATCTTGTTCCGAGTTTGTTTGAGCAGTCTCATTTGCTTGGAGTTTTTTATCTTTTTTCTTTTTCGTATTTTCTTCAATTTTTTCTTCATCGCCGCCAGATTTTTCTTCATGGCCCTCGGTCTTTTTTTCCTGATGTTGAGTTTGTTTGGCAATCATGTCAGAAACCATGCGATATCGCCCGCGCATCATTGATTCAAATTCACGAACAACCGTGGCCATCGGAACAACCTGATCATCTTTTTGTTGGCCGCTCTGACGCACTTTTTTGAGCACCTGGTCCATAACGGCATACATATAGGGAAATGCACGTTCCTGAGCTATTGGATTGCACCCAAATGCAAAACCTCCACGCCATGTTTCAACGGTCATCACATCAAGTGGATAATAGTTTTCTCCAAAAATACCCCATCGCGTTGCTTGAGGATCAACCAATCCTGCACACTGCTTGGCAATTTCTTGAACTTCGTCTTCATCAACCTGCTCGCGCTCAACCTCAAGTATCAGCGGCTGAATCAAATACAGATTTCCCTTGGTTCCACGTCGAACAATTAACGGTAAAAGAGGTGTTGGTTCTTCAATTACAATACGGCCGGTCTGTTCATCGCATTCTGCCGTCACAAGGTCACCCAAAACGGCATACCATGAGGCACGAACGAGTCTAAAAAGTGATGATAAAATCACAGTATTACGATTATCATCATGAATCATATACACCGCTCGCCCACCCACATTTCCCTCAAGTGAGACGTGAATATCAACGGGACCTTCAACAAGATCTAAGCTTTCTTCAATAACCATTCCACCCAAATTGCTCCACAAATCATTAAGTTGCACATTTTCAACACCCTGAGAAAAAAGCATTTCAATCTCATGACTCAATGCACACAATGCCTTGGTTGAAAATGAATGGATATTCACAAATTCTTTGGTCATGCCATAGACCGATTCTAGCGCCTTGACCTCGCATGCCATTTTTTCATTAATTTGTGCTGCAATATACGCATGATCTTCCTCAGAAACCGCATCAATCACCCCTTTCAGGCGGCGCGTGATTTCCGGCAACAACATGCCATTAATTTGAGAGACAGAAAATTGCTCCCGAACGGCATCCAATGCGCATCGGGCGAGCACTTCTTTGGTAAAATTTTGGGCACAAGATTGGTACCATTTGGGATTTTTGAGCAAATAGAACAATTCTGAATTACTGCTCAATTCACGATACAACGTGTCGTCCACCGCAAAATCAGAAGACAATAAGGCCATTTGCTGCATAAGATAGTTCACGCGAATATTTTCACGCGATGAGCGTGAATACATACTCAAAAAGTCGACGTAAATTATGTGTTTAACTCCTCGTGCACGGCATTTGGCAATCAAGTCATCCAAAAAGACATCATAATCGAGTGGCATTTTCACACCACCGAGGAACAACATTTGCTCCATGCTGACGTTTTTCAAGCCCGAAGATTGCGCCTCGCCCAATGTCATAAATACGCGCACGTCACCTGTTCGTTGCCGGTGCACTAGGTAAGAACAACCCTGATATTCAAAGGGAATCCACAAGTTTTTGTCGTGTTTTTTGAGCAAGAATAAATTTTTAATAAATGCTGGGGTTGGTTTTTGAGCATCTTCAAGTGATGGATCAAACCACCCAGACGTATCAATCGTTTTTTTTACTGAGATTTTAAGTGCTTCGTATTCAGCAAACAATTTTTTGGCATTGTTCAAATAATATTGCCGCGCATCTTCGTAGCAATGAGCTCCTTGAACTGAACGAGCATCGACATAGACATAGCCGTCTGGTTTGTGCGTAAAATGGCTCAATTGGGCGGGAAGATCCGCGATATAAACATTGTCGGCAAAAGTGTACATATCGGCAACTTGCGAGGACGTGTTGTCGGTCACATCGTAAGAAAGCACATCTGCCCCATGCTTCATCCAATTTTTAATGTTGCCCAACATGGTGCTTTTGCCCACACCATCAACAAAACTATTGAACACAAACACGGTCGACTCGCCATTATGCGGAACCAATTGTTGCGCAAATTCTTTAACAAATTGTTGCGCATTGTGCGATGCAGACGGCAAGCAACGTGAGCTTGAGATAATTGGATAGGTCAAATCTGACCCAACATAAAACTTTTTGAGCGGAATGGCTGTGCGAGAAAGATAGCAGGCGTGCTCACGCGTAAACAAAATATCCTGAGTACAGGCAACTTCCTTATTCCCCGTTCGCGCTGCACTTTTGTACAATTTGTTCCAAAAATTGGTCAGTACATCAAACATGCCGTGATAATCACCAGCCACAACGGTCGGCACCAATGCTTTTTCTGCTGCTTTTAATAACGGATACGCCGCACCAAATGCATCTTTTTGAAACAAATTAAGTGCATCATCATACAATTCAATGCCCTTTGCCCCCATGTGAGACAAAACCGCGTTGTCATTTTTGATCGATCGGAACAAATACCCGGTCATAAATCCGAATCGATTATTCGGCCGCGATGACCATCCAGCCGTACTTTTAATCGGCTCTTCGTCATTAACCAAATAGCCTTCACAATCACGAAAATTGGTAAAATACGAAGGAAATGCATTGCCCTCATACCCCATGATTACCATGCGGCCAGGAGTTGAAAATCCGGCATTTTGTAACGTGTGTTCGAGAGTATCCAAACTTTTTGAAGTTTTTTCCAAAAGATAATGGTGATATTCGTGGCCATAACGCTCGTCCATACCAAACCCATATTGACGCAAAAAGCTGTGAATAAATGGGCGATGCGAGCGGATGGATGGAGCCTCATCGGCCTGGCAGAAATTTGGAATAATTAGGCAAATTAAAACAAGCTGTCCAACTACACGCCGCATCATAACAAGTCCCCCTTTACATTGGATTCTCGTTTTTGAGCAGCCTCAACGACCCCCTTTATGCTACGGCACGCACGCTGGTAGTACTCTTCGTACTGAGGAATGTTAGAAAACTTTGAAACAATAAATTCAAGCTTGCGCATACAAAAAGTAACTTCGCCAGGAAGTGGCTGGCCTTCACGGGATGACATAATCAAGCTATTGATACGACAAACACTATAATCGAAATAAAGACCGTAAAACTGCGCATAACACGACTGCGGCAATCGCTTCCAACTATCTATGAATTTATTATTCCGGCCAGCGTTCATACCATACCCTGCAAATCCACTTTGAAGTTTGGATATACTGACCAAACTTGTTTCAGGATCAATGGTGGCACGCTCAAAAAAGACATTATAATTATGAAACATATGCACAATTGCGGTCAAAAGCGGAGAATCCATCTGCTTCGTTGGTTTTTGATCAAGATGTTTTATTAAGTTTTTCATATGATCATCCACCTGCTCAACGGTGCTGTCTTGTAAAAAATATTTACAAATATTGACGGCAGTAACTGTAGTAAAAATCTGTAACCCTGCGTCTTTTGGTTGGCTTTCAGGCGTGGCTGACACAGATGAGGAAATTGCGATACTGAGGGCAAAATAAGCTAAAACTCTAACCACAAATTTCATGATCCACCTACCCATTTTTCTCATTAAAACAGGTGTGGTAATATTCTATCAAAGCATCAATTGAACCACTCATTTGCATCAAAACTGTCTCTGAAGGTATTTGTAATGGCCCTTCATTCAGTTCATGTGCTCTGATCTGGCTAGCAACTTCAATATGGCTCAGCAATCCCCGTAATGATTGTTGTTCGTCATGCATTTCATTAACAACCATGACACCCATAACAGCACCACTGAGCTGTTCAACAGCTGTAACCAATCTGTTATATTCCGAGTCGAATGCACTATCAATGTTATTAGAAAGATGAATTAACTTAATCCGGGCCGACAATGCCTTGAATGCATTTTTTACATACTGCTCTTGCACAAAAACATAATCGTATCCTCGCCATTTTTTAACAGGCGATGACGAAACCACTCCCGTAACAGTTCCAATACCGGCTACAATGGGTACGGCTATAAGATAGGCTATTTGAGACTTAAGGAGCTCAAAGAATGGAGTTGTTCGAAGTGCTGTTGCTTCACTTGCATCTGATTTGTTATGGTCAGATTTTTTTTCATCGGGACGCGTGTATTGCCAATAACCGGCGGCCACAGCGCCAACAAGCCCTGTCACCCCTAATATTTTAAATCGTGTGCGACGAGCCTTAACCTTGTGAGTAATTTTTTTTGCGCACGCATTGACCACAGAGGATCGGTATTCAATATATTCATGAGGCAAAACAGGCACATTCAATGCAACCAAGGCAACTATTGTTAAACAAAGTCGCTTGAGATTTGTATTAATATCTGCCACCACCAACTCCTGCACCATAACCACCACCCATGCCACCATAACCACCACCAAGTGCGCCACCGCGTCGAGAATATGATGAGGAATAACTACTGCTTTGCCGCGGCTGATCTTCATACGGATTGAGGATTATGCGCAATTCAGCAAATTCAGACTCAATAGTCGCGCAATAGGCCTCAATATAAGCACTGGCAGTGCGATCTAATTTGCCAGAGCTTTCTTCAAGGCTTATCAAGACACATTCAACTAAGCCTGCGATTTTAAACAAAACACGTTCAAGTGATTGCAATATTTTTTCATCATTGCTTGGCAACTGAGTGCTCAGTGACACGCCATCAACACTCAAAGCCTGCTCAACGGACAACTCGCGCTGTTCTTCAGGCTTGAGCTGATCATCAGGCAATGATTTTTTTGCAGGCGCAACAGAACGCTGAATGCGGAATTTATAGGCGTTGCGATATTTTTTAATTTCACTGAACAATGTCCCAATGCTCGCACGCGTGGTACACAGCAATGGCGAAATATCTTTTTTTTCATCAATTGGCTGTGCATCTGCTTCGGCCTCTTCCCCGTACGCCCGCGTTGCCGAGGCGCGCATGTTCATGGCCTTCATGGCATCAGTGTCACCACCAAAGGTAGCACCCAAACCACTAATGGTATTACTATACGACTCAAGCCGCATCGACCACCGATTCACTTCAGTTGATGATAACGGCGTTGCAAGGCCAAACCACCGCATCCAACTTGAAAACCAACCACCAATTGAACCAAAAACGCGTGACCAAAAGGGAATGAGTTGCTCATCAAGGCCTTTATTACAAGAATCAACTGTTTTGGCAAGAGCAATAAGCGCCATATATTTGCCAATATTTGCACCTTGTTGCCATGCTGGCAATAAGGTCTCTTGACCGTCTGTAAACTTAGATAATTTGGGAAAGGGGAGCTTAGTTCCACTAAATTTATTAATAATATTTCGCAATCCATTACCATCGTGTGATTCTAATAACTGATCCAAGGCATTTTGGGCAGCTCTTTTTGTTTCATGACTCGCTTCATCTGATTGAATAATTTTTCGCAAACCATTAATTTTATCGACAAAATCAAATCTCACGATTCGACGAGAACCTCGAGAATCATAATTGCCATCACCATCATTTTCGTCTTCGTCATTGAAACTATCAGTTTGATTATTACCCAAACCCATTGCTCTGACTGCAAAACACACATCATTATTCAGGCAAAAAATACCCAGTAACATCATTAACACTATTCGCTTCATACAACCTCCATCGTCGTTTAAAAATCTAAATTATTTTCTTTATTTTTTTGTTGGGAGAAATCACCTGCGCAAGATACTGCGCGGTATAACCTTTGCCGGATTTGGCAACAGCCTCAGGAGTCCCGTGAGCCACAATGTGGCCACCGTTTCGACCACCCTCAGGTCCTATATCAATCAAATAATCAACTGACTTAAGCATATCAAGATTATGCTCAATGACCAATACGGTATTGCCTCTTTCCACCAATCGATTCAATACTTTTAATAATTTTTCAATATCGTCGCTGTGCAGGCCCGTTGTCGGCTCATCCAGAACATAAAGGGTATTTTTTCCCTGCTTGGCAAGCTCGTCCACCAATTTGATGCGCTGTGCTTCACCGCCGGACAAAGTACCCGAAGGCTGGCCAAGTGTAATATAGTCCAAGCCCACATCGCACAAGAGGTCTAAGCGACGGTGAATTGTTGGAAATGAATCAAAAAAGTCACGCGCTTCAATAACCGACATACCCAAAATTTGAGAAATATTTTTACCCTTGAAGGTAATCTCAAGCGTTTGGCTGCTGTAACGTGTGCCTTTGCAGGATTTACACAACACCAAAACGTCTTCCAAAAAGTGCATAGAAACTTTGATGTGCCCTTCTCCGCGACACTCAAAGCAACGTCCATCAGGCACATTAAAGCTAAATCGTCCCGGAGCGTATCCGCGAGCCTGACTTTCTGGCAAACCGGCAAACAAGGCACGGATATCATCAAAAAAACCAAGGTATGTTGCAGGATTTGATCGAGACTGACGGCCAATGGGACTTTGGTCAACAACAACCATTGAGCGGAGACTTTCAGCTCCTTCAAGCTCATTAAGCCCAACAGATCCTGAATATCCCAATGAATAATAATTTTTGAGCGCTGGAACCAATGTTTGAATAATCAAGCTACTTTTACCCGAACCTGAAACTCCCGAAAATGCAACAAAGACCCCGAGTGGAATTTCTACGTCAATATTTTTCAAATTATTGGTTGTCACGCCACGAACCGACAAAAAGCCCGTTGGTTTGCGACGTTTTTCAGGAATTGCAATAGCTCGACGGCCCGACAAAAAGGCACCACTGAGCGAATTGGGGTTTTTCATGAGCTCTGCAGGAGTTCCGCATGCAGTCACCTGGCCACCAAATTTTCCGGCAGCCGGCCCGATATCAATCACATAATCAGCTTGGGCAATGGTATCCATGTCATGTTCGACCACAATTACCGTGTTGCCCTGATCGCGCAATCGCTTGAGCGTCGTGAGTAGCCGATCGTTATCGCGCTGATGCAACCCAATACTCGGTTCATCCAAAATGTACAAAACGCCGGTAAGTGCTGACCCAATCTGAGTTGCCAACCGAATTCGTTGACCCTCCCCACCGGACAAACTGCGCACAGCTCGGCCAAGAGTGAGATAATCAAGTCCCACTTCGACCAAAAAGCCCAATCGGCTGGTAATTTCAGTCAACAGCGATTTGGCAATAAAACTTTGGTCTTCCGTGAGCGTCACTTGGTTGAAAAACTGAATTAACTGATCAAGTGACAAAAGGCAAAGTTGATAAATATTTTGGCCACCAACTTTGACTGAAAGCGCTTCTGGGCGCAAACGAGCACCATGGCACGCGCCACATTGTTGATAGCGCACATCGGCATAATCTTCGTCACTTTCGTAATATTCAAAACCCAACCCATTACACTGGCGGCAGGCGCCAAGGGGCGAGTTGAATGAGAATAAGCGTGGCTCAAGTTCAGGCGCAGATCGCGCACATTTGAGGCACACGCGAAGTGAGGAGTATAAATGATATTGGTTGTCGGCCGTAATAATTGCACACAAGCCTGCAGACAATTTGACCGCTTGTTCGGTAGCCTCATTAATTCGGGCCATGTCAGTGTCACTTTGTTCAACTTCAATGCGGTCGACAATAGTAAATAAGGTGTGTTGATAAGTTTTTTTCAGGTCAAGGGTGTCAACTTCAAAATCGGTACGAAGTTTGACGATCATGCCATCAATCCAAAACCGATTGTAACCCTTGAGAACAAGAGCTAAAAGCTCATTTTTAAATTCACCCTTTTTGGCAATGGCAATTGGGGCACCAATCATCACGGTCTGGTCGGAAAATTTTTTTTGAATCATTTGAGCAATGCACTCGGCCGAAACTTGCTCAATGGCCTGATCGCAAGAAGAGCAATGAGGAACACCCACGCGCGCAAAAAGAACACGTAAATAGTCATAAATTTCGGTTACGGTACCCACCGTTGAACGGGGATTGAAGCCCACGGTTTTTTGCTCAATGGCAATGGCGGGACACAAACCTTCAATTTTGTCCACATCAGGACGCTTGGAAACACCCAGAAACTGCCGCGCGTATGACGAAAGAGATTCAACATAGCGGCGCTTACCTTCTGCATACAAGGTATCGAGCGCCAAAGAACTTTTGCCTGATCCAGACGGACCAGTAATAACCGTCAGAGTTCCTTTTGGGATCGTTACATCAACCGACTTTAGGTTATGCTCACGAGCCCCTTTGACACTGATAAAGTCCTTTTTCACTCATACTCTCCAAGCATTATGCGATTTCAACGATGTTTTTAGCTTACTTGGATGGGCCAATACCAGCAAATATGACTCAAAAAGGCCTGTATTTTACATAAAAACGACCCTTTTGTTTCATTGGAGATTTTAATGAAACCCCAAATTTGGCAAAAAAGCCGTGATTTAAAGAAAAATCTCAATAAGTCTTAGCTTTATTCAGGTTGTGGCAGCTCTTGAGGAATATCGGCTTGGTCACCCGCACCTGGCACTTCCTCCTGAAGCTCTTTCCTAGCAAGCTTATTCCGCCTATTTTTAATAAGCTTGTAAGCTCCAGCAGCAAAAGCTGTTCCACCTGCAGCGGCTGCAACATTACGCAAAGTATGAGATTGTTGTTCTGCCGGAGGTCGGATAACAGCCGGAGCATCCGTTGCAGCTTCCGCTATTTTTCCTGAAATATCCTTAAAAAGGTCTGCCATTTCGGTGCAACCTTGAGCACTCGTCCTTGCTCGTATTTCTGCAACAATTCGATTTAAAAGTTGATCAATAAAAGCATAACTGCTGAATAAATACGTCCCAAAATCGATACCTTTGCTTCCCGCTGAAGGCTTTAATTCCTCAGCTATCTCAGGAATAATTATCTGTCCTGGGATGCTTTCACCACTCCGCACAGCAAGTCCGCGTAGTCGATTTGAAATCTCCATAAAAACATTCGTTGCATCCTCAAGTGCTGCCCGACTTCTTTTAACGGTCACATAGGAATACTCTCCCTTCTCGGTCTGTGGACCATATGATTGAACCTCTTTGAATATCACAGGATAAGTTGCTTGATCGACAATTTGCTTGTAAGCCCAGCCCTTACCAAGAAATAGCACCGTATTGATAGCTTTACCGGTCGCAGCACCAACAATTCTCGTTTGCCCCATAAAACTTCCAATCCGTTGCCACAAACCTGGAGCAGGCATTGACGTAGATGCCTCTGGTGCATCCAAGGCCTCCCCTGCTTGAGCATTTGGCTCAGGATCAACCTCCTCAGAAAATAGATCGTCAGCCCCTTCCCCCTGCTCTACTTCAGCTGGTTGCGATGCCGCGGGAAGATTTTCAACTGTGGCTGCTGGAGCTGGTGCCGCTGCAGGCGTACCTTGAAAATACGAATAAGCATATGGGTTGAAATAAGATGCCGCATAACCAAGTCTCGATTGCTCACTAGCCTTGGATATTGAGCCAGTGATCAAAAATAATAGCAGGGTAAAAATTGTGCGATTTTTTAAGAAAAAATTCACGATATCGTACTCCATGTGAGTATCTTTTCGATAATCTCATGCTACAAATCCAACCGCTGATTTGTAAATTAAACACAGTTTTTGAGCGGCGAACTGGATAAATTCTAGATTTAGAACGAACTGGTAAATCCGCCCTGAATCATCATGGTTTTCAGGTTACGGCGACCGCCGATGGTCAGCGACGCTCCCGCAAAGGCTTGCACTGTGTCACGAAATCGGTAACGATAAACCGCGCTGATCATGTGGCTTGCCTGAAAGGTGTTTTTTTCAAGTTGAAGACGATCATAATTGGTATCAAAGTTACTTGAGCCGATCTTGTCCTCACTTTTTGCCCACAAATCATAAAAGACATCCAATTGCGCTTCACGGAACAATAATCTATTGAAAACGTTCCCAAACCTGATGCCTATTTCTGGCCCTCTGCGAAGATTGACCAGGCGAACTTCATCACCAAATTGAGCAATAGTGGAATCGGGGTCGCTCACTGCCGCATTTCCCGTGTAATTAAAGCTGGAATGCGAAGTGCTGGGGGCAGCCCTGTTGACCGATAAATTTTCCTCAGCTTCAAAGAATAACATATCGTCGATTCGCACTTTGCGCGTTGTGTTTGATTTGGCAACGGTAAATGTACGGGCGACACGCCGCGAGAGCAAGGTCGTTGGAGAATATCTGAAATAACAGAGCAAGTGTGGATTGAAATAATGTTCAACATTCCACATGAATCCAACAAATACCCCAAAAGTTGTGGCTCCTTCATTGCCTAAATCAACCGGTAACATTTTTTGAAGATTTTGAGGATGGGGTGAGGGAAATACCATGTGTGCGCCAATTCTACCAGAACTGACGGAAGCAACATCGATGGGTGCATTGATAGAAAGTGTAACGGCCCCAATGCCAAAACGCTCATCACGCAGATCATGATCCATTTTTTTGTGCGTCAAAATATCTTCAAAAAATCCTCGCAATCCATTGGAATACACCGCCGAAAAAGGATTGGGTGGAATAAGTTGAGCGGTCACCGAAGGCGTAAATGCATCAGTTTCACGGGTAAGTTCACACACCTTGCGCATAATCGGAACCTCTATGCCCACATGAAACGCATCTTCCCAAAATGAACGGGCATAGCGAATTTGAGTCCCAAATGATTTGACATCTGCGCTGAACAACAAATTTTCATTGGCGATAGTGGCAAGATAGCTGGTTGGCGTAATTTGCGTTGTTCCATTGTCCGGAGTTTCGATCACACGACCATCATTAAGCAATCGACTGAGAATTAAAAAATCACTGATTTTAAATGTGTCGTTATTCCAAAAATGTATAATCCCATCCTTAGCCTGCCCATCTTCAGAAAATGAATCTCCGGCTGTTTCGTAAAATGGATCGAATGAAACATATGATGATGTTTTTATAATTCGAGCAAACAATGGCCACTCAGGAATGACATCACTGGTTACCCCATGACGTTTTTTCACCAAAGGTGCATCATATTTGTTGGTTGTGTATTTTCTTTTTGGATCATTATAGGCAACATGTGATGTAGCCGTAACCCTCACAGCCAGCATGCAACTCAATATTAACAACGCTATGACACGGACAAGTTTCATCGGCTTTTGCCCCATCTCTGACCACCTCTCCGCACATTGCCTCACATCATAGCGATGACTGTATTATTTGCAAATACCCGTGATTTTCTCCGCAACTAAAAGAAGGTGATCACCCTTCCATCTGGCTGAATTTTAAATTGTTGGCCATTTGCTTTTTTCCCAAAAACATTGCCGTTCACCGCACTTTCCGACACCAAGGTATCCCCAGGTTGCAACACAACAGTCACACCCCGCGAGGTCAAGACTTTATGAACACCCTGTTGATCAATATAATCTGTTGCAAGAATGAGAGATGGCGTGAAGTTGGCAAGCTTTCTGGCAAGATTAATATTAAGTTTGTCTTTGGCGACAAACGTATTGTTTTGTATTTGCGCAACAAATGTCGACCCTGTCGTTGACCCACTGAGAAATTCAACACTTCCGCCATTGATCATCAATCCATTCAAATTATCCCAAAAGATGGGAACTATGGTTTGCGGATTATTGAAAATATCTTTATTGTCCCCAAATGAAATTTTGCCTCCAGAAGTCACCTCAATTGAAGCATCAGTTTGGAAATTGAATGTATTAACAAATCCATTGGTTTGAAACGCTCCCAGCCGACTTAATTGCAACAAGCCTCCATCACCTATTCTGAGCCGAGATTCTCGATCAAATTCAACATTAAAAAAGCCGTCTGAAAACGAAATAACTGACTGTGGAGCATGGTCTGCCGCAATTCCCTTTTCAAGATAAGCCCGTACAACTCCCTTGCGTTCAACAATAAGATCAAAGAAATCCTGGTCGGTCTGTCCAATGCGCAGCCGGCCATCATTTACCACAATTTCGCCTTGATTTTGCACCCGAACAATGCCACTTCCCGTAAAATCGAGCCGTGAATGATCTGATAATTCCAAGCGCGCCAAATCCTTCACCACAAGTTCAGGCCGCGCATCATTGAAAGTTGCAGCCGCCCGCGTTGCTGTGCCCCCCGAAGGGTTATATGAAGACTGAGAGCGAAGTACAGGACCTCCAAATGTAATAATCGATCCGTTGGAAAACTTAACAACCCCGTCACCTTTAAACGTCAAAACACTGCTTTGCGGAATATTAAGCCCATACGAAACTTGTGCATCAGTCGTCCAATCAAAGAACTGCCCTGCAAATGGTGATCCAAACTGAAGCGTCATGCCGTTATTCATTTCAATGGTCAGCTCAGAATTTTCAGCCATATCAATTTCACCCAAGAAACTAAAATCACTACTCAACACCATTTTATTGCCAGGACCTGTAATATAGATCTTGTCAGTTCCCTTGATCCCATCAAATGTATCGTCACTTGCTTGGACCAATGTTGTTGGAAGCCGAACTGGCAACACGGCAAGTGGTCGTCCACGACGCTGCTCAAATCCTGCATTTCCCGTCAGATGCACAGAAAACGGCGATGAACGAGAAGTTGCATATCCAAAAATTTTCCCCGAATCTTCGATTCTAAAATCACCTTTGGCGCTCGAAAGTGCCAACTGATGACGCACACGGCCATGCGGGATAGGAATACTGAAAACCCTGCCTCCTGATCGCGTTTCTTGTTCAAGTCCTTCAATGTAGGCCTCGTGCAACTTTCGAGCTATGGGGTAAATTTTATCTGCCCGAGAAAGTTGATAGGCTGTAGTTGGACCTGCACACAACGAATCAAATGTATGGGGAATTGCCTTGATTAATGAGATTTCTATGGGGTTTAACAAGTTGTCACTGGTAAGCAACAACCCAGATTCCAAGGCAAAATTAGCCCCCGTTTGATTAATCGGGAAATTATTAATGTTGACCTGATGTCCGCCAATAAAAGACTTGTCACGAGCCTCAATTGAATTTGCGCCCAAATTATTCACCGCAACAATGGCGTCTTGAAATACCATTCCAGCTAGCCCCGAAGCTGACCGTAAAACAGCAAAATTATTTCCAAAATTAACGGAAGGCACCTCAACAATTCGAGGCAACGCAAAGCTCACATTCAAGACATTTGTGGGAGCATCTCCAAACAACAAAGTTCCACTGAGAGTAATATTCGTGTCAAGCAATCGAATTCCCGCATGAGGCCCCTCCACCAAAATGTTGGTATTGTTACTTTGAGCAATATTAATCACACTCGTGCCCAGCAATGCGATTGAGCCAATGAGGGCACCTGTAATACCTTGATCAATATTCTCAAGACCTTCAAGTTCAATATCTTCAAGTACTAGTGAATTGGAGCCAATTCCAAAGAAAAAAGTTAATGATTGCGGAGCAATGGTCAATTTTTTTCGACCACCGACTCCTTTGATATAACACACATCACGTGTGCCCGTCATGACAATGTTTCCCGTTAAGAAAGCAACGTCTTCCCTCAATTCTATCTCAACACCTTGACCCAAGGCCAAAGTTGCATCGGCAGCAATACTAAAGGTACTATTACTAATATTTTTCAACCCCAAGTTGTCCACAGAAAGCGTTTTTCCAAACGGAATAATAAATTGCGCAGCTCCTGTTGGGGAAGCGGTAATCACTGAACCATTTCCCGAAATATGTGTGTCCTCAATTAATCTCACAACACGACGTGGATCGAGTAACATACTTTCCATAAGGGGAATCTCGCCTTTAACTTGTTCGGCCAACAAGAAGCGTTTTGGCAACGTATTAATTTGATTTTGATCTGTGATTTCACGCAAAGTACTCGTGCCAATGTATGACAAAAAGCCATCATGTCCACCAATCATCCCGAAGAATGGTGAATCACCCCCTGATGTTCGATCAAGCCATAATGCGCCATCAATCGTTAATGTTGCAATTCCATCAAAATCAAGATTATTGGCTCCCAGCAAAAAGGTACTCACCCCTTCGACATACATTCCGCCTTCTGTCATCGTAAAATGATCTTCAAGTTGCATGGTTGAATTTACAAAACGTATCTCAGTGTTATTGCCCAATACCAATGTTCCGTTCGTTACGTTGCGCATCGTTACGTTATTAAGCAAAATATGCGAATTGTCTGGGGCTTTGATTTTTCCATTGTTTTTCAAAAGCAACAAATATCCTGATCCTGAGATAATTCCCTGACCTTCAAATGTCCATTCACTCTCAATCGCAAGGGGCGAATTAAGGGTAATTGAATGTAGGTTTCTGAAGGTAAGAGGCGTTTGCCACTCCCCATTGGTCCCCGAAACTGCCAGGTCATAATTATGCTCAGATGCGATCAGTCCTGGTCCAACAATACGTCCTCCTCCTCCAATAGTTAAATTAGCCTCGAGCCAAACTTGTCCACCATTTAAAAAAATTGTATGGGTAAATACACGATCAAGGTTAAGAGATAATGTGGTATTTGCATCAAAAAGAATAATGTCCTGTTCAAGATTAACACTCCCCCGAACTTCATTACCTGTTCCAGTTGCCTGAATACCAAAAACTAAATCTCCAAATTCTATAAAAAGAGATCCCCCGTTAAGGGTAATCAAACCGTTAGGCTCTTGCGTAAAATTTCCCGTAAGCACCGTAGTCAAGCTTCCTTCTGGGGTAGTTAATATTCCACCATTGAGCTCAAGTCCGCCACCGAGAATTGTAGAATCAGGATCGATATTGGCAATTCCTTCAATCAGAATAGTCCCCGTTCCCGTATAAAAAACAGAATCAGCAAGCATCTTGAAAGTCGAATCGGGGTTCGTCCACCTAAACCCTGCAGAAACCTGAAAATTTGTAAAAAAACACAACAGAAATCCTGATATAATCCTAGCTACAAATCTCATCTCTCATCTCCTTTGGGCAATAACACGCCCCCAGTCTAGACAGATGAGTTACGCCAAATCAACATTCGCCAATTCCCCTGGTTTTCACTGAATTTTGATCATTTTGATTCTATTTTCAAAATTAATGGGACTTTTTCACTCCACTCAAATGAGCATTTGCTGTCTGTTTGAAATGAAGCAAGTGCAAAAAAAGCCTCTTTTTGACACATTCCAACCCTTTTTTGGCAAACCAATAAATTCAAAGTATCCTGATTACATAAGCTCTTTTACGCTTATTTCGTTAAAAAACAATGGAGCAAAATTATGAAAAAATATTTATTACTTATGATGACGCTCATAGCATCATACGCTCTTGACGCCGTCCAGGAAACAACAGAGCATGAGAGAAGAGAAAAGTGTGCTAAGGCTGCCATAGCTCGGCAACATGAAGCGAGCGCAGTGAACAATCAAGCGGAGCTTACTCCTCGTGATTCCAATTCGATTACTCAGCTGTATCGACGCCACAAATACGCTACAAACACTTTTCAAACAATGCAAGCAGACAAAGATGCTGCAGCTCTCGAGCAACTGCGCAAAATTCTGCATGCCCGTCGTGCTTGTTCTGATGCTTATCTTAAACAAATAAGACAGGAAGACGCGCCACTGAAAGCTGCAAGTACTGCACAAGACGCAAAACCACATAAGTCTTATGCTCCCCTATTAATATCGCTGGGAGCGAGCCTTGTAGTTGATGCATCGGTCTACTTTTATAATAAAAAAATGAGCTATGTTCAAAATCCAAACGATAATCCTATTCAAGATTTTTGGAAAATAGACAAAGCAAATACTGAGTGCTTTATCAGAATGGGGCTCCTTATGTCCAAAGACACTGCTTTGGCAATGCATGGCATGATATTTCGTAATGATATGATGCATTATATTTCACACCTGAGCATGATTTGGGCAAAATTGTGGCTGCTTAATATCACAAGCTTAAAATCACTCATGGAAAAGAAAGCAGTGATTGCTCTCAAGTACATTTTGAATGAATATCAATCAACACAAAAAACAATCACTGAGTCAGGTTCGACACCAGAACTTGAAAACCAACGTGTTGAATATTCAAAGGAATATGCGAAAATTCTCGCTACAATGCCAAGTGAAAACCTCACCAAAAAATTCAACCTTCCAGCTAAACTGAAAGCAAAATTTTTATCAAATGAAACTTATTCTGATGAGCAAACTGCAGCTTGAACAGCTCTTTAATCTCATGATCAGAAGTTGCATCGTTAATGGAGATTAAAAATTATGAAAAAATATTTGTTGATCGCCCTGATGTTTACGGGATTGAGCAATAATGTTCTTGCTATCAACGCCCAATATATCAGAACTCAAGTTGTTAACCATTGGCCAACATGTACCGGCATACTTGCAACCGAAATACTTGCTCAATGTCTCATTGCATCAAAAAGCTATAAACCTGACCCTTTAAATAATCCCATTCAAGATTACTTAAAATACAACCGTTACTGTAGCTGGCGTATCTTGACTCAAATACTGATGGCACTTGGATATATAGTGCATATCAACAAAACAATATTAAGCAACAAAAAATTTGAAGAAATTGAATTCCCTCTCGATACATCTCTCACACTCTCTATATTCCATTTGCTTAATTGCTTTAGACTTCTATGTTTTGATTATTCGAAACTAACAGATCGGCTTGTATTAGCGCTCAAATATTCCTTTACTCAAAATCAATCACTACAAACAATAATCAAAGAATCAGGATTAACAGAAGAGCTTGATAACCAATTGAAAGCCAACAGTCAAGAATTGCAACAAATGTTATGCACTATTCGCCCCGAGGAATTAGAAATAATGCTTGATGGAATGCGCCTTAAGTTAAGCCGTGACTCTGCTACAAATCGATATGTATTGACCTCTATGCTGTAGAAATTTCCACCCAACTTATTTTTGGTGAGCAAACTGCAGCTGGTACAGCTCTTTAATCTCATGATCAGACGTTACATCATTAGCTGATTTGTCGTCACGCAGTCCCAAATAACGCGGGAAGCGCAGCGCAAAGCCAGAATTATGCGCATCTTTGCACGCGAACGGTAATTGCCTCATCAATCAGCGTGCCGGGCTCAAGGTCTGGATGCAGAGGTTCATCTGGTGGTGGTGGAGGCGGCGGAGGATGCTAAAAACCCTAAATTTGCCCTCATTTTAGCCTTTTTTAGACGAACATCAAAACATTGAATATCCTGGTTATATAAGCCTTTTTTGAACTTATAGCCGAATTAAATTCCGACGAAACTTTAAGAATGAAGTCAAATGGAGAGAATTATGAAAAAATACTTGTTGATCGCCCTGCTGTTTACGGGATTGAGTAATAGCGGAAAAGCCATAGTTCACCCAAATGATGACACAATTGATATTCCAGACTCCACGAGAATACTCCGTGAAAGCCAAGGCCAATTTGCAACTTTTGAAGGGTCCATTAAGGGTCTTGTTGACGAGGGAGCTTGGACTTGGGGCATAATGGCCGTAAATGAAGTTGGCTCATACCACCTTAAAAAAGGTTCTTATCAAAAAAAACCAGATCATACACCCTATCAAGACTTTTTGAGCTATAGTCAAAGTAGGGATTACATTACATTCATAAATGGCCTTAGGCTTATTGGAAATGGTTTAATTTTGCCTTATTTGTTTCGCCTAACATCCTTTGGGGGAACAGATATTAAACTCTCTCCCTATGGCTCTTATAAAAGAAAGCTCATAATAGAAAATCATAAAAGTTATACAGTCCCTCCTGAAAAATTTTACAAAGAACGCTGGAAGGCTCGTGATGTTATCTCAAGTGGGCTGGGTGCATATGCCCTATCTCTTATTTACAGAATGTGGATTGATCACACAAAAATTTTCAATGACAAAGCTCAATTGGCGCTCAAATATTTATTTGATCAATATCAATCCACTCAAAAAACGATTGCTGAATCAGGCTCGACACCAGAACTTGAAAATCAACTTGCAGAAACAGCATCTAAGTACCATGAAGTAACAACTCACCTTGGTTCAAATTTTATCAAAAAATTGCAATTTCCAACTAAACTGGATGTGGCTCAGTAACTCAAAAATTTACTTCTGATGGGCAAACTGCAGCTGATACAGCTCTTTAATCTCATGATCAGAAGTTGCATCATTAGCTGATTTGTCGTCACGCAGTCCCAAATAACGCGGGAAGCGCAATGCAAACCCAGAGTTGTGCGCATCTTTTAGCATTAATGATTTCTTGATCTGGTTTTATTTTTGAATATTTCAGCAACTTCTTGATATTTAAGAACTGAAGTGGCCAACTTCATGCCAATGTCATAAACCTCATCGTTTGATAAAATGATATCAAAATTATTCATATCCAAAAAAATCAGTGCAACGGCCATTCCGGTTCTTTTATTCCCGTCCACAAATGGGTGATTTTTAATAATCCCAAATGCATAAACTGCGGCCATTGTCGGAACATCTTTGTAACTAAAAACATTACCGAATGATGACTGTGGAGACATCACAGCTGAATCAAGCAATGCAAAATCGCGAACTCCCAATGCGCCACCAAAAAGCAATATGTGTTGCTCGTTGATTTTTATAACTTCATCGGTCAATAAAAACTGTATCAATTCCATGGCACCCACTAATTTTTAGAGAGTCGATCTAAGGCATCTTTGTATTGCTGGGTAATTTTTTCAAAAGACTTTTGTGTATTTTGGTTTGAACTCACCTTGCCAATTTCTGATTCTGCCCGAATTGGTTCGATAATAATTCTGTTGCCATCGGTAGAAATTTTAAGCTCGGTTGTTGGCGTTATATTGAGTAATTCAAGAATTGGCTTATCGATAAGGACCGCAAAGCTATTGCCATATTTTGAAAGATTTTTCTTCATAATTAAGACCCTTTTTCGAGCTACTGTATTACATAGGTATGTACTTAGTATATACAACACAGAGCAAAGATCCAAGAATTCGATTCTTTCAATTCCCGTAAATCTTTACTTCTTGTGAGCAAACTGCAGCTTGAACAGCTCTTTAATCTCATGATCAGAAGTTGCATCATTGACTGATTTGTCGTCACGCAATCCCAAATAACGCGGGAAGCGCAATGCAAACCCAGAGTTGTGCGCATCTTTGCATGCGGTATGAACGGGAGACTTGGTAATTTCATCGGCACGAACAATGCAGACCAGTTGAGGATTAGTCCACACATCGGGATATAAATCTTTATGGCAGACAACATTGTCAGGTTGTTCGTCAACCGATGCTTTGTCACAGGCGGCCTTGACCTCAATAAATTCCTGATCGGTCATGCCTGTGCCAAGTTTGGCAATCGTCTCGTATTGATCTTTGTGGACATTGTAAATACCGACCAGCAAAGCTCCAATTCCGCCAGCTCGTTTACCGCGGCCGAAATAGTACCCCAAAATTACGCAATCTATGGTGTCGTCAAGACTGCCCGTTTCGTGGCGCTTGAGCTTAATCCAACTGAAGTTTCGCTTGCCTGCCGCATACGGATCCGATGGTTTTTTGACCACCAGGCCCTCCAACCCCTCAGACATTGCTTTGTCAAAATAGTCCTGAATATCCTGGGTGGAAGTGCATGCTCTTTGTTCAATCACCTGAATAGGCGTGTCCTTCGTAGCCTTGGCGAAGTAGGAATCGTCAGCATGCCCAAAAGCCTGAACCAATTTGTTGCGCCGTTCAGCATGAGATTCGTCGATTAATGATTTGCCGTTGAAATAGAGCAAATCGAATAAAAAGATTTTGAGCGGATATTTTTCTGCATTTTCGGCAACATCATGCTTGCGCGACCGCTTGGCGGTATCCTGGTAGGGTAAAAAAGTGTCGGTAGCGGCATCGTAGCAAATGGCCTCTCCTTCGGCGATAAAGTCTCCAACTCGAGAGTTGCCGACATGGTCCATATGCAGCAAAGCTTTGGTCAACTCAGGAAAAGAATCTGCTTTTTCTTGAAGATTGCGTGAGAAAAAACTCACCACCACTTTGCCGTCACGGTGGTACCGGTGAACTTGCAGCCGAAAGCCATCTAATTTGGGCTGTGCTACACAATTGCCCAATTTTTCATATATGGCGGCCGGACTGGCCATTCGTTCAGCTGCTGCGGGCCTGAGTGGGATACCTGGCGTAACCACCAAAGTATCAAGATGCTTAACACCGTTGTGCTTGATCACATGAATCAGCTGACCAATGTCAGCGCAGGCATTGTAGGCTTTTTCAATAATTTTACTGATGGACTTATTGCCCGTTTCCATCCACGAAAATGCATCAATCAAGGTCATATCCGAAAATCCAAGGCGCAATCGGCCCATAATCACACGAATAACATACAACCCCGACTGGGCATCAAGATGCTTGAGCAATTCCGTCAATTGAACTGTTTTTTGCTCTTGCGAACCAGTTCCTTCAACTTCCTCAAGACTGCATAATGCATGATACACCTGCTCAATGCTCAAGGATGAAAGTTCTCGATCTCCCGCAAAATGCACAAACACAAGGCCCATATCGCCCTGCTTTTGTGCAGAATCGGCCACTGCCTTGACGGAAATGTCGAGAGCATGGGCCAAAACAGCAATCATAATTTTTTCAGCAATATTAAACCGCGTACCATGAAACGGCGCGTGCAAAGAGCCGAGCGAAAGATAGGCTACAATTTTTGCTTCTTGTGCTGAGCATTCTGCCAAAAGATGCGCAAGGAGCTTCGTCTTTTCAATTCGGGATGAGACGTTATCAATTTGATCAAAAACTTGTGCGAGATGAGTAAATAGCATTGGGGTTCCATGTGTTCACCCTTCGATACATTCGTCTTCGCCAAAAGGCTACGCCGAACACTCAGGGCATGCGGGGGAGAATGTAACTATAAAAAAATGGCGCCTTTTTTCAAAAGCGCCATCTAAATTTTGGTAGCGACACAGGGACTCGAACCCCGGACCTACGGATTATGATTCCGCCGCTCTAACCAGCTGAGCTATGTCGCCACAAAGTTTTTAAAATTTCAAGTTACGGATCTTAGTATAATTAAGAACGTAATCAAATATTGATTGGAGGAAGAAAACTCCTGATATCAACGTAGCTATTATACCAAGAATTAATGTAACTGCAAAGCCCCTTATTGCAGGACCACCATATTGGAACAAAACAAGTCCCGCAATGAGTGTGGTAATGTTTGAATCGAGAATAACTGCCATAGCTCCAGAGAACCCTTTGGTGATGGCAGACCGCATATCAAGGCCGTTTTGAATCTCTTCGCGAATTTGTTCGTAAATAATAATCGAGAAGTCGATCGCCATTCCAATAGTCAACACCATTCCCGCAATTCCAGGAAGAGTGAGTGTTGCTTTGAAGTATGACAAGAAAAGCAAAGTTAAAAACAAATTATAGAGCAATGCGATAAAGGCAAAAACTCCAACCCAGCCATAATAAAAGACACTAAAGCAAAATAAGAGAGTCAGCGCCAAAAGACAAGAATTCAAACCCTTTTTGATCGAATCTTTACCGAGTGATGAACCCACCACGTTTTCTGTTTCCAAAGTTGGCTTGACCAACAATGAGCCAGATCTGAGTAATGAAACAAGACGAGAAACCGCTTCGATCGTAAACTGTCCGGTAATTTGGAAATTTGAACCAAGCTCGCTATTGATCGTCGGTGCAGAAATCATCACACCATCCATCACAATACCAAGACGTCCACCCACATGGTCACGCGTCAATTCTTTAAAGTCATGTCCGCCTTCGTTGCTTAACTTTACGGCAACACATGGACGACCATGATCATCATAAGCAAGATGAGCATCAACAATTTGATCACCGGTCAAATCAGGAAACGCTGAAACAAGATAGAAACTATCATCTTCACCAAATCCAGGAACAATCACACGATCAGAAGGAAGGTCGTAGTCAAATTCATCAAGAATCGCATCTTTGCTCGACTTAACTTTTTCAACAATTTTAAACTCTAATTGAGCCGCACGCATAATGTTTGATTTAACTTCTTCTGCATCATCAAACCCAGGAAGCTGCACCACTACTTGATGTTCACCATGAGGAGACACGGTCAATCCGCGCACATTAAAGGTATCAAGCCGTGTTGAAAGTGTATTTACTGAACTTTCAACAGCACTTGAACGAACTCGAACATCTTCATGTTTGGCAAGCTTAACGACCAAGCGATTTTCAGCAGTAGTAAATGCAAGTTCTGTAAATTGATCTTTGACGGCATCAAGTGCTTGACGCGCATGTGTAGCATCTTTGAAAGTAAAAGTAAGACCATCTTCTTGTGTGAATGTACGACTGGTGTGATGAACTTTTGCGCGCTTGAAGGCTTTTTCAACGGCACGCTCTGCAAGGCCCAAACGATTTGCTGCTGCTTGATCAAGATCTATTCCCAAAACAAGTCGCACGCCACCTTGTAAATCAATACCCCGCTCAAGACGCGGCATATAAATTGCATTGTATGCTCGAACGGCAATATTTCCTTGTGATTCATTAAATGATTTGCGATCAAATGAAAACATGAAAAATGACATACCTAACGCAAAGGCAATCCACCAAAAAAGTCTTGATGAAAAAAATTGAAAGCGTGGTGATCGAATGTCCATTTACAGACCCCTGGTTTACACATTCAAATTGTTTAAAAATTTGAATGAAAAAAAGTTAGACCCTTACTGGCATGCCACTTTTAGTATTTGTTTTCAAAAACACTTTTGGACCAGCTTTATGAAAAAGCTGGTGCCGAGAGGGGGACTCGAACCCCCATGGAATTTCTCCCGCTGCCCCCTTAAAGCAGTGCGTCTACCATTTCGCCATCTCGGCAGCAAATTTTATGTCAATGTTGTTTTTTAAGAAAAAGGTACTTTAAAAAGGCGAACAAGCCCTGTAAAGCATGAGCAAAACGTACCAGAAAGTAGAGGGGTTGGCAACTCATTTTTTTAACACGTATGAGTGTTTTTCAAAGAATTGCCAACCATGAAGTTTTTTGACTGCTATTTTTTGGCTTGAGCAAGCTTGTTATACGTCGCTCCCACATAGTCAGCAATGTGCGCCAAAACCCCTGAGATACTGCCTACAAGTGTCGCCATTGCAGCCTTGAGAGTCTGCCACTTTTCAGCAATTTGCTTGTCAGTATTTTCACCTGAATCAGCTGGCTGTGTTGCAGCATCAGGCTGAGCATCTTTGGCCGCTGGAGCTGCAGAAGTTGCCACGGCTGATGGGGCGGTGGCAAGGGCCGGTAATGCCGGCAATGCGCCTGGAAGTGGCGGAAGCACTGAACTTGGCGCTGCTGGTAATGCATTTGATCCTGGAAGTGGTGGAAGTGCTGGTGCATTTGTAGCTATATTGCCAGGAGCGGATGGTAACACTTTTGCAGTATCGGCTGAAGCTGGTAGAGCTGCTGGCAAGGCCTTGTCAAAATCAGCTGATTTCGTTGCTGCCGGAGTTCCACCAAGAAGTTGTTGTAAGCGTGCCAAAATATCCTGAATTGCTTCATAAATTGAGACAACTATCACCGTTATCACTTTGAACACTACTGCAAACATGCCACCCTGAGCCAATTCAATTTCGGCTGAAGGTGTTTGTTTTTTTTTAACTTTTACTTCAGACCGATTTATTTTTTCAAGAAGCTTTTTTTCGTCTTCAAAGACGGTCTTTTCTTCTTCTTTTTGAATGTAATCAATCCCTACAGCAAGCTTGGTAAGGACTCCGTCAAGGGTTTGTGCTATTCCTTTTCCTGAAGCAACTGATTGATCAATCTTTGACGAAAGGCTATTAATATCCAACATATGCTGAGATTGAATTGTCGCGACCACGGCTTGCGCCTCGGCCCACAACTTTTTAACTTTACCCAAAATTTCTTGTGCATCACCCACACCACGCATCACATCATTTTTGAGCATTTCCATTTGCTCATAATTATTAACCAAAGTTGCGCGCTTGGAACGAAGCTGTCCTACATTCTGACGCAATGCAACTTCTGATGTATCGGTATCTGTTTGTGATTTTTTGAGCGCATCAAGGGGTTCCCGCATACCATCTATTCCATGCTGCATTTCATCAATTTTTTGAGTAATCACAGCATCCGAAGTCTGTGCACTTCCCGGCTTGACCTTTGCAGCACTTTCACCCTTTTTCTCAGCAAGGTAAGTAGAAATATCCTCACGCGCTTGGTCGAACAATCCAAATGCTGCGGCACTTTCACTATAAAATTGATCTAATTTTTGATTCGTTGACTCCATAATTTGATCAGCCTGTTGCTCAAGTGATTTAACCGTTTTGAGCGCATCACGGGCTTGCTGTAAAAGTGATGCTATTTCATCAACCACAGATTTTCGTGCTGATTCTGGTTGCAAAGAAGCATCATCCGAATCCTTTAATTTGTGAGGCTCGGCATTCATCGTTGAAGCTGCCGGCGCTGGCCCACTCAAGGCGGGCGCAACTGAACTTTCAGGCACGACGGGCCCACTCAACGGACTCTCGGCTGGCATTTGAGGTAGCGGAGGCAATGATGGAGCGCCTGGATTGAGTTCTATTACACACATCTGCATAATCAACAAGAGCATCAGATTTTTCTTATTCAATAACATTTTCATCCCCGTCTCTCCTTTTGTCTTCAATACAGCGCATAAATTTGCTACATCTGCGATAAGGCCAGGCTATCCTCCAAAGATTGAAAATATTCCCGTAATAAATTTAATGATAACCGTAACCACACTCAACAATGATGCAATGATGGTGGAAAAAATTTCCCCAATCAATCCTGATTCTTCATTTTGTTTAACTGGACGACGCACAGGAGGATTTTCACCGGTTGTGGCACTAGGTGTATTTTGTCCACTAGCCACTGCTGGTACTGGACTGCTAGCTGAATTAACTGAAGTTTTGATCGCACCATATTTTTTTTCAAGCTGCCCAACAGTATCCTCAATACCTTTCATCAACTGATAGACTTGATCAACCGAAGAATTAAAATCGCTTGAAAAGGCTCCCTTAATATAATCACGGAGCGCTTTGATATACTCATACAAACCTTCAATTTTGTAATAATGAGTACGTGCCTTTTCGTGATCAATCATAGGAAACATTTGAGCAACCAAGTCATGAACCTCAACAGACTTATCCAAAGCTCCCTGGACACACTCTTCAAGCTTATTGATCCGCTCGTCTATTGATTTATCAAGGTCAGAAAGTGTTTCAAGATCTACCTTGACCTGATCAAGATCATTTCGATAGGCAAAAAATGCGGTTTGAGCTCCATCCAAACGACTCTCAAAGTCTGCATCACTTTCACCGTCTCTTCGCTTGACTTCACTGTCTGGAGTCCATTCTCCAAAAAAGACTTTCTCCAATTCTTTAACAAATCGACCATTTTCACCACGCTTAACACCAACTCGTTGATAAAAACCATGTATGTCATTATCAAACTTATTAGCTTTTTCGACACACAATGATTCACTTTGTTTTTGAATATCATGAATTGCTGTAGTTACTTCATCCTGAAGCTCACGAGCTGCCGCAACCCATTCACGCTTTTTCATCCAATTTCCACGCATCCCAATCGTTTCTTTGGAAAGTGATTGAGTGTCAAAACCAGAAGCGCTCGCACCACTGCCTTGAGTTGATGATGATTGTGGAACTATTGAACCTGAAGACATTGGCGTTGGGGACATTGAAGACCCATTCGACAAACTCATGACAGGCATAGGCGGAAGAGGTTGAAGTGAAGGCAACGGCGCCGCACCAGAATGATCCAAAGTTGGAGGATGACCCATGTCCATTACGGGAGGTAAGGGTGGCAAAGAAGGAAGTGAGGGTCCCGATGATCTAGGAAAACCTGATGATGTGGACGACGACGATGAAGGCAGTGGCGGCAATGGAGGTAAATCTGCCCACGCATTAGTTCCCGTCACAGAAAGCATTAATAAGCCTATAACTATCGCAACTACGAGCTTCATAGCACTCTTTCCCTCATCGTGTCATACAAAATTACTTGTGCAGTATTACAATGTCCGAGAAAGATCCTCAAGTTCATTGAAAAGATGCTTAACTAACTCACCTGCTTCAGCAGAAGTATATTTCCACTGAACGCCGCGCTCAACGCGTGTAAGAATCGAACGATCACACTTGATGTCGATGATATCAATTCGAACCACATTCATCAATGGATGAACCTGGGATGGTGCACGAACAACCCCTGCACGGCCTAATACACTGTAAGCCGTGTTATCATCACCCATAAAGCTGATCATAATTTTTTTCTGCCATACCATATTACGATATCCGGTATGTTCTTTGTGAATACTCATCAAAAGGCCATCTTCACCCTTTGGGAAAATACACTGAATCGGCGTCGTGTGAGGCAATCCTTTTTCAGAAAACGTTGCAAGAACCGCAACAGTTTCTTTCTTTTTAAGTAATGCTACTAAATCTTCTGGAAGTTTAACTCCAACATGCTTTGCCATTCTTTTATCCCTAAAAATACACCGTCTTTAACTCAAGTACAAAATTCGCTCGCCCCATAATCAGATGGTAGCCTGCCTATCAACGAGAACTGTTGTCAACAGGAATAGTTTCATTAACAATTCGGTATGCCGTCACCAAATCGGCTTCGGCTTGTGATGAAAGAGCCTGCGCGCTTGCAAATTTTACTTCTCTTGCAGCCTGGCACAAAGTCTTGAACGACGAAAGCAGCGAAGGTTCAAATTTCACACGCTCGAGTATGTCAACAACTTCATCGTCCGTCTTATCAATTAACTTCCACGCAAATCGCGCGCTCAGGTAACATTTTACCACACCTGTCAAGTCCTGATAAAATTTCTTAAAATCATCTTTCATCAAACATTTGGATATGTCGATCTGGTCAAGGCTACGTAGAGCTCTAACCCACGGACGTCGCCAATATTCTTCACGACGACGCTGAATGTACCGAAACACCAAAAATGCCGTGACTCCGATGACCAAAATGGACACAATAATCGCAGTTACCCAAAACCACGTTGTCTGCCAATAGGGAATCACGACGTATTCATAAATATCAAGTTCAGGCAATTGCGAAGCTGCAGTGTTCATCATACCTGCCTCCGTGTTCGTTCATGAAAAAATCTGATCATCGGCACGACAAACGGCTGCCCTGCCGTCAAAGCCAAATGATCAACTTTACACTGTTCAAACAATCGCTTTCGATCATACATCGTCTGACCCAAAAACTTAGTCAGCTGTGCATCGCGCGTGTCAATCAGCACAACTTGCCCCGATTCAGGATCTTTGACGTACAAATATCCGCACGCTGGCAATTGTTGCTCACACCGATCGGCAATACTCACCGCAATCAAATCATATTCACATGCCGCAACACGCAGCGCTTGTTTATAATTTTCTGCAGCTTCCATCCAGTCAGAAATGACGAATAACACTACCCCGCGGCGATTTTTCAGTCCAATCAAGAACTTGAGAGCTTGTTCCAAATCAGTTTTTTTGCCATCTGATTGCGCAGAACACAGCGCCTCCAAAATGCGACCAAATTGACTGTTACCTCGCGCGGGCGCAATCCATTGTTCAACAACATCCGAAAACAACAAAAGCCCAACTCGATCCTTGCTTGTCACCCCCACAAATGCAATTGAGGAGGCCACATGATGCGCAAGGTCCTGTTTAAGCTGATCGGTTGACCCGTAATTTTGTGAGGCCGAAATGTCCACCGCAATAATGATGGTTCGATCTCGTTCCTGCACAAACTTTTTGACCATCAGTTTGTTCATTTTCGCCGTAGCATTCCAGTCAATGGTGCGAACATCATCACCCTGGTCGTACTCACGAATTTGATCAAACTCAAGACCCATACCCTTAAATGCCGACTGATAATCACCCGGCAGCGAGCTACTTACTAATCGTTTTGCCGAAATCTCTAACTGTTTCAGCTTTGAGCGCATTTCGTCCGTCATAGCTATCACCAAGCTTCATTCATTGCCTGTTGCAACACTTCCGGTAAAACTATTGTACCATCTTCTTGCTGAAATGTTTCCATAATCGCAACCATAAGTCGTGGAAGCGCCAAAGATGAGGCATTTAGGGTATGAACCAACTTTGGCTTTGCCGTTGCTGACTCACGATACCGTATCGCGGCTCGACGAGCCTGAAAATCAGTACAATCGCTCGCAGACGAAACTTCATAATACTTGTTTTGCCCTGGCAACCAGACTTCAATATCATAGGTTTTGGCAGAGGCAAATGAACAATCTTGAGCTGCAAGTAATGAAACCTGATAATGCAAACCTAGTTGCTGCAGCAATCTTTCTGCACACAGCACCATGCGTTCTTGCTCAATTTGTGACTCTTCGGGACGGCAGGCAGAAAAAATTTCAACTTTTTCAAACTGATGAATACGAATTAATCCACGCTCCAACGAACCATAGCCACCCGCTTCACGACGGAAACAACTTGTCCATGCGGTATAACGAATAGGCAACTGGTCATCATTCAAAATTTGATCAGCATGAATGCTCGTCAACGGAACTTCTGAAGTTGGAATGAGGCACATGCCGTCTTGAACCTCATAAAAATCGCCATCAAACTTAGGCAAATTACTTGCATTGAACATTGTTTTACGCTCAACCAAGTACGGAGGGATAATCGGCTCAAAGCCAGCTGCTGCATTATTTTTGATCATCATGCGCGTCAAAGCGTACATCATGCGCACGCCATCGCCTTTGTAAAGTACAAATTGACCACCACTAATGCGCGCAGCCGCTTCCATGTCAAACCAGCCGACATTGGCATTAAGCTCAACGTGATTGCGTGGCTCAAATGAAAAATGAGGCTTTTGGCCAATTGTTCGAATTACTGCATTATGCTCTTTTCCACCGAGAGGAATACCCTCAATTGGCACGTTTGGACAGGTCAAAGCCAATTTTTCAAAGGCTTGTACGGCAACGTGCAATTCCTTTTCTCGATCTTTGAGTGATCTGCCAATTTCAATGGAGCGTTCACGAATTTTATCATTCAACCCGTCACCACCCAATGACGACAAATCATTTTTATCTTTGCGTAAACTTTCAACTTCAGCGCGAATGGAGCGTACCGCTTCATCCAGCTCCAAAAGATGCTTAACGTCAAACCTTGGATCTTTACGTTTAATCAAACCGCCGACATGTTCTGGGTTTTCGCGTAATTTATGAATATCTATCATGATTTAACTTTCTAAAAAGAGGTAAAAACTTTCAGGCTTTCGCCTCTTTTTAGAATAATGTTTTTTACAAAAATGCTCAAATGTAAAAGACCTTCTAACCCTTTTATCCCGCTATTGAATAATCGCAGCCTCTGCCGCCGAAGGTACCTCTAAACTTTTTAGAGCCCGATACCCTCTGAATGCATTCTGAATTGTGGATGCAGCTGGACCTTGTTTTTGCAAGATAAATTCTTTGCCTTCCGAAGTAGCGCTCAATTTGACCAAAAGCTCTTTTTTAGTCTGTTGAGCACCTTCTTTGCCTTTAATAAATTCCCACGCCTGATCAAAACCTTTTTGCTGAGCAAACAATATGTCAAAAACCCTTATGCTACTTACTCGTATATTTTGGAACAGAGAATGCAAATTTTTTTGTAGTTCAATGACTACCTCATTGACTAGCTGATCGTCATCAACCAACCCTCGCTTGATCAATTCTCCAAATAAGTATGCACTATGATGCCTTACACCTTCATCAGAATCTTTTAAAGACTTCTTCGCAACAGAAATAATTTCACCAATGCTCTTTTCTGTAAAACCTTCAACTTGATCCCCAACTATAAGGATATAATCCATCACCACTACAGCAAATAGCCGAATAATTGCATTTAACGAACCTAAGCTTTCATGAGCAAGATCTACAGAAAATTGCAAACAACGTTCGCAACTTTCCATGTTTTTTACTGGGAAATGCGGAAGCAAGTATTTTGCAAAAACTTGTTTCTTTAATTCAAATGCTTGCATAAAATCCGGCTGCTTATCTGCGCAACGTAACAAAAAGCTGGTAATCGCTATTGTGGTATTGACCGAAATATTAGCCCCATTAAACCAACTTAGGTGATTGCTAATAACATTATGTACAGCAGAGGCATTATCAAGTCCCAATGAAAATACATTGCTGTACAAATGCCCCATTTGTCCAAGCAAAACTAATATAAATCCCAATGAATAGGGGCGTGCTGTATCAGTTATGGCAGTGAGAATCGTTTTTTTTCTTATAAATGCTTGGGTTTCTGGCGCCCCCACCAGAATAATATCGCCATGATTATACTTGGTGACTAAGCCACAGACAATTCCACCTACATCAGAAATTAGAGCTGTCACTATACAATCTTTGGTTCCATCAACTTCATCGTAATTAATATTTGCTTCTAGTGAGACTTTTCCATCAACCAAAAATTCAAATGTGTGACGCAAATGAAGTTTTTTACACAAAATTTGAATATAATGAGAAACAAAATCAGTACGATCAAATTCTTCTGCCAATCCGCCAGGAACACCAGTAAACAATTTCAAATTCAACAAATGATCAAGCAAAATAATCGTATTTTTCACTGAAGCAAACAAGTCACACCCAACCTCATTTTTTTTAAGTATCATATACTTAAAAACATCTGGATTATACAACCCTGAAATAAAAGGTTTGCTCAAGTCATAACGATGCCTTACAGCTCCTGAATCTGAATTTATAGCCATGGTATAGGACACAAAGGGAATATTGGAAATAACATCCAACCACGCAGAATGCGCCTCATCTGTCGCAGCTTTATCAACTTCATTAAATTTTTTTAAATATTCTGCCAATGCGGGATGAACATCCTGCTCTAGCCCCAAATTTGATTGTAATTTTTCAAGAGAATACTGGTTTTCTTCAGCGTTACACGCAAACAAATTGATAAAATTACGTATCGCATTATCCATGCAATCAGAAAACTCTACAAAGCGCTCATCCCCTGCATAATAATATTTGGCCCTGGCATATCCAACGGGCCTTGGAAATTGAGAAATTTGATGGAAATCATAAATAAAATCTTCATAGTGAGTAACAATACTTTGAGCAATAGCACCAGGACCTTGTGGTGCCAAAATTTCCTCTAGTTTGGCCAATGCCTCGGGTTGCTTAACTGAAGGAAAAACATCTGCCTCCCAGCCATCTGGAAGATCAATACCCAAAGCAGTGTAGTAAGCTCCAAATTTTTGACGCGCATCAACAGTATCCCCGCACGTAACGTATAAAAATGCCTGGAAAATCGCATTCACCATGTATTCTGGATATAATACATTTTCAAGATCTTTCGAATTGCACTCACGCAAAGCCTGGAGAATCACATGCTCAAATTCAGTATTTTCATTGATCCGCTGCGATTCAATCATTGATCGAAAATTTTTATCGAACTCTACAACTTCACTCAAAAAATTGCTTAAAAAAACAAGTTGTTTGGCTATATCTGCTTTGACTACATCATTTTTTTTCATTAATTTTTTCACGTATTGCAAAGCTTGTTGGTAAGAACCCTTCGGGACATCTGGTAACAATAGCCGACTAAGAATATCGCTCAAATTTTTCTCCTTGCGAGAATCTGAAATTGAAGCAATCTGTTGTATCGCAGTCCTGAACGATTTATTTAATATTTTGAGCGACTGACAATTCTTGAGAATTTTAGCAATAGTCTGCGGTAGATCACAATCTGCGCGATGCTTGGTTGCAACAAAATCTGTTGCTGTGGTTGTTCCCGGAATACGATAGAACAACGCATGAATTAATCGAGCGACCGCATGCGTTTTTTCCGGTTTGAGGTAACCAACAATCTTCTTAAGACCATTAATTTCCTGAATGTCTGGAAAAATCTGGTCAAAATCATACATTCGTCGAATAACCCCTGATTCCCATGCCACAGCACCGTGAATTAAGGAAAAGGCCTCTCTTTGATTTTCCGGAAGAATTGAATATGTCCCTTTGATGTTATTCAATGATGGCCGAATACCCCCAATACATAACACTGAAACTATCAATGAAATGGGCGCGCATTGCTTGAATAAAAACTTCACAAGATCCTCACAAAATATCTAAAAAGTATAAAGCCTTCTGATGTTAATGAGGGAGGATTTGCTTAATCAAGCAATTTGAAATGGTTCTGCGCTTTTATGTTTTTTGGGCCCCAAAACTGTCGGTTGCTATTACTTAAAACACCTTTCATTTTTGATAATCAACTTGCTCTACTATCCTTTTTTTTACTTATGCTTTTCAGCCAAAATTCTCAAGTAAATTCCGCTAGGTTCTGACTGATGCAATCAATTATTTAGTGCGAAAAATTAAGCAAGTTTTCTGCCAATACTTTTAATTTTGCCTCAAAAAAGCCTGAACTCCACACGTCAAGTGCATATTTATCATGATTCCACAAAAATTGTGTCGCATCTGTCTTTGCAGCTTGCCAATCGATTGATGCTATTTTTGTTCTCAATGCGGCCACAAGCCACTGACCTGATACATCTATTTTTTGATTTTGCCATGGCCCAACTTGCTCCAATGCGTATTTCAGGTGAATGTAATTAGGCACAATTTTTTTGGAAACATACCAAACAAAATCATACCAATCGCGCCCCTTGAGATATGGGCGGCACAAAAGTGCATGTAGCTTGCTGGCAAACAAGCTCGACAAGTCTTGGCTTACAATAGAAAATGAATACGGAAAATCAATGTAATTAGTCTCAAACACAGAGCCTACCGGCGGATTGGTGTCAACCTCTAGCTTAATTTGAATGGTTTGTTTGTCAGCCGGTCCGCGAGGGTGGGTCAATACCAAAACCTGACCAAATGAATAGTCTTTTAAAAAAGCAGCTTTGATTATTCTATCAGCACGAGACCGGTCAATTGCCTTAAATTCAAGTTCATACAAAGAAAACTCAAATTCCAAATCCTTTAAAAAAGGCTCCCACGCAAATGCCGCATTGGGTTGGTGTAAAACAAAATCCAAATCTTCTGAAAATCGATTAATTCCATGAACAATACGTAAACAAGTGCCACCCTGAAATGCAGCTTGCTCAAAAAAACCACCTCTAGCCAAAGCACACAATGCAATTTCTTGAGCAATTTCTTTAATCGCATTCAATTCATCTCGTTGCGTTGCAGCCGAATATTCGGCAAGACGATTTTGAATAATTTTTACACTCATTTGGCACCCTTCAGGTGTTTCAAAATTTCTTTTAAAAATCTTTTTAAAATTGTGCGAACACGAGGACTTGGATATTTTTGAACAACGCTTTTAAGCGACTCAATATCACTTTCCATTACGGTAAAAAAATCAATCCGCATATCCAATTCTAGCTGCTCAAGATTGTCCCACGATTTTCGGGTGACATACATATAATCGGCCAAGGCCCGCCAAGGCTCAGCCACAAGGCGAATGCCGGTTCGTGTCTGAGTTCGGGTAACTTCGCCATAAAACCATTTTTGAGGCACACGCCTATAATTAAATCGCTCAAGAGGTGTCCTAAATTCCTGCGCTCGTTTTGGTGAAACTGAAGTTGTGCTGCGCACCGCCTCGGGAATCCAATTGTGATAGGAAAGCGCTGATTCCAAACTAACAAATGATGGCAGGTAGAGCAAAGGAGCCAATTCAAATTCATCGGGCAACATGCGCTTGATCTGGCTTTTGATCAAATAAAAACCTTTTTTCATTCGCAGCAAAAGACCCGACGTCATCGCTCTATTGACCGCAGAATATCGAGCTTCATCAGATTTACCCATAATTTCAGCCAAATCTGTGTCCTGAATATAATTTCTCGGCCAGTCTTCTAAAATGTCCCGAAGTTTCTTTTTTACCAATTTCATACACCAAACTTACTTAATATCGGAAGTTACATACCTAGAATAAGGGTTTTTGTAAAAAGAACGCAACATTTTCAAATTCAAATTTCCATTCGCTCAGAACTATAAGCAGAGCAAGCAGGTTTTGGTATATAGTTTTTTGGATAAATTTTCGGAAGTATAATATCCAATTAACTAAAACAGCCCCTTTTTATGCCTGTGGTGCTAATCCTTGAGTCGCCAAACCACGCGCTTGAGCTTGCTCAATCAATGGCAACTTTTTGTAGCCATGGAGTTTTTGCTGTGGCACATCAGCCTGAAGAAGGTGCTTCAATTCAAAAGTATAAGTACCTGCTTGATTTATAGTGTCTTTTTCAAATGCAATTTCAAGCAAGCCAGTTTCCAAACTTTTGAGTGACGCATGATTGAGCTCTTCCAACCTATTAACACGTTGACCATTAATTGCATCAACTTGACATCTGAATTTACCAGGAACGTTATTATCAAGATGCGCAACAAATGATCCCTGATAGTATCCGCTTGCATAAATTGCCGATGACGGATTTTTCATATAATTTTTACCGTTGAGCAAAAGCGAAGACATCATAAATTCTATATAAAATGCTCCACCAAGAACCTCATACCCAACAATTCGACCAATGCGAGTCAGAATAACGTCATTCATGAGAATTTTTTCTACCGCTAAAAGAATTTGAATTTCTTGGCAAATACCGTCTCGTAAAACACCAACAGTAACAACATCACCAATTATTTTATCACCAAGGTAACGGTTCAACTCTGGACCAAAATCTTGACCATTAAATGTGCATAAAATGTCACCAACTTTGATCCCTGAGTCACTGGAAAGCGTTCGGGCAGCAATATGTGCAATTTGATATCCAGATGCGACGCCGTATTGAGCAAGTTCACTTTGATCAAGTGGGCGAAAATCAATGCCCTGAAGGGGATTTACTAAAAATTCATGCGCATAAAGCTGCGTTACAATTTTTTTTACTTCGGTAGCCGCAATAAAACACCCAACAGAACCCATGGCCGAATTAGAGTTGTCGAAACCAAAATTCATACCTACAAAATGCCCCCCCCAATAAATACTAAAAACACCCCCTTTTTTGTTCTTTTTGACCTCAACACAAGGATACGTATTGCTTATCCTCCAAAGTTATATGAAAATAAGCACCAAAAGCATTCCTAGCCTAAATTTATTCGGAAGACATTTGATATGATCAGTCCTGAAACCATTGAAGACGCAAAAAACAGACTAATTGCAGCCTATAAACCTGTTGCCATCTATCTTTTTGGTGCTTATGGCTGGGGTCATCCCGATGATGACGACGACCTATGTATTTTAATTATCATTGAATCATCTAATGAAAAAGTCTACAAACGCGGGGATAAGGCTTTTAATGCCTTGTTAAGCCTAGAAATACCTACCAGCACCGTTGTTTTCACTCAACAAGAATTTGACACATTCTCTCAAGATATCACCTCATTAACCTATGAAGTTAAAACTAGAGGGAAATTGTTATATGCCAGGAATTAATCATTGGCTCAAAAAAGCTTCGAGTGACCTGAAAGCTTCAAAAAAATTATCTGACGATGAAGAAACATTTGATTGTTCTGTATTTCACACTCATCAATGCGCAGAAAAAGCCCTTAAGGCATTTATAATTTCTACTCATCAACCAATTCCTAAAACTCATGATCTTAAACTTTTGTTAATTGGCTGCGCAAAAGTTGAT
>JAHFBP010000013.1:0-9935 GCA_023249975.1 bacterium
TAAAATCTGGTATCATTTTCATTGCGAAGTTCATAAAGGGTTTTTTAGACTGTGCAACGTTATTTTAAAGCACTTTATGAGCTTCGCAATTATTCAATCGACTTTTCGGATAAGCTCTAAAATAGCCAACATCATGAGTTCAGGCTTATTTGTTTTAGCCCACATACCTTATTGGGTATACAGCAACAAGTTTGCCTTGCCGCTCGGCACCATACTTTATGATGTAGGATTCCTTTTTCTTTTTGGTCTTTTTTGGGGCTATATAGTAAAAAAAACAAATTCGTTGTGGCCAAGCATCATCCACCATTCGGTCAATAATTTTTTGGCCTGTGCGATTAATTTATTTCATTGACTGCCGCTTGCAATAGCACTGATTCAATATCACTATCCCCATTATGTGAGGCAAGAAGATAAACGCGTTTAGTTTGTGGGAAAAATTTTAGAAACTTTTGTTGGGTAATATTGTATATGACAAACCCCACAGTTTCTCCATTGAGGCGATATACTTTAGTGTTAAATTTGGGATTGTTGAGCATTGGTTTAATATCGGCTTGCCATATTTCCCAGCATGCATCATCCAAAAAATCAAAAGGCCATTCACCTTTTTTAACGAGTATGTCGTGCACCACTCGTGTCATGACAATAAGGTAAACAGCTTGCTCGTCGCGTTGTGCATTGTAATCAACAATTTCCCCTCGCGCTGGCGCAGTTTCTTCTATGGGCAATTGTTCCGTAACTGTACTTTTTTGCATCATTCTCAGGCTATTTTTGATCATCTCAAAGTATTCAGGCACTGGTGATTGATAATGAGATTGGCTGCGAATTTGTTGTTGATGACAAAGTGGTTGAATATGATGTGTGATGCGATTATACATCTGAAAAGCAGGTTTTGCTCGCCGCATCATGGCATGTGCCGTGTGTTCAAAATTTAAGAGAGCAATGATCAATAAAATATATTTCATGTTCATGATGTAAAGTAGAGTGTTTTGCATAAATAATTTGTAGATTAGTATACACATAAAAAGCTTGTTGAGCATTAAAATTGAAGGTAAAAAATGACAGAAATATCTTGGGATGATTTTGAGCGCGTTGATTTGCGTTCGGGCACTGTTGTAAAAGTTGAAGAGTTTGCACGAGCCAAAAAGCCAGCTTACAAAGTATGGGCCGATTTTGGTCCTGTAATTGGGACTCTGCAAACATCGGCACAAGTGACAGTGCATTACACTCCCGAATCACTGATCGGTCGCCCAATTGTTGGATGTGTAAATTTGGGTGAAAAAAATATTGCGGGGTTTGTGTCGCAGTTTTTACTCGTAGGTTTTGCTGATGATAATGGCAGCATCTGCCTTGTGACGGTTGACCCAAAAGTTCCAAATGGACAAAAGTTATGTTGAGGGCTGTATGGCAAAATTTGCTTAATCGCCTTAATAAATTAGGTTTTTTACTCAATTTCAGGGGTAAGAAATCCAGAGTCTGATGTACTTTTGGGCTAAAAACCCCTTAGGGGTGTTTTTTAAACCAACCTCACAATCGACACTTTCAGAGGTTTTTGGATTTTACTCAATGCATTGAGTAAAATTACTCAGTCTATTGAGTAAAATCTGAGTGCCATAAAAATTGATGCATTTAACTGAGCTTTTCGGGTGTTTTTTCGGTACACTACACCCATGCATAATTGAAGTTATTAAACTCACCAAATAGGTCGCTCGGGTTGCTATGATTCCACTCAAAATTTCACTCAAAAACTTTCTAAGTTATGGAAGTCAGCTCCAGACAATTGATTTTACTGATCACGCACTCATTTGTTTGACGGGCAAAAATGGTCACGGCAAGACGTCGCTACTGGATGCCCTGACCTGGGCTATCTGGGGACAGGCCCGCAAGAACTCAGGAACCTCGCGAGCCGATGAGGGCTTGGTGCGACTGGGTGAAAAACAAATGGTCGTTTACGTTGAATTTTTGTTCAATGATCGACATTATCGCATTCGCCGTGAATTTACCAAAACCAATGGACGAGCCTTATTGTTTTTGGATTTTGAACTTTTCGATCCTGAAAAGAATCAATTTGTGACCTTAACGGACAAAACCATTCGGGCAACTCAGAAAAAAATAGAAGATTTGATAGGACTTGATTTTTGGACGTTCGTTAATTCTTCGTTTTTGCGACAAGGTCAGGCGAACGAGTTTTCAAAAAAATCAGCTAAAGATCGTAAACAAATTTTGGCCAATATTTTGGGGCTTTCCAAGTACGAAAGCCTTTCTGTGCGGGCTAATGAAAAAGCCCGAGCTCTCTGGCATGAGAATAAGGTGTTGCTGGCACTTGCTCAAAAAGCTCGGGAAGAATTGGAACAAGTGAGCGTCAAGGATCAGCGGCTGGCCAATGTGGCGGCTGAAATTGCGGCAGGTCAGGAACTAGCCCAAAAGGAGCAAGATCAAAAAATTGCCTTGGTCGAAAAAGCGAATGTGCTCAATCTTGAATATGAGCGGATGATTCAGGCACATCAGGAAGCTGAAGCTTTGGGTGTTGAGTGTGCAAAAAAAACACAGACATTTGCTGAAATTGTGCAAAATTGGCGAATTGATTTTAGGTTGATTCGTAAAATGCCGTCGCTAGAAAAGCTTGAGACGCACAAAAAAGAACTTGATGCGCACAATAAAATGATGCGTGATGCCCAAGAGCAGTTTTTGGCACTTTCTCAGCAGGAAGTGAAACTCGAAAAATTATATCAAGAACGCAAAACGCAGCTTGATCAAAAACAATCACAAATTTTGCATGAGGTTCAAGTTCGACAACAATCTGAATCGCTCAAGGCGGATCATGCTCACATGTTGATGGCACAAGCAGAGGAACAAAAAAAAGCGCTGTGCCTGGCTTTGGTTACTTCAGAGGAGCGATCACAGCAGTATAAAGATTTGGTGACAAATAAAGAGGGTTTTGAAAAAACCAAAAAGCTTGAACAAGCTCAATTTGAAAAACGGCGAACTTTTTATCAATTGCTGATTCAGCGGGCCAATGGCATCAAGGCCGAAAAACTTTCCATGGCCCAAAAGCAGAATGTTATTAATGATGAAAAAAACCCGTGTTGCCCGTTGTGTGAGCAGCTGCTGACTCAAAAGCGCAAAGCCTTTTTGAGTGTTCAATTGGATAAGCAATTTGCTCGATTTGATTATCGATTGGCGCGGATTGTTCGGGTGATGAAAAAACTTAAAGACATTTTGGTCGTTCAGCATGAACACATTGAGGCTCTTGCGGCTCAAGATGAGCGATACCAAAAGGCTGAGCTAGCCGTTCGCGAATATTTGTCAGAAAAAATAAAAACAACTTCTGAGCTCAAGCGGCTGGATAGTGTTATTGGGCAGCAGCTTCAAATACACAAAGCAGCTCAAGAAATTATTAATGCCGAAACGAAAAATATTGAAGAATTGCAGATGTCGCATAAAAAAACATGTGCCAGTGATGAGCAATTAGTCGGTATTATTCAGCAACAAAAAGACTTGGTTTCTAAAAAAAGTGGGCTGGATTACAACAAAGAGGTTCACGAATCCATTCTTATAAAAATCGATGAGCTTGAAATTCAGATTAAAAAAGTTCATTCAGTTGCTCAATTAAAGCAACAACAGGCGGTTCGCAAAGACAATGCCAGTCGATTGTATCGTGAAATTAAAACGCTGAAAAAGCAGGTCCTGGCGTTGCAACAAAAAGCGTTGGTTTTTAAGGATGTTGAAATTGCCCGCATCGCCCTGCAGGAGCAGATCAAGCCGTTTGATGAAAATGCCAAACAATGGGCAGCGGCAAAAGATGAGTTGGTGCGCGAAAAGGGCAAACTTGAAGCTGAAGTTGAACGACTGAAAAATGTTAAAATTGATGAAGAAAACTATCAGAAAAAAGTTCTTGCCGTTGGCGAACAACAGCATGAATTTGAAATTCTCAGCCAGGCATTTGGCAAAAATGGGATTCAGGCACTCTTAATTGACCAGGCTTTGCCCGAGATTGAACAAGAGGCCAACAATATTTTGTCCAAATTAACTAATAATGAGTCTCAGGTGATGATTGAATCATTGCGTGACTTGAAAAGCGGTGGCGTTCGCGAAACTTTGGATATCAAAATTTCTGACGTTGCTGGGATGCGGCCGTATGAGATGTTCTCGGGTGGTGAGGCGTTTCGGATAGATTTTGCGTTGCGCATCGCTATATCCAAGCTGTTGGCACGCAGGGCAGGCACAGCGCTGCAGACACTGATGATTGATGAAGGGTTTGGGTCGCAAGATGAGGATGGGGTAAGTTTGCTCATTGAGGCAATTTATGCCATTCAGGATGATTTTGAAAAAATTATTGTGGTTTCACACCTGGGACAACTGAAAGAGAGTTTTCCTGTTCACATGATTGTCGAGAAAAACTCGTCTGGTTCAATGGTCACCATTGAGGAGCGCGGGTAGAATTTAAAGATAAAAAAGACGGAAGCCGTGTAGCCCCCGTCTTTTTTGTTTGCGCAAGAAAAATTATAGAGAACGAACGTGCTCTTTAAGATGTTTTCCAGGCTTGAAGCGAGGAATGTTTACTGCTGGAAGCTTAATCCGTTCTTTAGTCGCTGGGTTTATGCCAATACGAGCTGGACGACGAGAAACCCAATAGGCGCCGAAACCGGTAAGAGAAACTTTGCCACCTTTTTTCAAGGTACGTTCAATAATGCGTGTGAATGAAGCGAGGACTTTAACAACATCTTTTTTGTTAAAGGTCGTCTCTTCACTTATTGCTTCTATGAGTTCACTCTTGTTCATAACAACTCTCCCCAAACAGAGAACAAAAAGACCGCCCGAATCGGGTTCTCTACCGGGGGAATGTAGAGGGTGTTGAAATCTTTGTCAAGTTTGTACACTATACTTTGATCAATTTTGTTAAATTTTTTTACAATCACGCATGCAATCATAATTTACGATAGGCAAATATGTTAATAGATACGCATTGTCATCTTGACTATGTCGCACGATTTGAAACTAAGACTGAATTAACAGTGGCACATCTTGAGCTCATCAAGGCAACTATTGCGCAGGCTCATGATGCCGGCGTGACCAAGATAATTAATGTCGGAACAGGCCTTGCTGAAAGCAAGCAAAGCATCACGATTGCACAGACTTTTGAGAATGTGTGGGCCACGGTTGGGTTGCATCCGACTGATTGCTTTGGTCAGTGGCGGGATGAATTTCAGGAAATTGCCAAGCTTGCAAAGCAGGTCAAGGATTTGAAAGTTGTGGGCATTGGCGAAACAGGAATAGATTTTTATCACAAGCCCTATGAAAAAGATTTTCAGTCCGATTCATTCAGGGCGCACATTGAACTTGCGCTCGAGGCCAATTTGCCGCTCGTTGTGCATATTCGGGATATTTTACATCAGGACGGTGCGGCCCAACATGCCATGACTATTATGGATCAGTATCGTCGGGACGGCATGCGCGGGGTGATCCATTGTTTTCAGCAGAATGTTGAAATTGCCAAAGAGTTTGTTTCATGGGGATTTATGCTGGGGATTGACGGTCCTGTGACCTATCCGAATAATCATTGGTTGCGAGACGTAGTTGAGGCCATTCCTCTTGAATCTTTAATTTTGGAGACCGATTCGCCATTTTTGACGCCCCAGCAATTTCGCGGCAAACCGAACCAGCCTGCGTATTTGAAGTTTGTTGCTGAACAAGTTGCTCAGGTAAAAGGAATTTCGTACCAAGAAGTTGCCCAGCAGACGACGGCTAATGCAGAAAAATTATTTGGGGTGTAGGTTTTGTTGAGTTTTACAATAGCTATAAATTATACATTTTTATTTAGATACCTATCCACCTACACCCCGCACGCCCTGCGGTGCCCGCCATAGCCTTGCGCGACGGCTGGGAGTGTTTTGTTCGCTAAAACCTACGCTTAAAATATCCTAAAAAGAGAAGCGGCTCCGTTTTTTATAAAACGGAGCCGCCTTTTTTGTAGAGCTTAAAATACGTTTATTTAAATTTGAGAATCACGAGCCTTTTCGATGACTTCAACAAGTCGAGGATCGTTAATACCTTGTTTTTCAAGTTGTTCAAGGAACACATCAAAGGCCACATTTGTGCCACCAACACCTTCAAAAATGGAGTATGGATAGACCAATTTCTTGGTAACAGGGTCTTTTCCACCATGCACACAGAAGTTTTTATACAGTCCATTGGTTTCTGTTTCAAGAGAAGCTAATTGCTTGTAGTGTGTTGCTAACAAATAGATACAATTTGGCATGTCGCCAAAAGTCAAACAGGCCTGATGAGACAACTTAATAGCAGGTTCTATTTCGGTTCCCGTAAACAGTTCATCAGTCACAAGGAATGCAAATTCCAAAGGTCGGAGACTATAAACAACTTTAAGCATATTGGCAAAGATTTTGGCTTCATCAATGAATTTTGAAGCATTTTCAATGATGTTATCAACCGATTTAAGGTGAGGGACAACAACAGAAAATGGCGTAATTTCAAAATGCTCAGCTGCTGCAATGGTCAGCGATTGAGCCAGCATGATATTAATTAAAAGTCCCTTAAGGTTGACAGATTTTCCGCCAGCATTAGGTCCTGTAATAATACCACAACGATTTTTGTCAGGTTCTCCAAAGCTCATGGTGCTTGGTCGTACAATGTTACGATCAATGACCGGATTGAAAAAGTTTTTTGCAATAATGCATGGCGTTGTTGCATTTTTGATAATGCGAGCAAAAGAAAAGGTAATAACGCCATCTTCAGGGTTATTTGGATTAATTAAAATAGGATTGGCTTCAACTTCGTGCAGTAATGTTGCAACTGAAGAATACATATCAATCATCCCAATATATTTGAGAGTGCTTGAAAGTTTATTTTTTGCACGATCCATTAATAAGTAAATTTTACTGATATTCGCATGATGAGAAAGGTGTCCCAAATGCGCATTTTCATTGAAAGTTGCTGATTTTATATATTCTTCAAGAGGCGAAAGTTCTTTTGAAAGATCACGAGCAATCTCATTTCTCATAATATTCAGCTCAGGTGACGCAATTTTTACGTCTTCAAGATCTGAAATAATTGAAATAAGCGCTTTTGTTGATTCAATAATGCGAGCAAGTGCCTTTTCACGTGACAGCATTATTTGCTGCAGATCCCAAGCTTCTTTTGTTGCACGAGATGAAAAATACCACATGAACGCTTCAAGAGCTATAACCCCACCAACAGTCGTTTTATTCTTGTTTACATAATGCTTAACAGCACGGATCAAGTCTTTCCATGAATTATGGCTAGCTACTTCATCTAAATGACCTAGTGATTTTTTTAAGGAATGTAATTTGTAAGCACCAAAGGTAGCTAGTCCAAGATGACCAATCTTATACATTGAGTTGAGATTTCCACCTCTAAATAATGATGAGGCTACAAAGCTTTTGGCATTATTTGAGTCTTGTGAAGTAATCGCACTATTTTTGATAATTTTGTTATGGATGTCATTTTCGGTGCGTTCTGTTGTTTTCCACCATGAATACAATGCAGCTTCATTTTTTTGAATGATTGAAAGGTGGCGCTTAACTTCATCATGAATTTTAGGATTCAAATACAGATAACGAATGACATTTTGCCGTTTTTGGAGCAATTGAGCATTGGTACACCCTTGTGACAAAAGACTTGCTAAATAGTTATGCCCAGCAGCTGTTTGAGTTCTGTCAACAGCACTGAGAACACTTTTGCGTGTTCCATTCAAGCACTGAAGATCATCCATTAATGTGACAGAGAATAATGGTGCAGGAGCGGCTTCTTTTTCTGGGGAAGCAGCCAACAAATTAATTGACGCATCATATACTACTGATTTTGAAAGTTTGAAGTCTACCGAGGCAGGTTTGGTCTCATTGCCTTCAATAATCTGAGGTGACGCAATAACGCTATCTTGTTTTCCTTCTTCTCGCTGCGCGTTTTTAATCAAATGTTCTTTAAGGCTTAAAATGGTAGAATTTGAGGCAATATCCACTTTTGCAGAGAGTTTGCTTGAAAATTGCACAGAAGCTAGAAGTGAAATACCGAAAATAAGTTTATTCAATTTAAAATATTGAGTCATCGTTAATCTTTCGTTTAAATTTATAATAAAATGGCCAATTTCTTTATATTATTAATAATAATGGTAATTTGTGTTTTTTTCAAAAAAGGTTTAAAAACCAGGGTTTTTTGAAAAAAGATCAATCCCTAAACTAAATAGCATCACTTTTTTGGTGAGTTTTCGGATAAGCTCTTAATTAAATTGTGGTATTGATAAAAGTTGTTGTCTGGCTTGGTTGACAATGTCAGCATCAAATCCGCTTTGCAGGGCAAGATCCAGGGCATTGGTATCTGTTGAGAGTCCAGGTTGAATTTTGTAGGTGTACCCTAAGAATTCATGCGTGACTGGGTTGCGTTTGATTTGAACATGATAATTGGCAAACGATTTGTCGGTTGCGCTCATGTGTTCAATTAAGGGAAAGTGTGTTGAAATAACAAGAGCCACATTGTCGTATTTTTTGGAAACGTTCGATAAAAATGATTTACCCAGCGCTGAGGCTTCACGGGCATTGGTTCCACTGAAAACTTCGTCCATAATGACAAGAATTTTTTTGCTCGGATCAAGGTTTTTAATCGAATCAATAATGCTTTGTGCGCGTTCTGCTTCAGCTTTGAATAAAGACTTTTTGTTTTGAGGGTCTTCTTGAACGGCAATGCTCGTAATGATTTTGCTCCACGGAGCTGAAAATATGGCTGATTGTGCAGCTACAATTCCGAATGTTTGAGCATAAAGAGCTGCAGTAATGGTTGCCTTCATACCGGTTGATTTGCCACCAGCGTTGGGTCCACTGATGAGGATGTGTTTGGCGGCGTTGGTGTGTGCCTTTTTTCCAAAAGCAAGATTGTTGGTGACGGCATTTTTTTGTTCAACAAGGGGATACCACAAGTTTTCAAAAGAACATCGGTGGGCATCTGTGGTGCGTTCATTAAATTCAGCAAAACAAAATTGTGGTGAGTTTTTTCCAGCTGTTGAATTTTCTCGCATGAGTTGAGCCATTGATCGGTAGGCGTCAATAGTTCCAATTGCGTGTAACAAGGGTGCAAGTTTGTCTTGAAGTTTGTAAAGTCGTTTGAACGCGTTGAGCACTCTTCCATACGAACAGAATTTGGTTTTTTCTTTAAATGTTGCGTTTGCAAGAAGCTCTGTAATTTCTGTAATCTCTAAATCAGTGCGATTACAATAATCACGTAAAATCTGTACTTCAGGCATCGTGAGGCATACAGGTGAGGCTTCAAGCAGTGAGAGCATGTTTTTGGTGGTATCAAAAAATCCATTCATTTGAACAAGAAGATTTTGTGCATTGATCAGGGCTTTGGCAGGATTTATGATACTTTCTTCAATGACGTCCTTGAGCATAATTATTTGTGCAACAGATATGATTGCTTCTCCGACCAAAAGGCTTGCTTGTTGGTAGTTATCAAATAAACTGGGGGCCTTGATTTGTTTAAGCGTACCTTCAACCTCTGATAGGTCAACATTAAGTATCTTTGCGTAGGTTGTTTGCTCAGCATTTGAGAGAGTCATGCTCTTGAGAAGCTCTACTGCGAGAAGATTGTTTTTTATGCGCCGTATTTTTTTACCTGAGAATAAGTCATAAATGCTATATACAATGAGCAGCGGGGCCACTGCATTGGTTATGGCTGTTGAAATAAGTCGAGAATTGAGCGCTTGAGTTGAACGATTATTTTTTTTGGAACTAGAAGCAAAATAATTAAAAGGAGATTTATCTTTGTTTTTGAAGTTTAAATAAAAATACTTCTTAAATTTTGAGTCGAGGGGAAGATCTGATTTTCGTGATTTAGTTTGCCACAAGGTCAAAAGGGCTTGTTCCTGAATTTTAAATTGTTCAAGGTTTTGGGTAAGTTGCTCATAAAAA
>JAHFBP010000013.1:9945-28512 GCA_023249975.1 bacterium
AAAATTGTCATCTTGAGCCATGGCCTTAATAATATTTTGACGTTTTTTGATGACTGCAATGTTCGTCGTGGGATGTGCCAAAATGTGGTTAAATACGGCATAACCGGAAGCCGTTTTGGTTCGTTTGGTCATATCCGAAAGATAAAAGCTATGTTCTTTGGGAAAATTATCAGCAGATGAGAAGCAGAGAATATCGGCAAGTCCTGTTGAACTGAGAATGTGTTCGTCAGGTGAAAGAGCCAAAGCTTCTTTATTTTTATCAAAAAGATCAAAAATACAGGAAATGTCTTGAGTAGACTGTTCTACGTTGTGGCCCAGTAAAGGCGCAAATCGTTCTTTGAGCGCATTTTCACTGGTGCTGGTCAGCGAATCCTTAAAGCTCAGTCCCAATGATTTATAATCAATGTCAGCTTCTGGAGCAAGGTTTGAATGAATATGAGGTTGCATAAAGTTGAAGAGAAGTACCAAGAGTGCACAGTATTTTTTAAAATTCATGAAAACTCCCAATAATTACTCCAAAAACCCTATATATTCATAGTAAGGGCATTGTGTAATTCATGCAAAACAATCGTAAAAACCAGGGTTTTTTGGCGAATTTGCGACAGGGTCATGTTTTCTGATTGAATTATTTAGGCTTGCAAGTCGCGGGGCTGCCAGCTCGTTTTAGAAATATTGCAACCAACACCCCGCATGCCCTGAGTGTTTTTCGCAAGAAAAATGTATCGAAGGGTCGCTATTGTAAATTCTTAGCTTTAATTTTAAGTCGTTCACCCTTCGATACATTTTGCTCGTCAAAACTCACAAAACACTCAGGGCATGCGGGACGAGTGGAGCGAGGCCTGTCCTGAGCCTGTCGAATGGGGTGAGTATGATTTTTAAAAAAGTATAAAAAATAGTGAATATTAAATAGTTTTTCAAAAACTCAACAGAGCCTAGATGCTCGGAGCAGGTTGTCGGCATAAAGGACATGTATGGTTTTCAGATTTCATAATTTCTTGAGTGCAGCCTACACAAACTTTGTCAGTACAAGTGCAATCCCAGATAGATGATTTATACATGTATTTGCGATTTTCCTTGAAATTTTCCATACAGACAGCACAATTACCAGTCAGTGCGACCTTTGGTGGAATGAGGCTATAAACTTTGTGTATTTGATATCCACCAAAAAGTGTTTTGGTTGCTATCGCAACTTTGCGAACGCGATCTTTTTTAAGTCCAGCAATATACGTCTTCAGTCCGGTGCGGCCTCTGAGTTTTACCACGTTTCTGCAGAGCTTGAATACTTCACCGGGATTGGTCCACAACAAAAAGAGCGGGACGAGTGCAAGCTTTTGGGATGATGAATTTTTTTCATCAGAGGTAATAATTTCCTTAATTTTTTGACCAGCAAAAAATGATGTAATCGAGGCGGCAAGTCCTTTTTCAAATGACCATTTGTTAAGCTTTTCACCACCAGGTTGAATAAAATTGGCGACCGCTAAAGGGGAAAGGCCTAGAGCTTGCCTTTTAAGGCTGTGGAAATTGACGTCGTGAAATTGATATTGAATCAGTGCACGAGCAATCCGTATAACCTGATGAAATTGAGGAGGGATTCCCTGAACCTGGCAAGGTTGGGTGATGGCCAATAATCCAATCAATACGTACTTGAGAGAGTGTTTCATGTGGGGCACCTTTCCATGCTCTTTAATTAAATTTTGAAGTCACGGGCATTTTTGATGATTTGAACCAGGTCAGGATCATCAATGCCTTGTTTTTCCAATTGTTCGAGGAAGATATCAAACGCGACATTCGTTCCTCCGATGCCTTCAAAGATATTAAATGGATACACCAATTTGCCGGTTACAGCATCTTTGCCCACGTGAACACAGAAGTTTTTGTAGAGCCCATTGGTTGCATTTTCAAGGTTGGCAAGTTCTTTGTAGTGAGTTGCCAAAAGGTAGATGCAGTTGGGCATGTTTCCAAAAGCCAAGCAGGCTTGGTGAGATAATTTGATGGCAGGTGTAATTTCAGTTCCCGTAAAGAGTTCATCCGTAACCAGGAATGCAAATTTGTTTGCAGGAAGTTGGCGCACCGTTTTGAGCATATTGGCAACAGCCTTGGCTTCACTCATAAATTTAGAGGTGTTTTCGGCAATATCATCAACTGATTTCAGGTGCGTTTCAATTATCTCAAATGGCGTAAATTCGAAATTCTCCGCAGCTGCAATGGTCAGCGATTGCGCGAGCATGAGGTTAATCAAAAGTCCTTTGAGGTTAACGGATTTTCCGCCAGCGTTGGGCCCGGTGATAATACCGCATCGATTTTTGCCAGGCTCACCAAAGCTAATTGTGCTTGGGCGAACAATGGTGCGATCAATCACAGGATTGAAAAAGTTCTTTGCAACAACGCGTGGAGTTGCTGCATCGTTAATGATTTTGGCAAAAGAATAGGTGACAACCCCGTCTTCAGGATGATCCTTGTTGACTAAAATAGGATTGTTTTCAGCCTCGTGAAGCAAGGTTGCAGCTGAGGAATAGGCATCGAGCATAGCGATGTAGCGAAGCGTGTTTGAAAGTTTGTTTTTTGCTTCATCCATCAACAAATAGACTTTACTGATATTGCCGTGATGTGAAAAATATCCCAAATGTGCATCTTCAGCGAATGTTTTTGAGCGTAAGTATTCTTTGAGGTTGGCCAGTTCATTTGAAAAATCATGATCCATGTCATTATTCATGCTTGTCAACTCACCGGAGATTGCAAACTCTGAAATAATTGATGTGATTGCTGTGGTTGATTCAATAATGCGAGCCAGAGCCTTTTCTCGCGAAAGCATAATTTGCTGCAGGTCCCAGATTGTTTTTCTTTCCCAATGAAAGATTAGGCTTAATATGCCTTGGACTGCAGCAACTCCGCCTACTGTCATCACACGCTCATCCAAAGGCATGGCTCTGAAGCCATCTCTCTTTTTATAAAAACGATAAAGTGAGGCTAGAAGAAAAGCTCGATCAAAATTTAAAGCCCCACCACGATACATGGAGGTTGCTGCAAAGCGGAAGGTGTTGTTTGATGTCCATGAATATGGCAGGGCTATTTTAATAATGCCGGAGTTATTTTCGTCTCGAATGGGCAGAGGAAGGTTAATTTTGATAATTTTATCATGAAGATCGGTTTCTGTTCGTGGATGTGCTCCCCACCATGAATACAAAGATTCTTCGTTTTTTTGAATGATCGATAAGTGTTGACGAATTTTTTCGTGAATTTCAGGATTGGCATACAGGTGCTTAATAATATCCTGCCTTTTTTGCAGGGTTTGCGCATCTGTGCATCCTTGTGACAAAAGGCTTGTCAGATACATGCGGCCGGCGATTGTTTGAGTCCGATCAACGGCATCCAAAACGTTTTTTCGTGTGCCATTCAAACATTGGATATCTTCAATGAGTGTTGCATGAAAAAGAGCTGGGGATGGATTACTTTTTTCTTTTTCAGCGGCCAATAGATTGATGGACAGTACGCATTGCAGGCGTTTTGAAAGTTTGAAATTTACTGAATCGGCTTCATCTTCAACGCCTTTGATCACTTCGGGAACATAATAGAGATCATGTTCACCTTCTGCGAGAGGAATGGTGTTCATGACTTTTGATTTAAGGTCAGCAATTGTTGAGCTTGTAGGAATGCCCTGATTTGCGAAACTCAATGTTTGAGTACAAAATAAGGTCGCAACAACGATAATAATTCGATTTAATTTAAAATCCATTTGGACATCTCCATTTTTCAACAATTTTTGGTTTCATATTCTCAGTGTAAGGGGGATTTGGGAATTTTCAAAAATAATTGTAAGAACCAGGGTTTTTGGATGATTTTGCACGAAGGGGCTGATTCTATTTGGATTTTGTTCAAGCGCAAAATATGCTGAAATGTGAGTTTTTTTAATAAATACGATCAGTTTTGGGAAAAAAGACCTGATTTATCGCTTTATGAAAAAAAGACGGCGGGCAAGTTGGGTCGGGCTGTAATCCAAAATAAGGTGGGACATGGCTCCAGCTACGAAAAAGAAGTATAAATATCCAGGGAGAAGGATAAAGCGCGCATCAATCGCACTGAGCAGCCAGATGATGATGAGCGGGGCTATGAGCAAGAAATAGGGGCTGTGGGTCAGGCCGCGATGGGGTACCAGGATGGGAACGAGGCCAAGAATCATAAAAATGGTTAAAAGTCCCCAGGATTGGGCGCAAATGGTGGGAACCAGGCAGACGGCCAAAAGCGAATAAAAAACTTTTTGTCCCATGCTTTTGGTGTCAATGTCGGGAAAAAGTGAGCCGAGCAGGGTGATTGTCAGCGCTATGGTGAGTTTAATGAGTCCAAGTTCTGTAAGTTCTGGGCGCATAAAAAGGACGAGCCCAAAGGTGAGGACTCCGCCAACCAGGTGCCCTCGGTATGATGCCATGATTTTAACCTCCTGTTATTTTGCGTTCGTATCCATTCGAGCCATTTTGGTATGCGGATAATAAAATGCGAGAATCGACTTGGTCTTCCACCCTCTTTTGACCAATTCGCGAGCGCCGCGCTGACACAAACCAAGATGGTGCCCAAATCCGGAGCCAGAAAAGTTCAATTCAGCTCCATTGCGTTGCACAGTATACGTATGACTTTTAATTTTGTGACGAACAATTTCAAAAAAATCTTTTTCAGGCATGGATCTTGTGCCTTTTGACCCGGTTAGTTTGATGGTGTGAACCACGCCAGCCTGATCGATGTGCTCGGCACAAATGCTTTGGAGTTTTCCAATGTCAGCAATGAATTTCTGGGTTGGAGCAAAATGATTGAGTGCTTTTTCAATAGCAGAGAATTTAAAAGTTTTTTGCCAGGAATATAAATTATAATTGGCGCAAAAATGGCAGGTTCGCATTCGGTTCAGGTACGGCTTGTCGGCAATTTCAGGTCGTTCGATGAGTGCGGGACAAATTCCTCCGCAGCAGGCATCAAACATGGCCAAAATCGGCTTTCCTTCATGAGTCAGGACCATTCCACGCGTTTGATCAATAGCGGCCCACAGGTGCTTGTGTTCATGTGTTCCGCGATACACTTGGCTGTGATTTGAGCTGCGCACATCATACAATTGCTTTTTTTTGCGGGCATCACGTGCGCATGCCAAAACATAGCTGCGTGAGGCTACGGCCTGAATTTTGTGCATTTCAATCGGCCAGCTTTGATACAATTCATTGGGCAAAATTGCGTAAAGATAGTCGTCCAAATCAAGGTGATTCACGACCAGGTAGCATGAATTTTTTTTATCAAAATGAATATGTAGTGATCCTGCATAATGCTGATCTTTGAAGGTGATGGGTGTGTTATTTTCGGTTGCAGCTTGAAGATGCGTGCATATTATTTTTGTGCTGGGAAGTGAAATCTCGCATGATTTGCTGATGATTTTGTCGGCATCACAATCAGTCAGTGTAATTTTTTCACGACATTGGAGGGACAGTGTTTTGGGCTGATTGGTCTTGATGACATTAATTAAGACGCGAATTGTGGTGGCAGGGGATACGGACGGAGTGATGAAGAAAATGGCGGTTAAGATTAGGGTTGTGAAAAATTTATATGATTTGAGGTTTGAATAAAAAGGCAATTTATTGCGCAATCGAATGGGTATCGAATGGATAATGTAAGTCATATGTGCCCGCTTCGATATACGTTCGACTGCGCCCAACGGGGCTACGCTCAGTACGAACGGGATGGATGGTACTTTATACTTTAATTATTCTGTATTTTAACAAGCTGTGTATTCAAAATTTTAGTCTCAATAAGCCTTAAACGGGAAAGCCATATTTTGTGAGCAAAGTTTTAAACGGTTCTGGCGGAGCCTTTTTGGTGTCAACGCCTTCATTGGCAAGAGCATCAGCCGTTGTGTTGTATTCGCGCAGAACATGAGCAAATGTGCAGGACATGGTGGAACACAACTTGTCCGCCAAATTTTTCAGAACGATCAATTGAGGATTTTTAACGCGGTATTCACCTTGCATTTGTTTAATGAGCAACAAAGAATCGGAAACCACCTTCAATTTAACTTCTTGATCTTTAAATTGGTGATGAATTTTCCAAACTCCATAAACCAGCGCCAAATATTCAGCTTGATTATTAGTTTTTTTGCCAAAGTACAAACCATCGTTAAAGATGATATTTTTGGTGCCATCAACTACATGCGCCCCAATGCCTGACGGCCCTGGATTGCCACGCGATGCTCCATCAATAAACAGTGACAAATGCACGGCTTTGACCGGTCGCGTTATGGTACGAAATGGTGGGGCAATAAAACTCAGTTGTTCTTCGTTGCTCACAAGGTGCTCCGTTAATAGGCGGGGTTTGCTTCTTTGTTTTGTTGTTCTGGGCTGAGGTATATAAAGCGGTAACAGCTGCGGCATGAAAGCATGTCTCCCTTGCGCAAGCGATTTGCATCTTGGGGTACCACGCTGTAATAACACGCACTGCACGATCCACCAACAATTTGCACAATAGGATCAGAAACTGATTCCATCATGTTTTTGTAGCGGTCAACCCATTCGTTGGGAACTTTGAGCGCAACGAGCTTTTCACTTGCCAAAGCTTGTTCAAGCTCATCGGCATATCCCGTATATTCCAAAGTTAGTTTTTCAATATTTTGGTGAAATAAGGCGGTCTTTTTTTTATTTTCACTTTGTTCTGCGGTGTATTTTTTCTTGGCAAGAGTCAACACATTCCATGCGCGTTCAAGCATGCGTTCGCAGGTTGAGCGTTCTCGTGAAATTTGATGCAATTCTTTTTCAACGGCTTCAGCTTCACGTTGTTTGGTGATGGTTTTGAGTTTTTTATTCAGGACAGATTCTTTTGCTTGAATAACTTCTGCATCAAGCTCAAGGTTGTCGACTTCTTTTTGCGCAGCGGCAACCATATCTCTTTGATCGCTCAAAGTGATATTGGCATTATCGATGGCTTTTTTGTTTTCGTGAATGAGCGCGTCACACGTTGCGATCTTTTTTTTAATCTCTTCTACTTGTGCATGGGATTGGGCAAGGTTTGTAAGTTGAGAAATGAGTTCGGGTGTGGACATGTTAATTCCCTTTTTGATGGTGGGCCCACCTGGACTTGAACCAGGGACCTTTCGGTTATGAGCCGACTGCTCTGACCGACTGAGCTATGGGCCCACATATTTTTCCCCGTGCTCTGTTTCAAGCATCGAAGTATAAAGTTAGTGTACTTGATGTGAGCATTCTTGTGAAGAAGAACTATGCTTATGGATGTTTTTTTGCAAGAAAAAATGTATCGAAGGGTGTATTCCTATTTATATATCTGACAATGAATGTGTTATGTGGTAAATTTGTAATTAAGATCAGAGTTTTTTGATGTGAAAGGTACTATTAATGGAATTTAAAACTTCGATATCAATGTCAACAACGGAAGATGGTCCTCGAACACTCTTGTTAGGGATCATTTCACCACGCAATCGTGCTACCAATCCACAAGATTATCTTGAGGAATTTGTAAATTTGGTTGAAACGCTGGGCGTTGAATACTCTAAAACATGGTTTACCAAATTACGCGAGATCGACAAGGCACATTTTCTTACCAAGGGAAAACGCGAAGAATTGGTTAAACTATGTGCTGAACATCAAATTGGGCAAATTATTTGCTCAGAAAGTCTCAGCCCTTTGCAGCAACGTAAGCTTGAAGATATCACCGAATGCAAGGTGGTTGACCGCATGCAGTTGATTATTGAAATTTTCAAAAATGCCGCAACTTCAGCTGAAGGTAGAATTCAAGTTGAGATGGCTGAAATTGAATTGCTCAAAACGCGATTATCCGGCCAAGGGATTGAAATGTCCCAACAAATGGGTGGTATTGGCGAAAAGGGGCCCGGCGAAACTTATAAAGAAATGGTGTATCGCATCCTCAAAACGCGCTATGCCGCAGCCAAAAAGAAATTGGATGTTTTGCAAAAATCACGCGATGTTCAACGCAAAATGCGTGTTGAAAGCGAAACTCCTCTTGTGTGCTTGGTTGGATATACCAATGCGGGTAAATCGAGTGTGCTCAATGCTGTTACGCAAAGTGAAGTTTTGGTTGAGAACAAATTGTTTGCAACTTTGGACACCACAACGCGCACCTTCTTTTGCGATAACCGCAAGATTTTAATGGCCGACACGGTTGGATTTATTTCAGAGCTTCCACACCATTTGGTTGCTGCGTTCAAGTCAACTTTGAGCGAATTGAAGTATGCCAGTGTGTTGCTGCACATTATTGATATCCATAATCCTGCGTGGAAAGACCACATCAGAGTGGTGAATGAGACACTTGGGGATTTGGAAATTGATGCAAATACGCCAGTCATTCATGTGTTTAACAAAGCCGACTTGATGACGGCTGAGCAACTTGAGTATCTAGAAATTGATTTGCTACAGTACAAACCGTATGTCTTGTGCAGTACGCTCTCCAAAGAAGGAATTGCTGATGTGCTTGAATTGCTTGCAAATACCCTGAAGGTGGTGGCTCCAGCAAAGAAAAAATAAGAATAAAGAAAAAAATAGATTTTGATTTTGTAAAATTTAGACAAAAAAAGAGGCTTGGTCTAAAAAACCAAGCCTCTTTTTTTGTTTTTTCTTAATATATTTATTTTGCAAAATCTGCTATTGCTACAAGTCTGTTGTACACAAGTGTACGAAGGGCAATTGCGCCAATTTCAGCAATACATGCACGTCGGCAAGGCTTGTTGATGAATTGAAGCGATAGAGGGAGTTTGCCTTCGATGTTCTTGAGCCACAATTTAAGAACTCGTTCAAACTTAACACCCATGAAAATGCTTCCTGCCCTTTCAGGATTGAAATTGCCGTCGCGTTCCATGCTCATAAGATAGAGTTGTACAAGTTCGTTTTCGAAAATTTCTTTTCTGATTTCATTATCTTTGGCTAAAAAGCCACCTTTTTTGATAATGGCATCACGTGAGATATGCATGGCAAATTGGGTAGCGTCCTTTTGATTTTTAAAAGGGCAGTTGTTTTTTGCAATGTCTTCAGAAATCAAAGGTACGAACCATTCAGCGACTTGAGCTGCTCGTTCATCATCACTAGGCTTAGCTGTCAATTCATCTGCGGCACAATTGAGCAAAGATTTTGCTACATCGCTCCAATTGGAAATAGTTTCTTTTTTTTCATCATTGGCACCGGCCTTCTTTTTTGCACTTTTAGTAATTGTTGCAATTCCAGCGCGACCACCAGCTTTCATCGCGATGCGCAATGCGTATTTTCGCAAGAAATTTTGAGCAGATATTTCTGCTGTTGTGTCATCAGATGAAACTGAAACAGTAACTTCCGTTGGAATTGCTGCATCGGCAACAATATCGTCGGCTCTGAGAGCATTGATTGATCCTGCTGAAATCAGCGCAAGAGCAAGGAGTAAATTCTTTACGTTCATAATTTGGAAAGTCCTTTCTGTGTCCAAATGGGTACTACATCTGCAAATTTAACAGTTTTTCGTATTATTACCAAAAATTTTATAAAAGGGCTACTTCGGGCGGAATTTGGGGCTGTGGGTGGATATATTTTAAAACTTATATGCACGCGCTTAATATTGTTTCTTCTGCCCATTAAATGCTGGTTTTTGACGCTCTTCAAACTCGATGCGAGGGGTAACCCCGACAGTTTCCAGTTGGCTTAAAACCTGCTGTGAACAGGCAATTTGCTGAGAAAATGCCAGCCCAAGGCTCTTTTCATTTTCAGAAAATGAAAGGTTTACCGTCCATTGACCGGGAGCAGAAAGTTGTGTTTTTAGATCTTGGCATAATTGGTCATCAAATAATTCAGGCAGCTCCAGATGCAGTTTTCGTGCTATTTTGCGCTCAAAAAACTCATCGGCTGGGACGCATTGGTCCACAATAACCTTGAATGTTCCGGAATCGTCCGGGTCGCATGTGCCTTGAACAACAAAAATAGTGTGTGTTTTGAGTATTTCTTCGCATTCGGCAAAAGTTCGCGGGAAGATAATCAGTTCACATTTTCCGGTTAAGCTTTCCAGCTCAGCAAACGCCATGCGGTCGCCTTTTTTGGTCGTTACGGTTTTGTAGTGCAGCAACAGCCCCACCGTCACAATGGGCGTTTTTTTGGTGGGCGTTTCGGCTAATGATGACGAACCAATCCAGGAGCTCAATTGGCGGTAATTGTCCAAAGGATGTGCGCTGAGGTACAACCCAATGATTTCTTTTTCAAGATCCAGTTGTTGTTTGATCGGCCATTCGTCGAGCGGCGCAAATTCATAGGTTTCAATAGAGTCTGCGGATTTCTTTTTGCCAAAAAGCCCCATCTGCCCGGTCCGAGCAGAATCTTTTTCTTGATGAGCTCGAGCAAGAATGGTTTCCAGTTCTGCGGTTTTTTGTGCACGATTGCCTGGCAAACAGTCCATAGCGCCGGCTGAAATGAGGCTTTCAACCACGCGTTTGTTGACAGTGCGCAGGTCAACGCGAATACAAAATTCCAAAATATCTGAAAATGGTTTTTTTGCGCGTACTTCCAGAATGTTGTGGAGTGCGGCAAGCCCAACGTTTTTAATCCCATTTAATCCAAAAATAACACCATTTTTATTACCCAAAAATTCGATGTCAGATTCGTTGATGTTCGGCGGGCTAATTTTGATATTGTGTGTTCGAGTTCGCTCCAAATAGAGCGAGAAGTGGTCGGGGTTGCCAACTTCAAATGTCAAAATAGCGGCATGAAATTCATTGGGATAGTGGGTTTTCAGGTACGCGGTTTGATACGCAATTTTTGCATAGGCGGCTGAGTGGGATTTGTTAAAACCATAATCAGCAAAGTAGGCCATCAGCTCAAACAGATCTTCAGATTTTTTGGTATCAAAGCCATTTTTGGCAGCACCAGCCAAGAAAATAGCTTTTTGTTTTGCCATTTCTTCCGGCTTTTTTTTACCCATCGCACGACGCAAAATATCAGCACCGCCCAGGGAATATCCGGCAACAACTACCGCAAGTTTTTGTACCTGTTCTTGGTAGGCAATAATTCCGTAAGTTTCGACCAAAACAGGTTCAAGAGCAGGGAAAGAATATTCAACCGGTTTGCGGCCGTGGCGACGTTCAATGTAGTCGTCCACCATTCCCGATCCCAGTGGACCAGGTCGATAGAGTGCATTGAGTGCAATCAGGTCTTCAAATTTGTCTGGCTTGAACCGCTTCATAATTTCGGTGACGCCGTCACCTTCAAACTGAAATACACCGGTAGTATTTCCGGCCCCGAGGTTGTCGAAGGTTGCCTTGTCATTGAAAGGAATCAGGTCCAAGTCGATGCTAATATTGTAATTTTTTTTGATCATTTTTACGGTGCGATCAATCACCGTCAAGTTCTTGAGGCCCAAAAAGTCCATCTTCAAAAAGCCGAGTGACTCCAGTTCAGTCATCGCATATTGCGTGACGGTGTCGGTTGATTTGCTCGGAACATAGAGTGGAATTACTTCGCGCAGGGGACGTGGTGAAATTACCACTCCGGCCGCATGTTTTGAGGCATGGCGCGTTAAACCCTCAAGTCGCCTGCAAATATCAAATAAATGTGAGATTTTGGGATTGTTTTTAATCATTTCGGCAAGTCGAGGTTCTTGTTCAATAGCTTGAGCAAGAGTAATTTTCAATTGATCAGGCACCAAATCGGTAATGGCGTTGGCATCTTGGAAGGGAAAGCCCAAAACTCGAGCCACGTCCTTTACCACTCCTTTTGCCATCATGGTACCGAACGTGATGATTTGGCATACGCATTCGCTGCCATATTTTTCACGCACATAATTGATAACTTCTTCGCGTCGTTCGATGCAGAAGTCGATATCAATATCCGGCATGCTGACCCGCTCGGGGTTTAAAAAACGTTCAAAAAGTAAGTTGTATTGCAGGGGATCGATATTCGTGATTTCCAGTGCCCAGGCAACGAGTGATCCGGCAGCCGAACCCCGACCAGGTCCTATGGGAATGTCTTGCCGTTTGGCCCAGCGCATAAAATCGCTGACGATCAAAAAGTAACTGGAAAATCCCATTTTACCGATCAGGTCAATTTCTTCGGTCAGCCGAGCTTGGTAAATTTCAAGCTTTTCGGGGTTGATTAATTTGCGAGCAATGAGTTTTTCCAGCCCCTCGTGAGAAAGTTTGGAAAAATAACTTTGTTCAGTTTCGCCTTCGGGCATCTGGCAAATGGGAAACAATAATTTGCCAAATTCAAAGTTAAAATCGCATTGATCCGCTATCAGCCCTGAATTCCAGACAACTTCCGGGTTATTGGGAAATGCGGCAAGCATTTGCTCGGTAGTTTTCAAAAATCCGCGAAAATCACCGAAAGTGAAGCGTTTTTCATCAGTGAGCATGCCTTTGGTTTGAATAGACAGCATGACTTCATGTGCCTCGTGATCGTCTTCGCGCAAATAATGAGCATCGGAGGAGGCGACCACGCGTAGGTCAAATTTTTGGCCTACCTCAAAAAGGAGGTCATTCAAAACTTGTTGTTTGGGTAAATTGCCAGCTGGAGCAACTTCTAGGTAAAAGCGTTCGCGCCCAAACACTCGAATAAACCATTCAATGCGCTCATAAGCCTCTTCTATTTTGCCATGGCGTAATAATTTGGGAATATGACCACCCAGGCAGGCCGTTCCGACAATCAGGCCTTCATTGAATTGTTCGAGAACTTTGTAATCAATCCGTGGCTTGAAATAAAACCCCTCGGTATAGGCAAAACTCATGAGTTGGCAGAGGTTTTCATACCCTTTTTTGTTCATCACCAAGATGATTAAGTGAAAATATTTTTCATTGGGATCGCGGATGGTTGCATCGCGCGTCAGATACATTTCCACACCCAAAATAGGTTTGATGCTCGCTTTGGCAGCTTCTTGAAAGAATTTTACGCCACCAAACACGTTTCCATGGTCAGTGATGGCCATAGATCGCATGCCATGCTCTTTGGCGAACTTTATCGCGTCTTTAACGCGGATAGCTCCGTCGAGTAGCGAAAATTCAGAATGAAGGTGTAAGTGCGTAAAATGCTGATTCATAAAAGGGGTAAGGTGCTAAAAAATGTGGCTAAAATCCATGGTTTTTATCGTATTTATTGAGCATATCATAAATTCGCGTACTTCGGGGAAAAGATTATTGATTTTTTCTGTCCCATCCGGCTATCATTAAATTGTCAGATAGAAATAGAGACAAGGAGTGTCATGATGAATAAATCTAGTTTGGTTCTTAAGTCTTTGGTGATTGTCGGATTGTTAGGCTCTGCTGTTTACGCTATGTCACAACAACTTGTCGACTATAGTAAGCAAATAACCAAAATTGTAAGTTTAGGGAAGCCTCATTTTACGAAGCCCACAGCTGTAGGTAATGTTGATTTGAGTACTGGTAGTGTGAATTATCAAAATATGCGAACTGTTTTTGGTTCACAAGAGGCTAATAAGTCAGGTAAAATGTCGTATACGGGTTTGATGGGTCGGTTAGAGGCACTACGAGTAGCCCAAAAGCCGGAGATAGCAGAATTTACGGCAATTCTTGATAAAATGTTTAATTATATTGTAACTGCAGATATAAACAAAGATGGGCCATCAGAGACATTTCGTCAGTTTTTTGTTGAAGCTGCAAAGGCCGTGAAAACTTCAAGTTATTCAGTTTCAAAACTTCCTTTTGAGGCCAATAGATTGCTTCTTGAAATGTATGATACCGTTAAAGACAATTCATTGATTAGCAAGCAAGCAGGTAATTTAAATCCAATATTGGATAATGTTATCAAAGGAGCTATTTTGCTTAATCCTAAAGCAAAATAAGTAGTTATATGCCTAAATTGAATTGAAAATACAAAAAGACCGGAGCTTTAAAACTCCGGTCTTTTTAATTTTATTAACCAAATTATTCGTATTAAATCTAGATTGATTCAATACGAATAATGGTCCAACTTTGTCGATGACCTTTTTTGGTACGAACTTTTTTGCGACGTTGGAAACGGAACGCAATAAGTTTTGGTCCACGCATTTGTTTAACGATGCTTGCTGTAATTTTACCAGGCAAGTAAGGCTGACCGATTTCAATTGATTCACCACGTTTGCGAAGCATCATAGTGTCAAAAGTCAAAGTTGCGCCATCTTCGCCTTCGAGCTTTTCAACTTGGATGGTTTTGCCAGGGATAGCTTGGTATTGTTTGCCACCCGTTGCAAAAATCGCATATTCGTTAAAAAACGCTTGCATATCTTTTTGTGCCATTCTTTTATCCGTTTCGATTAATTTTGTTCGCATGGGTCACGACTACGACATCACATCAGATGTTTAAGTGCTCCCCCCATACCATGGAGACTTTGGCTAAAGCTATTTAAAAGCCCTCGATACCAGTAATTTTACCGTACCCAGGCTTTATTGTCCAGCTCGGAAGCTTAAAAAGCCCGATTTCTAAACAGTTAAAAGGGTAATTCGTCGACAAAAGGCTCTTCGTCTTTGAACGAGATTTCACCGCTATCATGCTTATTTGCAGCATAACTTGGGGTTTTTGTGGCTTTTGGAGCAACAGAACGGGCTGGCTTGGCCGCAACTGGTTCAGCTGAATAATCAGAGTCAGCTTCAGCATTTTCTTGTCCTTGAGCTGCCAAGAAGGTCACGCGATCAGCCACAATTGAGTGTTTGCTGTGCTTTTGACCGTCATCACTTTGCCATGTATCAAGCTTCAGGCGACCTTCGATCAACACGCCACGGCCTTTTTGGAGGTATTTGAATGAGGTGTCAGCTTGAGGCCCCCAGACGTCAACGTCCACGAAACACACTTCTTGAACCATTTGGCCATTTTGGCGATTTTTAAATTGGCGATTTGAGGCAAGTCCAAGACGGCACACAGATTGTCCTGATGACAATTGCTTTAATTCTGGATCGCGGGTCAAATTACCCATGATGATAACTCGATTGTAACTCGACATCGTATTTTTCCTTGTTGATGTTGAAATAATAAAAAATCTTAAAAAGCATAGAGATACTTTATCAAGTTCGGTGTAAGTTGACAAAGTGGTAGTGATAAAGTTGCCAAAAGTTATTAAAAACGTATATCGATTCTCATTTGTACGCAATGAGGGTTAACTTTTCAGGCACACACAATTTTCAAATGAGGATTCAATTTCCTTCAATTGTGTGTGAGCAGATTGTGCTGTTTTGAGAGCCGCGTTCAAATCTTTTTTGGATGCTTTTTTATAAGGTTTGCGGTCATTGAGTAATTGATCACCGTTTTCCAAAAGGGAATCTTGTAGGTCAGCGATTTTTTTTTGAATTTTGCCCAATTGCCGATTCAGTTGTGTTGAAACTGAAAGCAATTCTTTAATTTCATCACCCAGGTCTTGCTTGAGCGCGTTTGCTGAAGTGTGCTTGAGTTCTTTGGCTTCGGTTTGCGCAATTAAAAACGCTGGAGCTTCTTCGGCATGCACAAAGGATGATGTGGTGAGGACGATGAGTAAAAGAGGAGTTAGCAAGGTAAGATTTTTCATGAAATGTTTCTTTCGAGTTGGTATCCACATACACCCCGCACGCCCTGAGTGTTTTGTGAGTTTTAGCGAATAAAATGTATCGAAGGGTTTGAATTTGTAAAAAGTAAGTTTAGTGCTTACAATAGCGACCCTTCGATACTATTTTCTACGAAAATCACTCCCAGCCGTCGCGCAAGGCTATGGCGGGCACCGCAGGGCATGCGGGAGGTGGGTGGATGATTTAGAATATGTCCTTGTGGGAGCCTGCTTATGGTTGCACTAAAAACTCAACAGAACCTAGTTTAAGTAGCTAACTTTATAAGTTCTTAATCTACACATGCATGAGTGAAGCCAAATATTTTTTATCACCAGCAAAGACCAACACATCATTCTCTAAAACGACGTAATTTTGACCCAGAGGGATAACGTTCGTGCCTTTTTGAACGGCAATGCAGGAAATGTGATATCTGCGTACACAGTCAATTTTTGACACGGTTTGGCCTACAAAACTTTTGGGTGCTTTGATATAGGCCAAGGCAAAATTATTGGTAATAGGGACAAGGTTAGCCATGGGCAAACTGAGTTGATACGCAAATTTAACTCCCATGTCGCGTTCAAGAACGAGAACTTTGTCCGCACCCACTAATTTTAAAATGGTTTCGTAGGTTTGATTAGAGGTTCGTGCAATAACGTTGGGGATCTTGAGGTGTTTTTTGAGTAAGGTGGTGATCAAAACTGATTGTGCAAATGATTCTCCAGTTGCAACAACCACCGTGTCCACAGCTCCAATGCCAATTTCGATTAAAGATTGTTCATCCGTGATGTCAATACACACGGCTTGCGTTACGTGGTCGCGGATGGAATGAATGGTTTTTTCACTTCGATCAACGGCCAAAACTTCACAACCTTGTTCTGCAAGGCTGACGGCGAGCTGGTAGCCAAATCTTCCAAGCCCAATAATTCCAAACTTCATGGTGTCCTTTTTTCTATAACTTCCAACCCTTCGATACATTTTCTTACGAAAACACTCAGGGCATGCGGAGCATGGGAAGTATGGTTATTTCTAAATTGTGCATGCTTTTTTATTATACAGACACTTTTTTAAAATTTATTTTCACCTACAGCCCGCATTCCCTGAGTGATTTGTGAAACAAATAGTATCGAAGGGTCCGACATTCTAATGTTTTCTATCCGATTAAAATACGCTCTTCGGGGAATCTATAGTGCCGAACTTCGTGAGCGCGACGCAATGCAAGAATCAGAGTTATTGACCCAATTCTTCCGGCGATCATGTTGCATATAAGGATAATTTTACCGGGCGAAGAAAACAAGTGGGTAATTCCAGTTGAGACACCACAGGTTGAAAATGAACTGATCGATTCAATCAGCGTTGGTAAAAAACCAAGTCCCGTATCCGTGATTAAAAGGAGGAATGTTGAAGCAGTTATCCAGGCAAAGCTCAAAAATATCACAGCAATTGCTTTGTGTGTTTGATCTTCAGGAATCGTGCGGCCCCACACTTCAACAGTCGTCTGATTGCGCATCGTTGCCCAAATGGTTGCCAAAAATATAAACGCTGTGGTGGTTTTAATACCACTTCCTGTTGAGGCTGGGCTTGCTCCAATCATCATCAAAAAGAGGACGAAGAACGAAGTGGCAGGGTGTACTGCGGCATAATCGATGGTGGCAAATCCAGAACAGCGCAAGGCAACTGAATTGAACAAGGCATTAAATGCTCCACCAAATCCGCCATAGCTGGCCAAAGTATTGGTGCGTTCGAGGAGCCAAAATAAAATAGCTCCGCCTGTGATTAAGGCGACTGAGCTGAAAAATACAATATGGGAGTGCAATGAAAAGTGGCGAACTTCATGTTGATTGTGCATATGCAAAACTTTGCGTTTGAAGAGTGCAAACAGTTCGTACCAGACCAAAAAACCTATGCCGCCAGCAAATACCAACAGTCCAATCACGCTCAAAAATCCATAATGTCCGGCAAGGCTGATAATGTCGGGGCTGGTTGGCGAAATTCCGGCATTGCAAAATGCTGAGATTGAATAGAACAGTGAATAAAAAAGCGCTTCATCCAGGGGAAATAAATTTTTTAAGGTTGGAAAGAGTAAAATTGCCCCCAAAAGTTCGCAACTGAGGGTGATGGTCACAATGAGGATCAGGAAATCACGGATTTTGCCCCAAATTTCAAAATCTAGGACCTGGCTGGCAATTACTCGAGCTGTAATGCCAAAATTTAAAAAGATTGAAATTAAAAAGAATGAGAGCGTCATGAGCCCCAGTCCGCCAATTTGAATCAAGCTCAAAATAATGCAGCGTCCCAAAAGAGTGAATGCCGTAATCGGAACTGTGGAAAGACCGGTTACGCAGGTGGATGAGGCTGAAATAAAAATAGTGTCCAGCCAGCCCAGTGGTTCAACTTGTGCCATCGGAAGCGAGAGCAAAATGGCCCCAATGCCGATCACGAATAAAAATGACGCGATAATCATTGTGCCGGGCGAAAGCGTGGTAATCGAGCGACGCAACATGATACGTCCTTATTGTTTTTTAATATTTGAATATCATGAAATGGTAGCAGGCATTCAAATTACCGGTCAACTTTTGTGTTGCAGTCGTTGAATTTATTATAATGCGAGAGGAAGTCCTTGTTTTGTTGCAATGGCCTTGTGGTAGCCGACAAAAGAATTATATTCATCTTTGATATCACGATACTGATTTTGTAAGCATTCATTATCAGGTGTGTTAGATAAGGCATTTTTGAGGCTTGAGGCCTGGGTATACAGAGACTGCATGATCTTCGCGCGTTTCGGTTCATATTCACGACGGTAAGTACTTGCTGTTTGGTATGCTTGCAGTGATCGCCATACCAGAAGGGCAAGGGGAAGCGGGGAGGTGGACAAATTAGCTTTCTTGAATTCTGCACAGTCTAAGTTGGGACTCCAGCCATGATAAATATGAGTAATATTATTAGAGCTTATCCGAAAAGTCAGCACATCTTAAACAACTGAATAGATGCCGCTAATTTTAAAAAAGCTTCAAAGTTTTCTATATTCTTTGCCCAACAAGTTTTTAGACCTCGATACCATGCGA